>JAFAPY010000367.1 GCA_019246795.1 Streptosporangiaceae bacterium | reverse complement strand
GCATCTTCACCAACGTCGCCCTGAGCGACGACGGCGACGTGTGGTGGGAGGGCCTGACCGGCGAGCCCCCCGCGCACCTGATCGACTGGAAGGGCCGGGACCGGACCCCTGTTTCGCCCGAGCCTGCCGCCCACCCCAACGCGCGGTTCACCACCCCCGCCGCCCAGTGCCCGATCATCGCGCCGGAGTGGGACGACCCGGCCGGCGTGCCCATCTCGGCGGTCTTGTTCGGCGGCAGGCGGGCGAGCACCGTGCCGCTGGTGACCGAGTCGTTCGACTGGGATCACGGCGTGTTCCTCGGGGCCAACGTCGCGTCGGAGAAGACCGCGGCGGCCGAGGGCACCGTCGGGGAGCTCCGGCACGACCCGTTCGCGATGCTGCCGTTCTGCGGCTACAACATGGGCGACTACTTCGGGCACTGGCTGGACATCGGCCGCAGCGCCGACCCGGCCAAGCTGCCCCGGCTGTTCTACGTGAACTGGTTCCGCAAGGACGCCAGCGGCAGGTTCGTGTGGCCGGGCTACGGCGAGAACATCCGCGTGCTGAAGTGGATCATCCAGCGCCTCTCCGGCGACGCCGCGGCCGCGCGGACGCCGATCGGGTACCTCCCGGCGCCGGGCTCGCTGGACCTCGACGGCCTGGACATCACCGGCGACGACCTGGACCTGCTGCTCACGGTGAACACCGAGGCGTGGCGGCTGGAGGCCGAGCGCATTCCCGAGTTCTTCCGCACCTTCGGAGCCCAGCTGCCGCCCCGGCTGTGGGAGCTGCACCGGGAGCTGGTCGAACGACTCAGCTAAGCGGCCGCGCGGCGGTTTCCGACGCGCGCGCTCCGGCCAGCACTGAGCGGCCGCGCGGGCTCCGGCCAGCCGTAACGGCGTGAGCATGCTGCGGTAGACCGCGATCAGCGCCGCCTTCTGCTCGTCGCTGAGGCGCCCGTCGCCGCGGATCGCGTCCTCGGTCTGCGGCATGGCGCCCGCGGCGCCCGCGGCCTGCGCAGTGCCGGCTCCCCCGCCGGCCTCCCGGGCCGTGCGGGTGCCCGCGGCATCCCCGGTCACGGCGTCGATCAGGCCGGCCTGGGCGAGCAGCGTCTCGGCGGATACGTTGAGCGCGTCCGAGATGGCCTTGAGCACCCGCACCGATGGCTGGTGCAGCCCCCGCTCGATCTGGCTGAGGTACGGGTTGGACAGGTGGGTCAGCTCCGCGAGCTGGCGCAGCGACAGGTTGGCCATCTTGCGCTGGGTGCGGATGAAGGCACCGAGCGCCTCCCGCTGCGCCTGCCACGCGTCCATCACGGCCACCTCCCGGGTTCGCAGACGATAGTACGCGGCAGCGCCGGATCACCGGGGCTGCCGCGTACCGGGCTTGGTTACCTGGCCGTCGAGGCCTTGTGCTCGCCCTGCGTGGCGCCGGTGCCGGGCATCAGCGGGGTCGTCGCCTTCAGCAGCTCCTCGGCGAACTGGCGCTGGCTGGCGAGCAGCTTCTCGGCGAAGTCGTAGGCGTTGGCCACGACCTCGCTCGGGCTGGGCAGCTGGTCGGCGAGCGGCACCTGCACCGACGGCATCTTCGGCGTCATCGACTGGACGGTCTCGGCCCAGGTCCTGACCGCCTCGACGACGGTCTCCTGGCTCTTGCGAATGGCGTTGAGGAACTCGTCCTGCAGTTCCTTCGCGGGATAGCTGGCCATTGCCTGTGTCTCCTCCTCGTAGGCTCTTATGCAAACTATACCAAGCATAAGCGGCCGCTGTCAAGCGCGACGCTTGGCATATAAAGCAACGGTCAGGGCCGCTCGAAGATCGCGGCGATGCCCTGGCCGCCGCCGATGCACATCGTGACCAGCGCGTACCTGCCGCCGGTGCGCCTCAGCTCGTACAGGGCCTTGACGGCCAGGATGCTCCCAGTCGCCCCGACGGGGTGCCCGAGCGAGATGCCGCTGCCGTTCGGGTTGGTGCGCTCCGGCGGCAGGCCCAGTTCCCTGACCACCGCCAGCGCCTGCGCGGCGAAGGCCTCGTTCACCTCGAACACGTCGATCTCGTCGACCTTGATGCCGGTGCGGTCCAGCAGGGCGCGGACCGCCGGCACCGGGCCCATGCCCATGATGCGCGGCTCGACGCCCGCGTGGCTGTAGCCGACGAGCCTGCCGAGCGGAGTGAAGCCGTTGCCGCTGACGAACGATTCCGACGCGAGCACGACGGCCGCGGCGGCGTCGTTGATGCCGGATGCGTTGCCCGCGGTGACCGTGCCGTCCTTGGCGAAAGCCGGCCGCAGCCTGGCCATGTCCTCCAGGCTCACGCTGGCACGCACGTGCTCGTCGGTGTCGACGACCGTGGTGCCCTTCTTGCCGGGGATCTCGACCGGGAGGATCTGCTCCTTGAAGTACCCGGCCTCGATCGCGGCGCCGGCGCGGCGGTGGCTTTCCGCGGCGAGCGCGTCCTGGTCCTCCCGGGACACGTGGAAGTCGGTGGCGACGTTCTCCGCGGTGACGCCCATGTGGCAGGCGTCGAACGGATCGGTGAGCGCGCCGACCATGGGGTCGATCGCCACGCCGTCGTTCATCCGCTGGCCCCAGCGCATGGCGGGCAGCCAGTACGGGCCGCGGCTCATCGACTCGGCCCCGCCGGCCACCGTGACCTGGGCGTCGCCGAGCATGATCGTCTGCGCGGCGGAGACGATGGCCTGCAGCCCGCTGCCGCACAGCCGGTTCAGCGTCATCGCCGGCGTCCCGGTCTCCAGGCCGCCGTTGATGGCCGCCACCCGGGACAGGTACATGTCCTTGACCTCGGTGTGGATCACGTTGCCGAACACCACGTGGCCCACCTGGCCCGGCTCCACGCCCGCCCGGGCGACCGCCTCACGTACCACCCGCGCGGCCAGGTCGGTGGGCGGCACCGAGGCGAGGCCGCCGCCGTACTTGCCGATCGGGGTCCTGACCCCGGACAGAACGAATACGTCTTCCATCAGTTTGTCTTCCTCTCACATGTCCAGGCCGCCGTTGACGGACCAGATCTGCCCGGTGATATATGAGGACTCGTCGTCGGCGAGGAACGCGACCACGCGGGCGACCTCGTCGGCGTCGCCGAACCGCCCGCACGGTATCTGGCCGCGCAGCCGGTCCAGCACCTTGTCCGGGATCGTCGCCATCATGTCGGTGGCGATGTACCCGGGAGTCACGGCGTTGACGGTCAGCCCGGTGCCGCTGCCGACCGGCTTGCCCGAGCGGGCCAGCATGAACACCGACTCCCTGGCCAGCGACTTGGTCATGCCGAACAGGCCCGACTTCGATGCCGCGTAGTTGGCCTGGCCGATGTTGCCGGTCTCTCCGATGACCGAGGAGACGCTGATGATCCGGCCGGTGCCGCGCTCCATCATGTGCTCCAGCGCCGCCTGGGCCATGAAGAACGCCCCGGACAGGTTGATCGAGATCACCCGGAGCCAGTCCTCGTGGGTCATCTTGGCCACGGTCCTGTCGATGGTGATCCCGGCGTTGTTGACCAGGATGTCGAGCCGGCCGTGCTGGTCGATCACGTCGCGCACCACCCGGGCGCAGTCGTCGGCGTCGCCGATGTTGCCTTCGTGCAGGGTGATCTTGCGCCCCGGATAGGCGGCGGTCAGGTCGGCGAGCAGCTTCTCGGCTGGCTCGCCATGCCGCCAGTAACCCGCGGCGAGCTCGGCGCCGTCGGCGGCGAGGCGGCGGCTGATGGCGGCACCGATGCCCCGGGTCCCGCCGGTGACCAGGGCAACCTTGCCCGCGAGAGTGGGTTTCGTGCTGGACGTCTGTGCTTGTGTGGCGGTTGTCATTCGCCTTCGCTCCTGTCTTCTCGTCTTCTCGCCCGCCTGGCCGTGATGCCACGTCAAGCCCGACGCTACGCTTTCGTTATCTCGCACGGAAGCCGGCAGAGGTCTGTGCCCTGGCCGGACAAAGGTCCCCGGCCGCCGGGACCTCGGACCTTGACCGTTGCGTGGCGGTTGGCGACAGTAGAGGATCAGGCGCACCTTGCGTCTGTTTGGCCTGCGCAGTAACCCGGAGGAAGCGATGACAGCAAAGCCCATCGTGGCCGCCACAGACGGGTCGGCGGAATCGCTGCGGGCGGTGCAGTGGGCCGCCAGGGAGGCCGTGCTGCGCGGCGCCCCGCTGCGGATCGTGGCCGTCGGGGAGCTGCTGCCCCGGATGACCGCGCACCGCGACGTGGACAACCCCGAGACGGTCGCCGACGTGATCCTCGACAACCGCGACCGGGCGCTGGCCGAGGCGGCCGCCCGTGCCGCCGAGGCCGATCCCGGGCTGCTGATCGATACCGACCCGCTGGACGGCCCGATCGCGCAGACGGTAACCGACGCGGGGTCGGGGGCGCTGATGCTGGTCGTGGGGCACCGGGGCATCGGCGCGTTCGCGGCGATGATCCTCGGGTCGGTCAGCCGGTACGCGGCCACCCACGCGCCCTGCCCGGTCGTGGTCGTCCGCGAGGAGACCATGGCCCTGCACCGGCAGGTCGGCGTCGGCATCGGCGACCCCGACCACGGCGAGGCCCCGCTCACCTTCGCCTTCGAGGAGGCCGCGCTGCGCAAAGCCAGCCTGGCCGTCGTGCACGCCTGGCACACGCCGCACTCCGGCAGCTCGCGCACCTCGGACACGCCCGCAGCGCCCGGGTACCAGGCCGAAGCCGACAGCGTGCTTGCCGGGCTGCTGGAGGACTGGCAACGGAAGTACCCCGACGTGACGGTCACCCGCGACGTGGTGCGCGGTCACCCGGGCCGGGCGCTCGCCGGGCTGTCCGCACGTGCCGACCTGGTGGTCATCGGCAGGCGCGCCGCCCACCACGGGCCGGGCACGGTCATGCACGCCGTGCTGAACCACGCCCACGGCCCCGTCGCGACCGTGCCGTCGGCCTGACAACCGGACGGACCAAGGCTCGCGCACCCGCGGACCAGCTTTCACACCGTCAGCGCGGGCTTGGCTGCGGCCGGGTTCCGGGGCCGGCGCGCCATTCATCACAGCTCTTGCTTGGCGGCGAGCGGGGCGGCGTCGGCGTAGTTGACGACCGGGCCGTCCCGGCAGAGCAGGAGCGGGCCGAGCTGGCAGTGGCCGCAGAGCGCCGCACCGCACTTCATGTTCCGCTCCAAGGAGACCAGGATGTTCTCGGCGGCAACGCCGCGGGCCAGCAGTTCGCGGGCGGCGAACCGCATGACGACCTCCGCACAGCAGACAAATGCCACTGTCCCCGCCGGATCGGCGACCGTGCCGCCGATGAACTTGGTCACCGGGCCGACGTTGCCCTTCCAGTCGGCGTGGGCCGCGTAGACCGTCGCCGTAACCTCGGCGCCGCGCCTGCGCCAGGTATCGAGCTCGCGGGCGAACAGCATCCGGTCCGGTGACCGCGCGCCCACCAGCAGCGCTATCCGGTTATACCTGGCCCGATTCGCCAGGGCCGCCAGCACCGCCTGGCGCAGCGGGGCAAGGCCGATGCTGCCGGCAATGATCAGCAGATCGCGGCCCTCGGCCGCACACAGCGGCCATCCGGTGCCGAACGGCCCGCGCACCCCGATGATGTCGCCAGGGGCGGCAGCGCACAGGGCCCGGGTGATCGCCCCGGCCGAATAGATGGTCTGCAGGAGTTCATGGCCGCGGCCGACACCGCTGACAGAGATCGGCACCTCTCCGGCTCCGAACGAGTACAGCATGGTGAACTGGCCCGGACGCGGTGGCTCGATCGGGTCCGCCACGGGGCGCAGCATCAGCGATACCGTGTCAAAGGTTTCTGCCCGGCGCCCCGCCACCACGTAGCGGGCCGGGCACATCGGTGCGGCCGGCGCAGACGCCGCGACCGCACGCTCCCGGGCGGCAGTCATGACTACTCCCCCGGGCCGAAGCGCTTGGCCCGTTCCGTGCGCAGTGCCTTCACTTCCTCGGTGAGGTCGATGCCGGTCGGGCACCACACGATGCATCGCCCGCAGCCGACGCACCCCGACGAGCCGAACTGGTCATGCCAGGTGCCAAGCTTGTGGGTGAGCCATTGCCGGTACCTGCTCTTCGGCGACGACCGGACGCTGCCGCCGTGCTTGCCGGTCAGGTAGGAAAAGTCCAGGTCGTAGCAGGAATCCCAGAGCTGCCAGCGCTCGGCGTGCTCGCCGGTCAGGTCGGTGGTGTCCTCGACGGTCGTGCAGAAGCACGTCGGGCAGGCCATGGTGCAATTGCCGCAGCTCAGGCAGCGCGCGGCCACATCGTCCCAGCGCGCGGCCTCATGGCTGTCCGCCATCAGGTCGCGCAGGCCGTCGGCCTGCATCTGGCGGCCCATCCGGCCCGCCGCCGCCTCCACCTCCGACCGCGCCCGTCCCGCGGTGGCCTCGTCGGCTCGCCTGGTGCGCACCTGCCACAGGATGTCCAGGCCCTGCTGGGAGCCGACCTCGACCAAGAACTGGTTCCCGCCGTCGTCGACCAGCTCGGTGAGCGCCAGGTCATAGCCCGGCTCCTGCACCCCGGGCCCGGTGCCCACCGACGCGCAGAAGCAGGTCTCCCCCGGCTCGGTGCAATTCACCGCGATGATGAACAGCCCGGCGCGGCGCGCCGCATACCGCGAACCCGGATGCGCCAGCACCCGGTCCTGCACAGCGATAGCCCGCAGGTCGCAGGGTCGCACGCCGAGGAAGGCGTACCGCGGCGGCTCGTCATCACCGGCCCGATCGAGCTCGAAGCCGCCGGCGGTCCGCGTCGCCGACCACAGCCGCTCCCGCGGCGGGTGCAGGAACCGCTTCCAGCTCTGCGGTCCGGCCGAATGGCCGAATGCGGCGGAGTCGTCGCGGCGACGCAGCCGGTACCCCCCTGGCTCAAGCCGGACACCCCAGCCGAAAGGCAGTTCCGCGGCGGAGGACAGCTCCGACAGCACGATCGCCCCGTCGGTGACCGTCGGGCCGATCACATGGTAGCCCTCGTCCACCAGGGCGTCGTACAGGTCGCTCAGCCCTCCGGCATCAATAAGCCGCGAGATGGGAATCGCGGTTGTTGCATTCATGACCCCTGTCCTTCAGAACAAAAGAAATGCGTTCGCCGCTGACCATCGGTCAGCGCGTGCCCGCGGTCAAGGGCGCTCGTCGGCCGTTCGCGGTCGTTGATCTGGGACGGCGGTCCGCTCCCAGGTCGGTTCTCACCCGTACAGGTCAAGCAGCCGGATCCGGGAGGACTGCAGGCGCTTGTACAACTCGGCCGTGACCCGCTTCAGCAGCTCGTAACCGAGTTCCGGATCGGCCTCGCACTTGCCGCGCAGGCAGGCGCCGTCCAGCGCGGTCGCGCCGACCGGCGTCACCGCGCGGGCGTCGAAGAAATAGCGGTGCGGCGCGACGAGCCATGACCACCCGAGCACCTCCCCCTCGTCTACGGTGTCGATGAGCAGAGGTCCTTGTCCCGGCGAGCGAATCTCCAGCGCGACCCTGCCGCGGCGGATCACGTAGAAGCGGTTGGCACCTTCTCCCTCCCTGAAGATGTAGTCGCCGTCATGGAAATGCACGTTGGACGCGCAGCCCGCGATGAGCTCCATCGCGTCAACTCCGAGCCCGGCGAAGAACGGATGGCCGCCGAGCAGA
>JAFAPY010000366.1 GCA_019246795.1 Streptosporangiaceae bacterium | reverse complement strand
GAAGCGACGCCGAGCAGCTGGGCGAGCCCTGCCTCGGTGATGGGGGCGTTGTCGGTGACGCGGTACATCAGCCACGTGCCGCGCGGGCTCAGCTGCACGTCGGCCGCCTCCGCGAGGCGCCGGTAGGTCTCCGCCCGGCGCTCACGGCCGAACAGCGTCATCAGCGCGCGCTCCATCTCCTGCGCGGAGTCGCGCGTGGCGGGAATGGCCGTGGGCGCGGTGGTCTGGGCCCGGTCCACAGCCCGCACGGTGTCTCGCAGCGGCACCTCTTTAAGGAACAGGCTCAGGATGAAGGCCACCGCACCGATGGGCGTCGCGTACAGGAACACCGTGTGCAGCGCCTGCGCAAACCCGGCGATGTACCCGTCCCGGATCGCCGCGGGCAGGTGCGCCAGCACGGCGGGGCTGGCTCCGGCGGACGCGCTGATCCCGCTGGGCAGCGGGACCCCGTGCAGCGCGGCGGCGATGTCGCCGGCCAGCACGCCGGAGAAGATGGCCCCGAAGACCGACGTGCCGAACGAGCCGCCGATCGAGCGGAAGAACGTCACGCCGGAGGTAGCGGCGCCGAGGTCTTTGTAGTCGACCGCGTTCTGCACCGCGATGATCAGCACCTGTATCGACCCGCCGAGGCCCACGCCGAGGATGAACAGGTACAACGACACGATCCAGAAGCTCGTGCTGGTGCCGAGCCGCGACAGCAGGAACAGCGCGAAAGTTATCAGCGCTGTGCCGATCACCGGGAAGATCTTGTACCGGCCCCACTTGGTGACCAGAAAGCCCGTGCCGGTCGAGGTCAGCAGCAGCCCGACCAGCAGGGGCAGCAGCCTCAGCCCGGACTGGGTGGGCGAGATCCCCCGGACGACCTGCATGTACTGCGGCAGGTAGGCCAGCGCGCCGAACATGGCGAAGCCGACCGCGAAGCCGACCACGCTGGCGGAGGTGAACACCTGGTTCGCGAACAGGCGCGGCGGGATGACGGGCTCGGCTGCCCGCCGCTCCGCCATGACGAAGCCCATCGCGCAGACGACGGCCAGGACCGCGAGCAAGTAGATCGCGAAGGAGTTCCAGGCGAAGGTGTTGCCGCCGAGCGAGGTCAGCAGGACGAGGCAGACCGCCGACGCGCCGACGAGCGCCGTGCCCGCGTAGTCGATCACGTGGCGGGCCGTGCTTAGCCGACCGGGCAGCACCGCCGAGGTCACCACCAGGGCCGCGATGCCGATCGGGAGGTTGATGTAGAACACCCACCGCCAGGACAGGTTGTCTACGAAGAAGCCGCCGATCAGCGGGCCGAGCACGCTGGCGACCCCGAACGTGGCGCCGAAGATCCCCTGATAACGGCCGCGCTCCCGGGGCGGGACGACGTCCCCCACGATGGTCTGCGCGCCCACGATCAGGCCGCCCCCGCCCAGTCCCTGAACGGCGCGGAACGCGATCAGCTCGACCATCGAGTGCGCCAGCCCGGACAGCGCCGAGCCGACCAGGAATATCACGATCGAGGCCTGGAAGAACGTCTTCCGGCCGTACATGTCGCCGAGCTTGCCCCACAGCGGCGTGGAGACCGTGGATGCCAGCAGGTAGGCGGTGACTACCCAGGACAGGTGCGACAGCCCGTGCAGGTCGCCCGCGATGGTCGGCAGCGCCGTCGCGACGATCGTCTGGTCGAGCGCGGCCAGCAGCATCCCCAGCAGCAGGGCGCCGATGATGATCAGCACCCGCCGCTGGTCGATGGCCTGCGGCTGCTCGTCGCGTACCATCCCCCTATCGGTCGCGGTAGTCACGGCACGCTCACCTCTCCTCCAGCCTCGCAGCGGCGCCTCATTCTGCCGCGAGCTCTTGATGGTGGTGGATCCCATCGTGACACGGCAGCGCAGCTGCTGGAGGAGTGGACCTGACGTGCCGGGTGCTGCGTCGGCCCGGCCCGCGGGGGCGCCGGATTGCGCCGCCCGGCCACGTGCTCGATGACGATCCGGTACACGGACAGCGGCCAGTCCGGGGTGCCGCCCGGGCGGAGCAGGGCGGGGGTGGGTCAGGAAGGGGTCCTGCGGAGAAACTCCGAACCGAGGTCTGGGGCGGTTCGCGGTTCCCCAGGCGATTGCAGACTGGTCTCTCTCCTGCGGACCAGCCCCCGACCAGGCAAAGGACATGCCGCCCTCCGGCAGTCGTCCCAGAAATGGGGCGGCGATTCCCCGGGCGAAAATCGATTTATGACGCTTTTAAGACAAGCTGCACGAAGGTTGCACGGGGTGCTTGAGAGTTGGGGCCGGCTCGGTGTCGTCGGCTGGGGGACCGGGTCTCGCGAACCCGCTGGCGCGTGCAGGCGTTTGCCGTTGGCCGTTCCGGTGTACGCCATGTAGTCACGGCGTTTACCGCTTGGCGTACGAGATCCGCCTGATTGGGCGGTTGCCGAGGGCTGGCTCGGTGCTGAGGTGGCCATTCATAACGGATATTCGGTGCTGCCTCTTAGCTCCTAGTTATGTTAGGCACCACGACCGAGCTGATAGACGCGAACAATGCTGCGCTGAGGACGAGCGGCCCGCTTCAACGCTTCAACAGCCGCCCTAGGCTGGTTCACTGGCAGCGGACGCCCTGGGGCTGAGGCTGGCGCCAGAGCTTCTCAGTCTCGCAGCAGCGGTAGTTCTCCTTCGAGATCGTCAGGGCCAGCCAGGACCGCTGGTATAAGTGAGGCCATGGAACGCGACTTGCCGATCTGCGCAACCTGCGGGGTCCAGTACGGTGCCCCGCGCGCCGACTGCCCGATCTGCCTGGATGAGCGCCAGTACGTCGGCTGGGACGGCCAGCGGTGGACCACGCTGACTGAGCTTCAGGGCGAGGGCCGCCGCGGCCGGATCGCCGAGGAAGGCCCGGGCGTCACCGGCGTGGGTGCCGACCCGGCGACCGCGATCGGCCAGCGGGCGCTGCTAGTAGCCGCGCCCGGCGGCAACGTGCTGTGGGACATGATCACCTATATCGATGACGAGCTGA
Source organism: Streptosporangiaceae bacterium (assembly GCA_019246795.1). Taxonomy (GTDB): domain Bacteria; phylum Actinomycetota; class Actinomycetes; order Streptosporangiales; family Streptosporangiaceae; genus Palsa-504. The sequence continues at coordinate 2,247 of JAFAPY010000366.1, read as the reverse complement.
TCGCCCAGGTGACACAACTCGGCGGCGTCAGCGCGATCGCGATCAGCCATCCGCACTTCTACGGCTCGATGATCGAGTGGGCGCACGCGTTCGATGCCCCGGTCTATATCCACCAGGACGACCGCCGGTGGGTCGCCCGGCCCGACGACTCGGTCGTGTTCTGGGCCGGCAACACCCGGCGGATCGGCGATGGGCTGACCCTGGTCAACCTCGGCGTCCACTTCGACGGCGGCCAAGTGCTCTACCGGACAAGCGGGCCCGACGGGGCCGGCGCGTTGTTCTCCGGCGACATCGTCGGCGTCGTGCTCGACCGCCGCTGGGTCACCTTCATGTACAGCTTCCCGAACTACATCCCGGAGCGGCCCCGCAAGGTCCGCCGGGCACTGGAGCTGCTCGCCCCGCTTCGCTTTGACACTGTCTACGGCGCCTGGTGGGGGCGAATCGTGCGCGGCAACGGGGCCGACGTCGTGCGCAGGTCGGCCGACCGGTATCTCAGCTTCGCCCTGGATGACGGCTGATTCATCCCCTGCAGGCCGTTAGGCTGGCCCGGGTGGGAGGAACAGCGCGCAGTCAAGACCAAGGCTGAGTTCCATGCTCCTGGCAAACCGCCTTTTCGTAGCGACATCCTGTAGCAGGTCAGTTCATCGAGGCGCGCCGACCCGCCGATCTGGTCGACCTGGCGCTCTGGTCTGATCGGGTCGGGCGCCGTTCCCGATCCAGATGTTCTGCGCGGATCATGTTCATGCCCACGTGCGGGCTTGCTCACCGAGGCGGCAGGCAGAACTGGCGGGGACGCTTGCCTCACGCGATGCAGTCGGCCCCTCCCGCCGGGCGAAGTGTACGCTGCGGTCAATCTCATCAGGTGTGTTCCACGGCGAACAGCTGCCACTGGTCGGGAAGGCCCTTGAGCGTATGTACCCCCGGTCGGTGAAGCTGATGCCTGAGCCGAGCACTAGCATCTGCACGGTGCTGGTGACCAGGACCTCGCTTGCCTGGGCGACGGCGCCCACTTTGGCGCCGACGTGCACCGCCAGACCGGTGACAGACCGGCCCTTGCGCTCGACCTCTCCGGTGTGCAGCCCGGCCCGGATCTCGATACCGATGTCGCGTACCGCGTCCCGGATGGCGCAGGCACACCGGACCGCCCTGGCGGGCGCATCAAAGGGTGATGAAAAAGCCGTCCCCGGCGGTGTCCATCCACCTCGCAACCGCGGAACCGGTCCAAAAGGCGCGGGTGCGGGCGTGATGTTCCTCGAGCAGGTCTCGCCAGCGGCGGTCACCGAGTTCGCCGGCCTTCTGGGTGGAGCCGACGATGTCGGTGAACAGCACTGTGGCCAGGCTGCGGTCGAGATCCGGTGCAGCTTGCGTACCGGTCAAGAACGCCTGGATCACATCCAGCAGAGCGTCGGCGTCGCCGACATAAGGCAGCTCGTCGTCGCCGGGCAGCTCGGCACAGCTCGCATCGGGAATCAGGCTGGCAGCGGCCCGCACAGACTCCAGGTCAAACAGGGCATTGCCGCTGCGGTGCACAATCAGTGTCCGGGCCTGGATCGCCGGCAGAACCGGCCCAAGATCGAACTCCATCGCCCAGCGCACCGTTGCCGCCGCGGCGCTCGGAGTCGACGACACTCCCACCGCCGGTACCAGGACAAGAACCGGGCATCATCGGCCCGGGATGGGGCAAGGATCGGCACCAGGCTGGCCTGCCCCCAGCCTGTTTCAACCGCCGCGGACAATGCCTGCAGCACAGCCGGATCGGGAACCACCGCCCGGTGGCCACCGGCCACCTTGACCGGCAATGTGCCCAACACCAGGGCAGCCACCCGTCCAGGATGAGCGGCCGCGAACATCGCGGCGATGGCTGCCCCTCCCCCCCACGCGAGGATCGCGGCCCTGGCCGATCCAGTGACATCCATGACTGCCGCGATGTCGTCGGCCCGCTGCTCCAGTGTCGGCATCCCCGCGACACGGTCGGAAAGCCCGGTCCCGCGCTTATCGAACAGGATCAGCCGACCGATGCCCGCCAGCCGGTCAAGGAACCGGGCGAACTCCGGAAGCTCCCACATCACCTCCAGATGTGACACCCAGCCTGGAACAAATGCCTGCCCGCATGCAACGCTGCCTCCAGCAGCGCGGACAGCACGGCCCCAGTCATCCGTGGCACTCATCGCGCCTGACTCCACAGGCATGCCGGTCCACGAACCGGTCCACGGCCGCGCCGGCACCACGCCCATCTCCGCTACGCAC
>JAFAPY010000344.1 GCA_019246795.1 Streptosporangiaceae bacterium | reverse complement strand
GGCGGCGGATCTTGTCGCTGCGGTACCTGGCCGCCGATGCCCGCCACGCCCCCCGCCCCTGGCGCACCTCACCCCCTTTCGACGGCCTGGCCGCCGAGCTGCCCGCCGGGGCGGCCATGGACCATCCGCTGTTCCCCGTCGTCTGGCCGCGATGACCCGGTCCGGATTGCCTGCAGGTCGCGCCGCCCTAGAGCCGGCTGGCAGCGCTCATCAGCTCGTCGAGCATGCGGTCGAGCGCGCCTAGTCCCACCGACAGGTGACCCTCGCCTTCTTCCAGGTGCGCCGAAGCGCCGGGAAGCTGGGCGGCAAGCCATTGGCCGTGGGAGAAAGGCACCATGAGATCGGCGCTTCCCTGCCAGATCATGACCGGCACCGAGATCTCTTCCAGGCTGAAGCCCCACGATCTGGTGAACGCGAGGTCGTCGTCAAGCCAGCCGTCCACGCCTGTGCGCAGCGCCTCATGGAAGCTCGCCGCCACATCCTCGCCGAACTCGCCGGTCAGCACGGCCCGGTCCACGTCGGGGAGCACCGTCTCCATCGAGGCGACGATGTCGGCCGCGGTGGCGTCCTTGAGCTGTTCCCGCTGCTGGAGCAGGTAAGAACGCAGCTCGTCTTCGCCGCCGAGCGCGGCGGAGAACTCCGCTATGTTGTCCTCTCCCATGCCGGCCGTCCAGTCGAGGCCGTCCGCCAGGTAGGGGGCGACACCGGAAATCACCAGCACGGCCGCGACGGCGCCGAGCCGGGCCCCGCAGGCCAGGGCATGGGGGCCGCCGCCGGACCAGCCCGCTGTCAGGCAGCGTTCCGCGCCGATCGCGGCCAGCACCGCGGCGGTGTCGGCAGCGACGTCGACGACGTCCCGGCCCCGCCGGCGGGTTGAGTCCCCGTACCCCGGCCGGGACGTGGTCACCAGGCGGAGTCCGCGCGCCAGCGCTGCCCGTTCCAGCGCTCGCACCGGCGTGGCAGCACCCGGCGTCCCGTGCTGAAACACCAGCGGCAATCCGTCAGCGGGCCCGTTGACCCGCACATCCAGACGCCGCCCATCGGGCAGCCGGACGTGATCAAAGGTGATCATGTCACCATCCTCGCACCAGCCGCCAACCGCAGGCCGCCGCTGCCCAGGTACCACGCGGCTGCCGGCTTGACATTCCCGGCGCGGGTTAGTCTACTGAATCGCTAGGGAATCCGTCGTCTCGCCACAGGGCGTAGGAGCTGCAGATGAGCGTCACCGACGAGTTGCTCGAGAACAACGCACGCTACGCGGAGGCCTTCACCGGCCCGTTGCCGCTGCCGCCCGCCAGGCACCTCGCCGTGGTCGCCTGCATGGACGCCCGCCTCAACGTCTACGCGATCCTGGGCCTGGACGAGGGGGAGGCCCATGTGATCCGCAACGCCGGCGGCGTGATCACCGACGATGAGATCCGGTCGCTGGCCATCAGCCAGCGCCTGCTCGGCACCCGGGAGATCATGCTGATCCACCACACCGACTGCGGCATGCTCTCCTTCACCGACGAAGGGTTCAAGCGGGCCATCCAGGACGAGACGGGCATCAAGCCGCCATGGTCGGCGGAAGCCTTCACCGACCTCGCCGAGGATGTCCGCCAGTCCGTGGCCCGCATCGATGCCAGCCCGTTCATACCGCACAAGGACGCCGTGCGGGGTTTCATCTTCGACGTCGCGACCGGCAAGCTCAGCGAGGTCACCTGACCAGGCAACCTGACGGATGGCCGCCGGAGCCGCCGCTTGCCGGCTGCTCCTGGTCCGGGAAGGCCGCGGCGAGCGCGCGGGCGATCAGGTAGGCGCGCGCCGCGTAGGCCGCGGAGGTGTAGTGGATGCCGTCAGGGATGAACCAGCTGTCCTTGGCCGCCGCGGCCCAGTCATAGACCTTCATGGTCGGGTAGCGGGCGCAGGCCTGGAGCAGCGCGCTGTTCCAGGCCAGCATGTTGGCTTGGGAGTACGGCCCGCTGGCGAGCAGCGACGTGACGTTGACCCACATGACCGGCTCGCCGCCGATCAGCGACATCATCCGCGTGATGCGGGTGGCGAGGTTGACCTGTGAGCCGACGGCCACGTCCGCGGTGTCGTTGGTTCCCAGGGCCAGCACCCAGCATCCCCGGTAACCCTGCTGTATCAGCTGCTGGGCGACGGTGTAGGCGTTCGGCTGGCCCGCGTAGGTCTCGACGATCGAGCGGGCGCCGGAGATCTCCGGGATGAACGTGGTCACGCCCACGGCAGCGTACTGGGCGGAGATCCGCTCTCGCGGATCCGGCAGGTAACCGGGGGAGATGAGGCCGTCGGAGGTGGAGTCGCCGATGTGCACCACTGCCCGGCAGCTGGTGCGGACCGGGCCGCGAGCGGGCCTGCCCGCGGGGCGCGGGGTGCCGCTGGAGGCGCGCGCGGGCGACGGCTGGGTGTTCGCCGCCGGGGTGGCCGAAGTGGGCTGCACGGCACCGGCCATGCCGCAGCTTGCGAGCACGACCACCGGGGCCGATGCTGCCACCACGATCCGGGCTTGCCGTCCTACCGCATCAAGGTGCCATCCGTTCCGCCTGAGCTGGGCCCGCCACCGGCTGATGGCGCCGCGGCGGATTGGTTCTTCCACGTATTTCCAGGACAATGCCGCGCATCCGACGGTCGCCGCGACCTGGAGGGTGCCGCGGACCGGGCCGTCCCGGCCGTCGGCCGGGGTGGTGAGCACGATGATGGGGAAGTGCCACAGGTATATGCCGTAGGAGCGGACGCCCAGCCAGCGCAGCGGCTCCCACCCCAGCACCCGGCCGAACCTGCTCGCAGGCGAGGCGGCGGCGGCGACCATCAGCGCTGTGCCGAGCGACAGCAGCACCATCCCGCCGCGGTACAGGAACGGCGAGTATTGGCTCGTCTGCCACACCAGCACCGCGACGACGGCGAGGCCAGCGGCTCCGGCACCGTCGAGGATCCACCGGGCACCTCTGCTGACCTCGCCGCGAAGGTGCCTGCTGGGCCAGACGAAGGCCAGCGCGGCGCCGATGAGCACCGCGAAGGCACGGGTGTCCGTGCCATCGTAGACGCGCGTCGGATCGTATCCGGGCCGGTAGAGCAGCGCCATCAGCGCCGCCGAGGCGACGGCCAGTCCCAGCGACGCTGCCGCCAGCCGCTGGCGGGTTCCGTGCTGCCACCGCAGCCCGATCCACAGCAGCCAGGGCCAGATCAGGTAGAACTGCTCCTCCACGGCCAGGGACCACAGATGGCCGAGCGGCGACGGGGGCCCGAACTGCGCGAAATAGGCACTGTGCTGCGCGATCAGCCACCAGTTGCTCACGTAGAAGGCCGACGCGGCGACCGCGCCGCGGATGCCAGGAAGCAGGGACCGGTCCAGCAGCGTGACCCACGCGACGACGACCGCCAGCATCACGAACAGCGCTGGCAGCAGCCGCCGGGCCCGGCGCAGCCAGAAGTCCGCGAGCTGCAGCCTGCCGGTCGTCTCGTGCTGGCCGAGAAGGAGATCGGTGATCAGGTAACCGCTGAGCGTGAAGAAGATCCCGACTCCGAGCAGGCCGCCCTGGGCCCAGCCTAGACCCACGTGGTAGGCGACGACAGCCGCGACTGCAAGGGCACGCAACCCGTCAAGGCCGGGAAGGTAACGCTGAGTACCGCGGACCGGCTCAGGCATGCTCCCCTCCTCCCCGCCTGGTAGCTGCCCCACCGTGTCGAAACGCCCGGCAACTTAATTCAGTTATCACGGTGATTCGCCCATGTCCAGGAACGCTGATGCGTGTTGCCGCTGGCGGAAAAACGTTTTCTGTTGAGGCATGCATACCGCGCCGGACCGGGCGCGCTATGCACGTGCGCGCAGCCCGGGCGCCGAAATCATCGCCCGGAGTTCGCGGATTATCGGCGCGGCGACATCGTGCTAGTGACAGGGGTGAACTCCCGACGTACCGTGTGGTAAGTGGAGGTACGCCGACTCGGGGCGTTCGTGGCGGTGGCGACTGGGCCGCACTTGGGCAGGGCAGCCGGGACGCCGGACATGCGGGCTGTCGGCGCCAGCGGGCTTATTCCCCGCCTGGAGGCGGTTTTCCGGTGCTGGCCATGTCCCGCGCGGTGACCCGGCCGGGCCTTCGGGTCAAGCAGCTGGTGCTGGGCATCGGCGCGGTCTATTTCACCTTCGTTTCCGTCACCAACGCCGTCAATTTCGTCGTCTCCGTCGGCGGTTACCACTGGGCGTTCCTCAACTCGGGCAACGTCAGCTACATCGCCTCGATAACCAAGGTCTACGCGTGGCCGACCTGGTTCGATAAGGCGGCTGTGTTGGCCGCAGTGGTGGTTGAGGCCATCGGAGCGTTCCTGTTCTGGAACGCGCTGCGGAAATTCCGCGGCCGCGGCAGCGGCGCCCGCGACGCGTGGATCGCCCTGGGGTGGAACATCGCGGTCTGGCTCGGCTTCATCGCCGGAACCGAGTTCTTCCTCGCCTACACCTCCGAGGGCCCGTTCCGTGAGCTCCTTGCCATCTCGCTGCTCATGGCGGTCGTCATCGCGGTCATCCCCGACGATGCAGGCTCGCCGGCCGGCCTGCCCCCGCGCGCCGGCGAGGTTGCCGACGCTGACGACAAGGCCCTGCCCCGCGCCCGCGGACCCCGTCCACCGTCCGCCAGCTAGCCGCCGGTCCGATGGCTATCACATTCAACGGCGTGCTGATCATCGCCTCGGTTGCCGTGCTGGTCTCGGTCATCGTCGGCTTGGTGCCGGCGCTGCCGGTGCCTGGCGCGGTCCTGGAAGTGATCGCCGGGATCGTGATCGGCCCGTCGATGCTGGGCTTGGTGCACATCGACGCCGCCATCACGGTGCTGAGCGACCTGGGCCTGGGCATGCTGCTGTTCCTGGCCGGGCTGGAAATCGACGTGGAAAGCCTGCGCGGGCCGCTGGGGCGGCTGGCCGGCCTGGCGTACGGCGCCTCGGTGCTGCTCGGCATCGGCTGCGGGTATGCGCTGGCGGTGGCATCTCCGCGCAGCCGTCCGCTGTTCCTGGCGATCGTGCTCCTGTCGACGGCAGCGGGCCTGCTGCTGCCGCTGCTGAAGGACGCAGGAGAGGAACGGACTTCGTTCGGCCAGCTTGTCATGACCGCGGGGGCCCTGGCCGAGATCGCCACGATCATCCTGCTGTCGCTGTTCTTCTCGGCGACGTCGACGACGTCCGCGCAGCGCGTCGCCTCCCTGGCCATGCTTGTCGCGCTGCTCGCGGTGTCCGGGCTCGCCCTGTCCCGGGTACGCCGGCTTCAGGGACTGGACCGGCTGCTCGACCGGCTGCAGGACCACAGTGCGCAGCTCCGGGTGCGCGCTGCGCTCACGCTCGCGCTGGCGTTCGGGGTGCTGGCGTACCATTTCGGGTTCGCCTCGATTCTCGGCGCGTTCGCCGCCGGGCTGCTTGTCCGCATGATCGACGTGTCCGGGCGCGAGCCGCAGCCGAATTTCCAGATCAAGATGCAGGGCATCGGGTTCGGCTTCCTGATCCCGATCTTCTTCATCGCCACCGGCGTGCAGTTCGACCTGCACGCGCTGCTGCGGACCCCCTCGGCACTGGCCGAGGTACCGCTGTTCCTTGCCGGGCTGCTCGTGGTACGCGGGCTGCCCGCGCTGGCCTACCGGCGCCGCATCGGCACCCGCCGGGCGCTGGCTGCCGGCCTGATGCAGGCCACCACGCTCACCTTCGTCATCGTGGCTACCGAGATCGGCGTCGTCGCCGGGCTCATCACGCCCACGACCAGCGCTTCCCTGCTCGCCGCCGGGCTGCTGTCCGCGGCGGTGTTCCCGGCCGCGGCGCTGCGGCTGATGGCCGCCCCGCAGCCGGTCCCCGAGCCGGCCGCCCAGGCCGAGGCCGCCGATGAGCTGCGGCCGACAGCCGATCACGGCGGGCCCTAGCCGGCAGCGGTCCTAACCGGCAGCGGGCGCCGGCCGGGAGCGGGCGCCGGCCGGGAGCGGGCGCTACCAGGCGACCGGGAACGCCGCGAGGCCCCGCATCATGCTGCCGGTGTGCCAGGCCAGCTGGTCCTCGGGCACGGCCATGCGGAGCCCGGGGAGCCGGTCCAGGATCGTGCCGAGCGCGACCTGGAGTTCCATGCGCGCCAGCGGGGCGCCCAGGCAGTAGTGCGGCCCGTAGCCGAAGGCCAGGTGCGGGTTGGGGCGGCGGGCGAAGTCGAGCTCGGCGGCCCGGGGGAAGACCTGCTCGTCGCGGTTGGCCGAGCTGTGCGAACACAGCACCGGCTCGCCGGCCCGCACCACCACCCGGCCCACCGTGACGTCGGCGGTGGCGATCCGCGGGTTGACGGCGCTGCCGAACACGATGAACCGCAGCATCTCCTCCACCGCTCCCGGCAGCAGCTCCGGCCGGGCCTGGAGCTGGCACAGCTGCGGGCCGTGAGTGAGCAGCACGTACGCCATGTTGGTGATCTGGCGCGCGGTGGTCTCGTAACCGCCGACCAGCAGCGCCATGGCCAGGAACAGCAGTTCGGTCTCGGTCAGCCGGTCGGCGTCGTCGCGGGCCTGGACGAGCCAGGTAAGCAGGTCGTCGCCGGGCGCCGCGCGCCGCTGCGCGAACAGGCCGGCGAGGTAACCGGCCAGCTGCAGGTACGTTTCCTGCACCTGCCCCGGGGTGGATGCGGTGGTCGACACGATCGCGTCGGTCCAGCGGCGGAAGGCGTGCCGCTCGGCGTCGGGGATGCCGAGCAGCTCGCAGATGACGATCGCGGGGAAGGCGAAGGAGAAGTGTTCCGCCAGGTCGGCGGGCGGCCCGGCGGCGACCATGCCGTCGATCAGGGCAGCGGCGATCTGCCGGGCGCGGGGACGCAGCTGCTCCACCCGGCGCGCGGTGAACGCCCGCCCGGCCAGCTGGCGGATCCGGGTATGCGCCGGCGGGTCCATGCACAGCACGCTCTCGGCGACCTGGCCGAACTCCACCGGGCACTCGCGAGGGTTGTCCCGGCCGACGGTCGCGGCGCGGCTGAACCGGGTATCCCCGAACACCGACCTGGTGAGGTGGTAGCTGGTCACCAGCCAGGCCGGCGGCCCGTAGGGCAGCTGGACCCGGCAGACCGGCTCGGTGCGGCGCAGCTGCGCGTACCGCGGGTCGGGATCCAGCCGGCTCCGGCTGAACGGGTAGCTCAGGCAGGCCGTGAAACTCCCGGTCACCGGCCCAGCCTAGCCGTCACGACCGTGCGCCGCTTCAGGCGGATCGCTTGGACACGGCCACGCCGGAGTGCGTGCGGGCGCGGCCCGGGAGCCGGGCGAGTTCGTCGGCCGTCATCACCGGGGGGGCCCAGATCGACAGCAGGACGACGCCCGCCGCGAGCACGGCGAGCGATACGGCGGCACCAAACAGATATCCCGAGCCGGTGCGCAGCTGATCGCCGAAGAGCTCGATTCCCAGCGTGATGCTCACCAGCGGGTCGACGATAAGCAGGGCCGCCTGCGAAGCGGCCAGCGGCCCGACCGCGTACGCGCCCTGCAACAGCACCGTGCCCAGCACCCCGGTGGCGACCATCGCGTACAACGGCCAGTGGGTGAGCACCCCCAGCAGGCCGCTGCGCGCCAGCAGGTCGACCGTCTGCTTGACGAACGCGGCGTCCACCGACCATACGACGGCCGTGGCGGCCCCGAACAGCGCGGCGCGGCGGGCCGGGGAGCCGTACCGGCTGAGCAGGAGCAGTACGGCCACGGCTAGGCCCCGGGTGCCGACAGCCAGGATCCACTGCCCGGCGCGCGGGACTTGCGTGCCCTCCCGGGGCAATGCCACCACCAGGAAGGCGGCCAGCCCCAGGCAGATGACGACAGCGGCGGACCAGGTCCGCGGGGCGATGCCGTCGTGGAGCAGGAAGACCCGCAGGCCCAGCGTGAAGATCAGCTCCAGCACCAGGATCGGCTGCACCACCGACAGCGGGCCGAAGTACAGGGCAAGCGCCTGGAACACGAACGTGCCGGCCAGGAACACGACGCCGAGCAGCCACACCGGCTGGCGCACCAGGTCGATCGCGGTCCGCCAGACCGACTTGTGCTCGGACGTCCGGTCCGCCACGGCCAGCCGCTGCAGCACGGCGCTGCTCGCATTCGACAGCGCAGACAGGATGCCGAAGACGATCGCTGCGGCCATGGTCGCGGCCCGCTAGCTCGTGCCCGGGGCGCAGGTGGCCGGAACGGACTGCGGCTGCGGCGTGACCTTCAGCTTCCAGGACAGCCACGGCAGCGAATCCTTGAAGGCCTGCGTGAAGAAGGCGAAATCGTGGGCACCGGGGGGTGAGGAGATGCAGGTGGCGATCCCCACCTTCGCGGCCAGTCCCTGCAGTGTTTGCGCGGCCCGCACGCTCAGGGGGTCCTGAGCTCCGGCCGTGAACCAGCCCGCCATGCCGGTGAAGTGCTGATGCGTCAGGATGTACGGCGGATTATGCGCGTTGAAGCTGGCTTGCGAACCGCCGAACAAGGTCTGGATGGTCAGCTGCTGATTTTCTGCTTCCCCATAATTGGGCGACACATAGCCGGAGTACATGCCGAAGGCCGAATACTGCTTGGGGTTGTTGAGGGCCAGGAACACCGCGCAGGTAGCGCCCGCGGAAAACCCGCCGATCGCGACCGATCCGGCAGCCGTGCTGGCGTCGAAGTTCTTCCGCATGAACTCCGGCACCGTCTGGGTCAGGTAGGTCTCGACCTTCCCGAACATCGTGCTGTTGACGCACTCGGTGTCCGCGTCGAACGACCCGTTGACGTCCGGCATGACAAGTATCGGTGCCATCCCGTTGTGCTGTTCGGCGAAGGCCAGCGCCGTCTGATCGGCGTAAGCGGCGCGGGTCCAGTCGGACGGGTCGCCGGGAACGCCGTGCAGCAGCTCGATGACCGGCAGCTGGGGACGGCTGCGCGCGAACCACGCCGGCGGCACCCACACGAACGCCGGCCGCGGCGTGAACTTCAGGTCTTCCCCCGAAATGAAGACGTTGAGCGTGGCACCGTGGTCGGGGAGCTTGCCGGTCTTGGCCACCTCCTCGCGCATGGCTTTCAGCTGCGCGTTGTCGAGGAAGTTGTCGGCGGTCTTGCCGAACAGCCGGTCGAAGGTCGGGTAGTACTGGAACGTCTGGTTGGCCGCGCTGCCCGCCGACAGCACGGCCAGGACGACCGCGGCCACGCCGGAGATGCGGCGGGGCCAGTGCGCCCGGTGCCATCCGGCCAGGACCAGGCCGGTCATCAGGCACGCCACGGTCAGCCACACGTACATGGACCGGGGTGCCCCGTCCGGGATCGCGTGCGTGACGGAAAGCCCCAGGAACATCAGCACGGCAAAGACGGCGCCGACCGGGATGCCGATCGCGAACTCGTGCAGCACGTCCCGGCGCAGCACCACCGCGATCACGCACACCCCGACCGTGACCCAGAACAAGGTGATCGGGAACCAGCCGAACACGATGGAGATGTGGCCCGGATTGGACAGGGCCACGACGAGGAGCAAGGCCGCAACGGCCACGGCCGCCGCGGCGACGGCCACGACCCGGCGCCGGAACCGGGACGGTCCGGTCGCGGCATGCTTGCCCGTGGTCTCGGTCTGGGTGCTCATGGCGGATATCTTCCTTGCTCGGCTCGGTGCTGGCTAGAGCGCGCGCGTCGGGCAAGCCGCCGCGCGGCCGCTCAAGCCTCTGTGTCAATGGTTCCAGCCTCGGCCAGGCGCGCATCGCAGTCCCTAGGGAAACTCCCTAGTTTCGCTCCCTGGCGAAGGCGCCCGGGCGGTTACGCTCGTTGTGTCCGTCGCCGACGCTACGGGCAGGAGCGAGGTGGGCGCGTGCAGGACCGGAAGGTGCCGCTCGATGTTTTCGCAGGCCGGGCGGCGGAGCTCGCGCAGGTGGCGGAGGTTGTCACCCGGGTGCGAACAGGGCAGCCCTGGCTGGTTGCCATCGAGGGCGATCCCGGGATGGGGAAGACGACGCTGGCCCGGCGCTGCCTGGCTCAGGCCACCGGATTGCGGGTGCTGTCGGCCCGGCCGGTCGCGGTCTGAGCCTTCAGGCGGTCTGGTAACCGCGGCACCTGGCTCAACGCAGAGGCGATCGTGGTCGCCAGCGGCTGGTTCCGGCCCTGGCCCAACGCATCGTGGCGTTCGGTCACCGACAACGCGGCGACGGCCGGCGCGAGGATGCGGTCGAGAATGGCCTGCTCCACCGGTGGCAACGGGCCGCCGGTTTCCTCCCGCAGCACCTGCGCGGCGCCGAGATAGGTCAGGGCCTGCCGCCCGGCGTGCTCCAGGCCTGCGGCCGCGGCGAATCCTTCGAGTTCATAGGCCATATGGCGCCTGTCCCCGAGCACGGCATGGCGGCGCAGCGCCGCACCGAACAGCCGCCGCGCCTTGACGGGACGTCCAGCGTCTCGCGCGACCTCGCCGAGGCTGCCGAGCATCGTGCTCATCCTGTCCGGATCGCCGGCCGCGCGGAACAGCTTCAGCGCCTGCCAGAGCAGGAACGTGGCCCGGCGGAACTCGCCGCGGTGCCGGGCGACCTCGCCCAGCATGTTGTAGGCATCCGCCTGCCAGCACACGTCACCCGCCTGCGACGCCTCGGCCAGTTCGCGTTCGAAATGCGGCTCGGCCGCGGCGTAGTCGCCCACCGCGATGGCAACCTCGCCGAGGAAGCGCTGCGCCCGGGCCAGGCCCTGGTGGTCGCCCAGTGGTGTGCACAGCTCGATGCCATGCCGGGCCAGCTCCGCCGTTCGCGCGTAGTCGCCCTTGAAGCAGGCCAGCGTGCAGGACGCCAGCACGGCGGATGCCCGGATCTGCGGGGGAGTGGGGCGCTGCAGCGCGTCGTCGAGGGCCAGCAGCCTGTCGAGCTGCAGCACGCCCTCGGCGAGCGGTCCGCGCCGCTGCCACAGCAGGTTCAGCGCGGCGGCGAGGCGCAGCCCTTCGCCCAGGCATGTCGCGTCACGCTCCGCCTGATGCCACGCGAAATCCAGCGCGGCCTGCATGTTCGGGTAGGCCGCCTCCAGCCGGTCAAGCACCTGTGCCTGCCCTGGTCCGTCCAGCTCCTGGCCGGCGGCGTCGGCTACGGTCAGGTAGTGCGCGAGGTGACGACGCCGCACCACGTCCTGTTCGCCGGTTTCGGCCAGACGGGCCAGCGAATACTCCCGCACGGTCTGCAGCATCGAAAAGCCCGGCGTCTCGCCGGTGGTGATGTCAAGCAGGCTCTGATCCGCCAGCTCGGCAAGGTGCTCCAGCGTGCTGGCCGGGTCGGGTTCCGCGCTGACCGCGGCCGCTGCGGCGGCGTCGAACGGCCCGGCGAACACGCCCAGGCGGGCAAACAGCTGCCGCTCCTCGGGAGCGAGCAGCGCGTGGCTCCAGTCGAGCGTAGACCGTAGCGTCTGCTGCCGGGCCGGCAGGTCGCGTGGGCCGCCGGTGAGCAGCGCCAGGCGGGAGCGCAGCAGCGGCAGCAGCGCCCGCGGCGAGTAGAGCCGGATCCGGGCCGCGGCCAGCTCGATGGCCAGCGGCAGCCCGTCCAGCGCGGCGCAGATTTCGCTGACCACGCCAAGCTCGTCCGCATCGGGCGCGAACTCCGAGCGCACCGCCTGAGCCCGCACGATGAACAGCTGCACCGCTTCGCTGTCGGCGGCGGCCGTCGCGGCGCTGCCGTGTGCGGGCAGGTGCAGCGGAGGCACCCGGATGCTGTGCTCCCCGTACAGTCGCAGCGGGATCCGGCTGGTGGCGAGCAGCCGCACCGCTGGGGCAACGGCCAGCATCCGGGCCAGCAGCTGGATCTCATCGAGCAAGTGCTCCACGTTGTCCACCACGAGCAGCAGCTCACGGTGTTGCAACGCCTCGGCGAGGTAAGCCTCGGCCATCTCCGCCGATGCCGGCGCCAGGCCCAGTGCCCGCGCCATCGTCGTGGCAAGCAGCGCGGGCTCACGGACCGCTGCCAGGTCCACGAAGGCCGCGCCGTCGGCGAAGTCACCGGCGAGATCGCGGGCCACCTGCAGCGCCAGCCTGGTCTTCCCGGTCCCGCCGGCACCGGTGAGGGTGACCAGCCGCGAGGCAGCCACCGCGGCCGCCACTTCGGCGCGTTCCCGCTCCCGGCCGATCAGCGGGGTGGTCGGCGCGGGCAGCGGCGCGGGCGTCACCCGCAGCCGCTGCGCGGCAGGCTCATCGGCCGGCAACCCCCGCTGCGCGTGCGCGGCAGGGCGCAAGCCCGCCTTCGCCGCCGCGGCATCACCATCGCCGGCTCGCAGGGCGGCGAGCGGCGAAGCGGACCAGGCCGTATCGGGGATCGCGTGCGGCGGGACCTCCATCAGGCCGAGCAGCGCATGCACGTCCGCCCGGGTGACCAGCGCACCCCAGCTGGCCAGCGTGATGGCGATGCCGATCACGTCCGGCATGGTCAGCACGGCGTTGTCGCGGCCGTGCAGCTTATGGCTGAGCACATCGGGATGCAGCCCGATCGACCGGGCGAGCTGTTGCTGGCTCCGCCCGACCGCCCGGCGATGTTCCCGTACCGCATCCCGGAAAGCGCGCAGATCAGACATCCGCGCCTCCCAGCCCGACCCCCGATGCCCTGGCCGTCGGGCTGTAACGGGGCTGCCGCACCGCCGCCGCGGCTTTGCCGCAGCTTTGCCGCATCGCAGCCGCAAGAAACCCTGGTTTTCCTCCCCTGTGCCCAGCTTAGATGGTGGCGACGCGCCGGGATAGTTCTAGCACAGAAAGCAACCGGATGGATCTCTACGCAACGTTCCCCAGCCCGGTCAGGGCCGTGTTCGGCCACCTTGCCGATCCCTCGCACCTGGGGGACTGGCTGCCCGATGTGTCGGCCGCGAGCGCGGAACCGTCCGGCGGCACCGGAGCCGACTTCCCCCTCACCGCGCGCGTCGACGGCAGGGAGGTCGCGGCCAGCGGCGAGGTGACTGCCTTCGAACCGCCATGGCTGGTCGGCTACCGGCTGTTCATCGGCTCGCGGATGCACGGGCTGCGGGTTACCTGCACCGCGCAGGCCAGCGGGACGCGCATCCACGTCCATCAGCCCGACGGCGCCGCACCGCTGACGATCGACCTGGCCCGTCTCACCCGCGCTCTGTGCCCGGCAGCTGGATGACCCGGCACGCGGCCGCATGACCGACGAAGGAAGACCATGTTTTCCAGAACGACTAACCCACATCGGTCCCGCGGCTGCCGGCAGGGCGCCGGGGCCGTCAGGCACCGGCGGCACTTGCGCACGGGGCTGAGCGACGGCTTTGACCCGCGGGCTCCGGGGCGGCTGGCCCGGTCGCTGGCCGCGGCCGTCGGCGACCACCTGCGGGTGCTGCCGCCGGACACCCGGGCCGTCCTGGAGATGCTCGCGGTGCTCGACCTGCGCATGCCCATCGCGCAGCTGGGCCATGCGGCGCAGGTGGACTCGCCCAGCGCGGCGATCGAGCCGGCGGTGGCCCGCGGCCTGGTGGACTGGTGGCCGCAAGAGCCGAGCTGCCCGGTGGTGATCCGCCACCAGGTGGCGCGGGACGTCGTCTACGCCGGCCTGACCGCGAGCAGGCGCCGCCTGTTGCACGCCCGCGCCGCCGTCGTGGTCAGCGAGTCGGCGTCGTGGGAACACCGGGTGGCCGCGCTGGAATGCCCCGACGAGGGCCTGGCGGGGGAGCTGGAGCGGCTGGCCGGCGAGGAGGCGGCCGGCGGGCAGCTGGTGGTGGCCGCCACCCACCTGCGGTGGGCCTCGGATATCTCCCCGGCGCGGGCCGACCGGGAACGGCGGCTGCTGACCGCTGCGCTGCACCTGACACTCGCCGAGGAGACCCGTGACCCGGCCTTGCGCCAGCAGGTGGAGGAGGCCCGGCCGTCCGTGCTGCGCAGCTGCGTCCTGGGAGCGATGGCGTTCTCGGCCGGGCAGCTCGGCGAGGCGCAGCGGCGGTTCACCGAGGCGCTGGCGCAGGCAGAGGGCGGCCCGGGCAGCCAGCAGCTGGCCGCCCTGGCCGCCATCCGCCTGGCGGGTATCTGCAACCTGCTGGGGGACGGGGCCCAGGGGATGATGTTCGCCCGGCAGGCGCTGGGCACCGGCTGCCTGGACGCGGCGGCCGTGAGCCGCGCGCGCACCTTGATCGCGATCGGCGCCGCACAGGTGGCCGGCCCGCGCGCCGGGCTGGCCGAGCTGGGGCACTTGGACGCCGACCCGGCCCGCGTCGGCCCGCTCGATGCCGACGGCCTGGCGTTCCGGGGCACGTTCCGGCTGCTGGCCGGCGACCTGGGCCAAGCGGTGGCCGACCTGACCGCCAGCTTGGCGCTAGCACGCCGGGGCGCCACCTTGACCCTGGGCCTGCGCGCCTACTTCTGCCTGGCCCTGGCCCAGTACCTGGCCGGCACGTGGGACGACGTGCTGCTCACCGCCGAGCAGGGGCTTTCGGCGGTGGCGCTCCATGCCCGCCGGTATGAGCTGCCGCTGCTGCACCTGGCCGCGGCCTGCGTGCCGGCCGGCCGCGGCGCGGCCGACGAGGCCGAGGGGCACGCCGCGCTGGCCGAGGAGACCGCTGCCAGCCTGGACGACGGCCAGGAACGGGTGTTCGCGGCGATGGCCCGGGCCCTGGTCTGCCAGGCCGCCGGTGACTACCTCGGCATGGCCGACGCGCTGGGTCCCTGGCACGACGACGCGGTCCTGGACGGCCGCAGCCGGGCATACGCACCGCTGTGGCGGCCGCTGCTGGCCGAGGGCCTGATCGGCTCCGGCCAGCTGGAGCAGGCCGCCGCCGTCCTGGCCCGGCTGCGCGCCGACGGCGGTCAGGTCGCCTACCTGGCCCCGGCGCTGGCCTGGCTGGAGGGGTGGCTGGCCGAGCAGCGGGGCGCCGCCGAGCAGGCGCTGCGGGTCTACCGCGACGGCGAGCAGGCCGCCGGCCCGCACAGCCCGGTTTACACCGCCCGGCTGCTGCTGGCCCACGGCCGGCTGCTGCGCCGCACCGGCAACAGGAAGGAAGCGGTGGACCGGCTGCGGCGGGCGAGCGACATCTACCACGGGCTGCGCGCCGGACCGTTCATCGCCAGGACCGAAGCGGAGCTGGCGGCGTGCCGCCTTCCCGCCTACCCGGTCAGCAGGCAGCCTGCCCTGGCGCTGACCAGCCGGGAGACCGAGGTGGCCCGCCTGGCCAGCAGGGGACTGTCCAACCCGGAGATCGCGGCCGAGCTGTTCATCAGCCGCAAGGCCGTGGAGTACCACCTGGGCAACATCTACGCCAAGTGCGGCCTGCAAGGGCGGCAGCAGCTGCGCCGCTTCGTCGAGCAATGGCATCAGCCGGTCGCGGCCTGACCGGCTGGCAGCGCCGGGAGCGCCCGTCCCGATGCTCCCGGGCAGACGAACTAGGGAGTTTCCCTAGGGACTGCCGTCTCGATCGAGCCGACAGTGGATCCATTGACATCTGCAAGCCGACAGTGGATCCATTGACATATGCAAACTGAGAGCTGAAAAGGACGGACCTCCACATGAGCACCCCAGTCGTGCAGTCGGCCGACTCCACCATGCACGGCGGGCTGGCAGCCCAGGCAGCGGAACGCCGGGCCAAGCGCGATGCGCTGGCGGCCCGGGGCATCAACCCCTATCCCACCCGGTTCGAGCGCAGCGCGACGCTGGCCGAGTTGCAATCCGCCCACTCCGGGCTGGAGCCGGACACGCGAGCGGGCGAGGTGGTGAGGGTCGCCGGGCGCGTGGTATCCATACGAGGTCATGGCAAGCTCCGGTTCGCCACCATCGAGGACGCACGCAGCACAATTCAGCTGATGTTCCAGGCCAACCACCTTCCGGAAGAGGCGGCTGCCGTCGAGGCACTTATCGACCTGGGCGACTGGATAGGAGCCACAGGCGAGCTCATCACCAGTCGGCGGGGGGAGCTCTCGGTTGACGTGACGGACCTGGAGATCCTGTCCAAGGCGCTGCGGCCCCTGCCCGACAAATGGCATGGCCTTAGTGAGGCAGAGACCAGGTACCGCCAGCGCGAGGTGGACCTGCTGGCCAACAAGGAGAGCCGGAAGGTCTTTGACGTCCGGTTCAAGACCCTTTCCATCCTGCGGGACCGACTCGAGGCGCAGGACTTCGTGGAGGTCGAGACCCCCATTCTGCAACCGCAGGCAGGCGGGGCCATAGCCCGTCCGTTCTTTACCCACGCCAATGCACTGGACAGCGAGTTCAGCCTGCGCATCGCGCCGGAACTCTACCTCAAGCGGCTGATTGTCGGTGGCTACGAACGGGTGTTCGAGATTTCGCGTAACTTCCGCAACGAGGGGATCGACACCCGGCACAGCCCGGAGTTCACGTCGCTCGAGGCGTACCGCGCCTTCGGCGACTTCCACGACGGGATGGACCTCACCGAGCACTTGATCGTCGAGGCCGCTCGAGGTGCCGCCGGCCGGCTCGAGTTCGACTTCGCTGGCCAGCGCGTCGACCTGACGCCGCCGTGGCCGCGCCGCGACCTCCTCGACATGCTGGAAGAGCGGATCGGCCAGCGGGTGCACCCATCCATGCCGGTAGACGACCTGCGCAAGATCGCCGAGGCCAACGACGTCCCTTACCTGCCGTCATGGGGGTCGGGAAAGCTGATCTTCGAGCTTTACGACAAGGCTTTGATGAGCCAGACCCTGGGTCCGGTGTTCATTTACCACTATCCGACGGAGGTCTCGCCGCTCGCGCGCCAGTCCATCGAGGACCCCAGCCTCACCGACCGCTTCGAGCTCGTGGTCGGGGGCAGGGAGCTCGCCAACGGCTACAGCGAGCTCAACGACCCCGACGAGCAGCAGAAGCGGTTCGAGGCCGAGGCCGCGGCAGCCGCCGGAGGAGATGTCGAGGCCCACCCTGCCGACACCGCCTTCGTCCGGGCGCTGGAGTTCGGGCTGCCGCCGACATCCGGCATCGGCATCGGCATCGACCGGCTGGTCATGCTCTTCGCCGAGGTCTCGGCGATCCGCGACGTCATCTTGTTCCCGATCATGCGCCCGGAGGCATGACATGACCATGACGCGTGACACGACGGCCGTCAACGGGAGCCGGGACGGCGCCGCGGACGGCGCGGCAGACGCCGGCCGGGCCCCTGCTGACTTCTTCGTTCCCGATCTCATCCAGCTCACGGTGCAGCACGGCGACCGGGTCGTCGTGCTGAGCGACCTGCACCTCGCGCCGACCGCGACGGAGGTATCCACGCGCGCCGCCGACGAGCTGGCCGAACTGCTCAACGGCTTCGCTGAGCCCGGGATGCTGGTCATTGCCGGTGACGGGCTGGAGATGCTCGCCGCGGCTCCGGATGCCGCCGCGATCCTTGACTCCCATCCTCAGTTCACCGACGCGGTCCAGCGCTTTGCCCGTGCCAAGAACCATCGCGTCGTTCTGATCACGGGAAACCACGACGGCCAGCTCGCCTGGGACTGCGATTCTGTCGCGGTGCTCACCGAGCGCCTCGGCGTGACAGACCTGGCCCTCGCGTGCGACCTGGCGATGATGACCGGCAACGGTACCCAGCTGGTCAGGGTGGTGCACGGGCACCAGCTCGATCAGTACAACGCGTTCGACGATCCGCGCTCGCCCGTCGATACGCCGCTCGGCCACCACGTCGTGCGGCAGGTGCTGCCCAAGCTCGCATCCCGTGACCGGCCCGGCTCGCTGCTGGAAGGGCTGCGGTGGTGCAGCGGGGATCCGTCCGCATTCCTGGGATCGCGCCTGCTGTACCGCATGGTGGCGGGATGGCTGTGGTGGCTTGCGGTACCGTTCGCGGCGGCGCTGGTGCTGCGCTTCATGTCCTTCGCGCCGGGAGTCAAGCCGCTGCTGAGCCATCACGCCGTGCGGTGGCTGGTCTGGTTCGGCATCCTGGTCCTCGCGATCGCGCTCGTCGCCGCGGTGACGGGGATCGCCACCATGCTCCGCGTCAACCGCGCGCTGGCCGACGCCTCGGTCAGCGAGCGGGGCGACGCCGCGACCCACAACGCGACCGCCCGGGCCGAGGCAGCACGCCTGATCTCCGCGGGCTATGCGGGCCTGGTCAGCGGGCACACCCACGAGCCGGAGCTCGCTCAGGTCGGCGCCGGCTTCTACGCCAACACCGGATGCGCGACCGAGGTGGTGCGGGCACGCAAGGCCAGGTTCGGGCTGCCGCCTCCGTTCCTGGCGGTGCGCCGGCTGTCCCTGGTCGAGCTGCGGGCCGGCCCGGTGCTGTCGGTCTCGCTGTCTTTGGCAGAACGCCCGGTCGGTCAGCCGGCCTTCCTCGAGCGGCTCGTCCTGGCACCAGAACGGGCGCGTCCCGAGACGATCCAGGTCGTCGGCCATCTCCCCGACGGGGCCACCTGGCCGATCAACGAGCGGGCGCTGATGCCGTGGGTGCGGCGCCGCCGGGTGCGGCGGGTGGCCGCGGGCACGCTATTGTTCGCTGGGCTGCTGAACATCGTGTTCGCGCTGCTGTGGCCGGTCCGCTGGACCCGCCCGGTCGCCCACTGGATGCCGTTCGGCGTCCACCCGGTCAGCGGCGTCGCCGCCGTGGTCGGCGGCCTGGCCCTGGTCGGGGTGGCGCGAGGGGTAAGGCTGGGCTACCGGCGTGCCTGGGTGGCGGCCATCGTCCTGCTGCTGGCCAGCACCGTCTACCGGCTGGTGCAAGACGTCGGCCTGGAAGGGTCGGCGATCGCCTGCCTGTTCGCCCTGTGGCTGCTGCTGGAGCACCGCCACTTCCGGGTCAGCCCGGCAGGCCTGCGCCGTGTCCTCGGCTGGACGATCATGGCCATCCTGGTGGTGGTCGCCCTGGCCGCGGGGGTGATCGACGTCTTCGACCACAACCGCGAGGTCCGCGACCTGGTGGTGATCGTCTTGGTGGGCACCGTGATCCTGGTCCTGGCCACGGCGCTGCCCGGCCGCGAGCACCGGCGGACCGGAGAGGAGCGGGCCACGGCGTTCGGCCGGGCCCGGGCGATCTTGGACCGCTACGGCGGCGACACCCTCGACTACTTCGCCCTCCGGGACGACAAGTCCTGGCTGTTCTCCGGCAACAGCCTCATCGCCTACTCCGTCATCAACCGCATCATGCTCGTCTCGCCCGACCCGATCGGCCCGGTAGACGAACGCCTTGACGCATGGTCCGACGCGATGGACCTGGCCGACACCAACGGGTGGTACATCTGCGTCCTCGGCTCGGCCGCGCCCTGGCTGCCGATCTACCGGGCGGCCGGGCTGTCCCCGGTCTACATGGGCGACGAGGCGATCGTCGACTGCCAGACGTTCTCGCTCAAGGGCAAGACGATGAAGACGCTGCGCGGGGCCTACAACCGGGTGTCCAAGGGCGGATACCACGTCGCCGTGATGGACCCCCTCGATGCCAGCCCGGAGCTGCGCAGGCAGCTGGACGATCTCGCGACCGAAACCCGCCAGGGCGATGCGGAACGCGGGTTCTCGATGACGCTGAGCCGGATGTTCGACGAACGCGACACCGGCCTGCTGCTGGCGGTTTGCCTGGATCCGGAAGATAAGCCGGTGGCGTTCAACCAGTACATCCCGGCGGCCCACATCAACGGGTACTCCCTCGACGTCATGCGGCGCACGAGCAACCCCGACGCGCCGAACGGCCTGACCGACTTCGTGATCATCGGGACCATCAACTGGATGGCCGAGCGGGGACTGAACGGCCTCGGCCTCAACTTCGCCGTGATGCGCGCCGTGGTGGCCGGGGAAACCGGCTCCGGGCCGTGGCATTCGGTGGAGAAGTCCGTGTTCCATCGCTTCAGCGACAGCATGCAGATCGAGTCCCTGTGGAACTTCAACAAGAAGTACGACCCGCAGTGGCGTCCCCGCTATTCGGTCGCTGACGACCGCGCTCACATGCCCAGGGCCGGCCTGGCCATCGCCAGGGCCGAGTCGGTGTCGGAACTGCCCCTCGTCGGCAGGTTCATGAAGCCGAAGACTCCTGCCGCCGAGCCCGGGCCCAAAGTGAAAGAGCCGGTGTCATGACGATACGGCTGCACCACGCCAACCACGTCGACGGCGGCACCGGAACGCTCGTCGGGGAGCGACCGGTCACCACGTCGGCGCAGTCGGCCACGGGGCCGGCAGCCGGGCCCGGGGCGCGGCGCCTGGGGGTGCTCGGCCTCGCCCTCGTGCTGATCGCGGCCATGGACAGCATCCGCAACCTGCCCACCACGGCCACGTTCGGCTGGGCGGCGATCTTCTTCTACGCCATCGCCGTCCTCACCTACCTGGTGCCGGTGGGCCTGTGCTCGGCCGAGCTGGCCACGACCGTCGGCGGCGGCATGTACCGGTGGGTACGGGCCGCGTTCGGATCCCGGTGGGGATTCCTGGCCGTGTGGTGCGACTGGTCCAACAACATCGCGTGGTTCCCCACCGTGATGGTGTTCCTGGCCACCACGGCCGCCTACGTGATCAACCCGAACCTGTCCCAGAACAAGGCGTTCCTGGTGCCGGTCATGCTCGTGGTCTTCTGGGGAGTGACGCTGTCGTCGCTGCTGGGATCGCTGAAGTCCGCCCGCTGGACCGGGATAGGCGTGATCATCGGGACCGCCGTCCCGACCGTGGCGATCATCGCCCTGGGCCTGTGGTGGGTCGGCAGCGGCAATCCCTCGCAGATCCCCTACCACCCCACCGCGATCGTGCCGCCCTGGCACGGCCTGGCCAGCCTGGTGTACGCGGCCGGCATCGTCGTCGCGTTCTCCGGGATGGAGATGGGGGGCTTTTACTCCCACGTGACCCGCAACGTCAAGCGCAGCTACCCCGCGGCGGTGCTGATGTCCGCGGTCACGGTCGCGTCGCTGGCCATCCTCGGAAGCCTGGCCATTGCCATGGTCGTGCCGGCCAAGCAGGTCGAGCTGGCAGGCGGAATCATGCAGGCGGTGTCCGTCTTCTTCGCCAAGCTCGGCATCGGCTCGCTGATAAGGCCGTTCGGCGTGCTGGTGATCATCGGCGTGCTGTGCGGCCTGGCGTCATGGAGCACTGGCCCGGCCGAGGGGATACGCCGGGTGGCCGGGGACGGCCACCTCAGCCCGTGGTGGGGCAGGACCAACCGCCGCGGCGCGCCCACCATGGTCCTGCTCCTGCAGGCGGTCCTCGGCTCGGTGGTGGCGCTGGCGATGGTGCTGGTCAACAACATCAACACCTACTACTGGATACTGACCGCGCTGGTCGCCCAGACCGTCCTGGTCATGTATTTCCTCATGTTCATCTCGGTGGCGCGGCTGCGCATCACCAAGCCGGACGCCCCGCGCCCGTTCAAGATCCCGGGCGGGACGGTGGGGCTCGTGCTGGTTGTCGGGGCCGGGGTGCTCGGCGCGGTGTTCACGTTCTTCCTCGGGTTCGTCCCCGCGAGCCACCTGTCGGTGTCGGGAACGATCGCTTACGTCGCGGTGATGGTGGTCGGGATGGGCGTCAACATCGCCACGCCGTTCCTGCTGCACCGGGGCCGGGCACTCAAGGTCGACGCCCAGGTGGACCCCAACCTGGCCGCCGCGGAGGCGCCCGGCGGAATGTGACGCACACCCGGTCCAAGGTGGCAACTGGACCGCGGTACCGTGCGCCCCGGGAGGACTTGAACCGCCCAACCTCCGGATTAAGAGTCCGTTGCTCTGCCGTTGAGCTAGGGGCGCTCGAGATGACCGTAACACAGTTTCCCGCGGTCGGCAGGACCGCCGAGGCAGTCGCCGCGCCTGCGCGGGAGGTTTGGGCCTCATGCGGCCGCCGCGCCCGGGACCGGCTCGGCCTCGGGCTGCTGCTGCTGCGGCACAGGCGGCCGCCATTGCCGCCGCTGCCAGGGCAGGGCCGCGATCATGAGCGCGACGACGAACAGGCTGATGAGCATCATCAGGGCATTGGCCATCAGCCAGTTGCCCCAGGTCAGCATCTGCATCGGTAGGTAGAAGATGGCTGCGTACGCCCCGAGCGCGATCTGCAGCGGTATCGACAGCCAGGTGGGCCTGGCGGTGGCCGACGGCGCCTGCCAGGCCAGGTACTGGTTGCCGAACGCCGGCGTGATCGCCACCAGCGTCGTCGTGGTCGCTGTCGCGACGTCCAGCGGGTGGGCGCGGCGCCACCACCACGCCGCGAGCAGCGCGCCGACGACCGCGGCCTTGGTGCCGATCGATCCCGCGGTCAGCCACAGCGGGTCCTGCCAGACGGGCAGCCTTGTCGGATGAACAGCCAGCCACACCCCTGACCAGCCCCAGTTCCCGAAGCTGGGGCGGGTATCAACGAGCTGCGTTGCGATGTAGGGCAGCTTGGCGATCGGCGTCCCGACGGTGAGCGGCAGCGACACGAACAGCAGCGCCGCAACACCGGCGGCCCCGGCCGCGAACTGCGCGCGGCGGCGCCACGACGAGACGGCGAGCAGCAGCGCGGGGCCGAACACCACGGGCCACGTCTGTGCCGTTATCGCCAGGCCGAACAGGACGCCCGCGGCACCGGCCAGCCGGGCGGACAGTTGCGGGCCCGCCCGCAAGATGATGGCGAACGCGGCCATGGCAAGCAGCAGGCAGGCGGGCTCCGCCTGGCCGTGCACGCTGCTGACCAGTATGGGAAGCGGGCTGCAGGCGTACTGGAACCGGCGCAGCGCCGCCCGCTCGCCGGCGGCGCGGGCGAGCACGCCGACCACCACGACCACCCCGATGTCGCACAAGATCGCCGGCATCCGGCCGACGATCAGCCAGGACACGTGCAGGTGCAACGACGCCCAGTATGCCCCGGCGAGCACGAAAGCGTAGCAGGGCAGCGAACCCCACCCGTTCTGCCGGGCGTTGATGATCGGGTCCTGGTGGTGCAGGACGTCGTAACCCGCGGTCTGGAAGTCATTGACAAGGTCGTAAGGCTGCGTGCGCCAGGCCAGGGCCAGCATCGCCAGGCGCAGCACCAGGGCGGTGTAGAGCGCCAGTGCCAGCGAAGGCCGCCAGTCGCGGCGCTGCGCGACCAGCATCAGCGCAACGCCGATCGCGAGAACCACCAGCGTCGCCGCGAGCGCGGCGGGACTAAGCTGAGAGAAAGTCATGCGGCAAGCTCAACAAGCAGGGTTAACCGTCACGGCGGGCCGCGTGCGCGGCCTGGTCAGCGGCTCCACCCGGGCATTGTATCCGTCCGCGGCCGTTTTGTTATAAAGACACGCCGCTTCCGCGGACAGCGCCCCCAGCAGGATCCGGACCTGCGCTCACGGCTGCGAGGCGCCTGTGCCGGAGCTGGTCGGGCGGCTGCCGCGCGAACTGCCTGGTTCCTTAACCCACTTCGCTATCTGGGGCAGAATGGGCTGGTGAGGGTCGTTGTGACCCGAATCGATCCGGGCGGCACCGTGCAGCGCCGCGTGGTGGACGCCGCCCAGCAAAGCGACCGTCGGCTCTGGGAGGACCTCGCCGCCCGCGCCGTCGGTGCCGTTGTGCCGTACCGCGCAGCGCCTGGCATCGCGGTCTACCACGTCAGCGTGGACGACCACGTGGTCATCGCTGCCGAACAGGATCTTGCCGGGCCGCTTCTGGACCTGGTGACTGCCGTGATGGCACTGGGCGGCGCAGGCTAGCTGCCAACGCGCTGTTGGCTGGGCGGCGCCGGGCGCTGGCGCCGCAGGACGAGCAGGGCGATGTCGTCATGGGGTACGTCCGGGCCGACCAGGGACAGCATCACCGCTGAGCAGACGGCATCGGCAGGGGCTGAGGTCATCGCCTGGCACAGCCGGGCCAGGCCGTCGTCGAGCGGCTCGCCGGGGCGCTCCACCAGGCCGTCGGTGTAAAAGCACAGCACGCTGCCCCGCGGGACCTCGACGGTGGTCACATGACGGCGTGCGTCTGGGGCAAAGCCGATCAGCACGTCTCCGGTGATGTCGGCCAGCCTGGCGGGCTTGCCCGGCACTGCCAGCACCGGGGGCAGGTGCCCGGCCGAGGAGATGCGGACCCGGTCCAGCGCCGGATCGAACACCGCGTAGGCGACGGTGGCCATCGCGTCGGGCTCGAAGTGCTGCATCGTGCGGTCGAGCCTGTCCATGACCTCGGCCGGGTCCGCCGTCTCCATGGCATAGGCGCGCAGTGCGCTGCGCATCCGTCCCATGATCACCGCCGCAGGCAGGCCGGAACCGGCCACATCGCCGATCACCACGCCCAGCTGCCCGGATGGGAGGACGAACACGTCGTACCAATCACCCCCGACCGCGCCCCTGCCCGGGACGTACCGGGCCGCCATCTCCATGCCCTCGACGGACGGCAGCCTGGACGGAAGCAAGCTCTGCTGCAACACGGTCACCGCAGCGCGGTCGGTCCGGGCAGCCAGCGCCTGCACCGCGGTGACCGCCGGGTCAGCCGCCAGCTTCAGCAGCTCGATGTCGTTGCTCGTGAACCGGCGTGGTGTCAGCGACCCGACATGCAACACGCCGATCACCTGCCCGTCGGCCTGCAACGGCACGCCGGCCAGTGAACGGATTCCCTTGGCCAGCACGATGGGATTGACGACGTTGCTGGCATTGACCTCCTCGAGGATCACCGGCTGGTTCTCCGTGGCGATGCGCCCGGCGAAACCCCGGCCTACCGGGACCCGCGCGGCCTGGAGCACCTCTTCCTCCAGGCCGCTGGAGGCGGTCGCGACCAGATGCCCGGATGAATGATCCAGCAGCAGCACCGTCGCCGTATCCGCGTCCAGGATCGCTTTGGCCCGCTTGAGCACCTCGGCCAGGACACCATCAGGACTGAGGGACACCGCGGCATCGACGATCGCCTGGAGGTCCTGAAGCTTGTCCTCGGCCGATCCCCGGCTATCGTGCGCTGTCACCTTGGTGCCTCGCCTGTCCGATGCTGGCCGCGGTTGCGGAGATCCGCGGCCCCAGCGGCACGATCACGGCGCACCTATCCCACCTCCGGCTCCCACCTCCGGCGCGGACGAAGTGCTGCCCGGCAGAGCCGGAGTGGATGTGCCCGGGACGAGCCCATGGCAAGCAGCCCGGCGTGGCCGGACCGGCTGGCTCGTCAACCGTGGCGCCGACTCTACTGCTCGTAGCAGCGACCGTCCAGCCCGCGACCGGGCCATGGTAGCCCGGCGAAGCCATCCCCCGGGCGGCTCCTGGCGGCACGCGGCTGCGTGTCCGGGCCGCGATTGACCTGCGGCCAGCCGCCTGGCTACTCTCGGTCGTGTTATGTGGACCGCCGGGCTGCGATATTGCGGACTCGGTGTGCTGTCGCTAGGCGCCATTGCCGCTTTGGTGGTGACGTGGCTGCAGCTGGGTCACGTGGCGTCCGCGTGCGTCGCCGCTACTATTGCCTTCATCTTGACGTTCATCTGGGTTGTCAGGAACGGGTGGCGCCAGACGAGCCCGGAAAGCCTCGCCTCACGCGGTATCAGGCCGGAGTCCGCCGGGAATCTCCACGTGATGGATCCAGGCCTGCGCCGGGAGTGGACGCCCATAATCCCGACCCCTTCAGCCCGGCGGATGTCCAGGACCGGTGACTGGCGCCTGGCAGTCCCTCCGTCTCCGTCTACCCGGCGCCCGGCAGCCGTTCCGGCCGCGATGACAAAGCCCGTTCGAAGCCGGCAGACTCGCCGGCAGAAACAGAATGAGCTGCTCCACCCGGAAGCCACCATCACCCTCGCCGGTGAACGCCGGGCAGCAGGCATCGATGACCTGTTCACCGCGCTGGACAGCGAGCTGATCGGGCTTGGACCGGTGAAGAAGAAGGTGGAGGAGATCAGTTCCCTGCTGCTGGTCGACCGGGCGCGGCAGCGGTTCGGGCTTAGCGCGTCCCGGCCCAACCTGCATATGTGCTTCACCGGTGCGCCGGGAACCGGGAAGACCACGGTGGCGCTGATGATGGCCGACCTGCTGCACCGGCTCGGTTACCTGGAGAAAGGTCATCTCGTGCACGCCATGCGCGATGATCTCGTGGGCGAGTACATCGGGCACACCGCGCCGAAGACCAAGCAGGTCCTTGAGCGCGCGATGGGCGGCGTGCTGTTCATCGATGAGGCCTACATGCTGTACCGCGCTGAGGACTCCAAAGACTACGGCCAGGAGTGCATCGATATCCTCATGCAGGTAATGGAGAACGAGCGGGACAAGCTCGTAGTGGTCCTCGCTGGATACAAGAACCGCATGGATCACTTCTTTGAAGCCAACCCTGGTATGACCTCGCGCATTGCGCATCACCTGGACTTCGCCGAGTACGAGGTCGACGAGCTGCTCGCGATCGGGCGGCTCATGCTGGACCGGTCGTCCTACTACTTGTCCGATGAGGCGGCTGCGGCATTCCGCCACTATCTGTCGCGGCGGATGCGGCAGCCCCGGTTCGCTAACGCCCGCAGCGTGCGGAACGAGCTGGAGGGCGCCCGCCTCCGGCACGCTTCCCGGATCGCCGCCGACACGGATAGGCGCTGGAGCAGAGACGACCTGATGCGCCTTGAGCCGTCGGACATCCCGTCTATCCATGATCTGCTAACCGGCAACCCGCCGTAGCCCGGGTGCCTCACCACAGCCTGGCAGAGAATGCCGTGGTAGTCGTGGGGCCGCGTCGAGGGTGATGACGCGAGCCACGGTTGCGTGGTGCCGTCACCTTGCTGGAGGCGGGCCACCTCACCGGCAGGCAGCGGGTGCAAGGCTTGATTCGTAGCCGGAACCGCACGACTTGACGGCACGTCTATAGGGTGGACGAGGAGGTGGATGCGGTGCGGGGATCCACCCATGAACGGCTGTCTGTCCTCGACGACGCGCTTCATCCTCAGGCCCGGCGCCGCCGGCTGTGGCGTGTTGGCGTTGCTGCGGCCATGCTTCTGGCAGTGTCGGTCAGCGTGTGGTTGGTCCCGCCCGGCGCGGCGGGGCCGGTAGACCAGGGGCCGCCGTCGGGCAGCAGGGCCGAAGCGCTGCGCCTGGCCGAGGACCTGGTCGCGCATGTCGCGCTTCCCCCGGGCTCGGCGCGGTTCAGCGGGCCGGTGCCGCCGGTACTCCGCCCGTGGGATGACATCGGCAGCATCCCGGACATGGCCGTGGCGTCCGGATGGTGGACCTCGGCGGCGTCCGCTCGGCAGGTGAGCACGTTTGCCTCGGCGCACCCGGCCGCCGGCACACGGTTCTTCGGCGGTGGCTCCATCGGCGCGCCGGGCCAGCGGGTGATATCGGTATCTGATGCGCTGACCGTGGCCCCGGCGGGCCTCGCCTCCGGCCAGCTCAACATCTTCATCGCCCCAGGACAGCAGGGCGGGTCGCTGGTGCTCGCCACCGCGACCGTTCAGTGGTACCCGCCGCGCAGCGCTGCCGAGTACGTGACGCCGGAGATGCGGGCGGTGACGGTCTCGGTGACGATCGCGGGCCCGCGGCCGCGCGTCGTGACACGGACGTTCAGCTCCCCGGCGGTTGCCGGCCGCCTGGCCGGGCTGCTGAACGGGATGCCTGCGGCGCCGTTCTGGGGGCCCCGGTCCTGCGCCGCTGTCTGGGCCAGCTACCGGGTGACATTCGCCGCCGCGCCCGGCGCGCCGCCGGGCCTGATCGCTAGTACCACCATGTGCGGCGGCGTCGCGGTGACGGCGCGCGGCGTGGCGCAGCCGCCGCTCGATGACGAAACCGGGGCGCTCTCCCGCGCTGCGGCCGGCCTGCTCGGTCTGAAGTCCCCGTTCGTTCCGTCAGCGCCATGATCTGCCCCACGACATCTGCCTGGTTGTCCCCTTGCCGGGCGGCGGGAAATGGGGAGTCCCAGCACTTCCTCGGTTGCGTCGCCGCGGAACCAGGTGGCCGCGGTCGCCGCGCTGCGCTGCGCTGATCCTTGCGAACGCGGCCTACCGTATTGGTATCGGCATGGCCGCGATGAGGTGCGAAGGGCGGCGCAGAGCATGTTGCAGCGGTTTACCGACCGGGCACGCCGGGCCGTGGTGCTGGCGCAAGAAGAAGCCCGGATGCTGAACCACAACTACATCGGCACCGAGCACCTGCTGCTGGGCCTGGGCCGTGAGAGCGGGGGTGTGGCGGCCAGGGCGCTGGAGTCGCTGGGGATCAGCCTGGAGGCGGTGCGCCGCGAGGTGGAGGGCATCATCGGCCGGGGCCAGCAGGTGCCGTCCGGGCAGATCCCGTTCACCCCGCGGTCGAAGAAGGTGCTGGAGCTGGCGCTGCGTGAGGCGCTGCAGCGCGGCCAGGACTCCATCGGCACCGAGCACATCCTGCTGGCCCTGAGCCGCGAGGGCGACGGCGTAGCCGCGCAGGTGCTGGTGAAGCTCGGTGCCGACCATAACCGGGTCCGCCAGCAGGTGGTCCGGCTGCTGCGCGGCTACCGGGACAAGGACGTGACCGGTGAGGGTCCCGGCCGGGTGAGCCGGGCGCGCACCGGGGTGCCTGATGATGTCCTCGCCCGGGCCGGCGGCCTGGACCGCCGTCTGGAAGCCATCGAACGCTGGGTGGGAATGCGCCCCGATCTGGACGACTTGCATCGGAAGATCGCGCAGGTGCGCCGGGAGAAGGCCGCCGCGATCGACCGGCAGGATTTCGAGGTCTCCGCTCCGCTGCGCGAGGAGGAGAAGCAGTTGCTCCTCGCACTGGCCGCGCGGGAGAAAGAGTGGAACGAGGCGGCTGCGAGCCGCGTGCCGCTGGCCAGGGAATTGGACCGGGTGAACGCCGAGCTGGCGAGGCTGCGGGCGATTCTGCGCGAGCACGGCATCGACCCGGGTGGCGACGCGCCGCAGGCGCCGACGTGACCGCTCAGCTGCCAGGCATGAGCAATGCGGCTGCGCTTACTCCGATTCCGTCCGTCGCTGGTGTTGCTGTCAGCCGCATACCTCCGTAGTTGGTCAGAGGGAACAAGCAACCAGATGGCCGCGCCTGCGTCTCTTGTATGTGAAGGCGGACGCCGCGGACGATAGCCGTGCGACGAAAGGCCCACGGCCGGGGTCATCCAGCCCGGCCGAGGCCAGGGTCGCGGTGACGGCTTTGTACCAGGCGCACGCGCTCGGCTTGGTCAGGCTGGCCGTGGTCATGCTCGGCGACCAGTCAGCGCCGAGGATGTGGTGCAAGAGGCGTTCTGCGGGCTGTACCGGCGATGGGCCGCCCTGTCCGACCCCGCAAACGCATTGAGCTACGTGCGCTCCAGCGTGATGAACGGCTGCCGTTCGCTGCTGCGCCGCCGGACCCGGCACCCCACCGGCGCCATCGGGAATCCGGCCGGGGACTCCGCCGAAACGGCGGCGCTGATCGGTGAGGAGCACCGGCAGGTGCTGCTGGCCATCCGCGGGTTGCCTGACCGGCAGCGGCAGGCGCTGGTGCTGCGTTATTACCTGGATCTGGATGAGGAGGAGATCGCGCAGGTGATGCGGATCAGCCGGGGCACGGTCAAGTCCACGACCTCACGGGCGCTGGCCGCGCTGGGACGAACCCTGGGAGAACAGCCATGACCACGCTGGAGGACCGGGTGCGCGCGGCGTGCCGGGCCGCCGCCGAGACCGTGCCGCCGGGCAGCGTGCCGCCGCTGCGGCTACCGGCAGGCCAGGATCACGTCCGCGGGGGCTGGTCCTGGTTTGCCTCGCCGTGGGCGCGCCGGCTGGCGCCGGTGGCCGCCGCGCTCGCCGTGTTCGCTGTGGTCATCGCGATCGTGACCGTCGGCAAGACGACACGCCAGCCACCTGCGGGGCATCACGCTTCGGGACCCGGCCCGATGACATCGGGGCCGTCGGCGGCGGCCTACGTCGCCTCCGGACAGATCCCCCGGTACTACGTCGCGATCACCTCGCGCGGCAACCCGAGCCTCCATCCGTCCTACGCGGTGGTGCAGGCCACCACCACCGGCGCCACGCTGGCGGCCATCGAGCCGTCGGTGGCCCACGGCACGATCCTGGCGGTGACCGCCGCAGCCGACGACCGGACCTTCGTCCTGGACGAGGCGCCCTACGCCATGGGCGGCAATAGCGCGTACGGGCCGCGCACGTTCTACCTGCTCCGGCTGCGCCTCGACGGCCACCTCCAGTCGCTGTCCCGGCTGCCCATGTCGGTGCCCGGCGGGCAGTGGATGACCGGGCTGGCTCTGTCGCCCGATGCCAGCAAGCTCGCCATGGCGGTCGTCCCCGACCCCGCCCGGCAGCGGGTCCAGCTCCGGGTGTACACCCTCGCCACCGCAACGGTGCGGACCTGGTACGGCACCGGCATCATCAGCATCGGCCTGGGCGCCGACGATGCGGCATCGCTGTCGTGGGCCGCCGACGAGCGGACGCTGGCGTTTGACTGGGCTGGAAGCAATTCGGGTGTGTGGCTGCTGAACCTGGACGCCAGCGGCAACAACCTGCTGGCCGACAGCCGCCAGGTGGCTATACCCGCGACGGGCGGCAATCCCCTGTCCACGCAGCCGGGGTGCGAGCCGGATATGATCATCACCCTGGACGGCTCCGCGATCGTCTGCGGGGGAACAGCCGGGCTTAACCCGACGACCGTAGGCACGACCATCCAGCGGGGTGCTGAGACCGAGTTCTTCGAGTACTCCACGGCGACCGGCAAGCTCGCGCGCACCCTGGGACATTGGACCATCCCCAACGCGCCCATCCTGATCGCGGGGGTGCTGTGGTCCAATCCCTCCGGCAGCGTGCTGATCGGCGTGATCCCCTACGCCGGCGGCCTGGGTATCGGCGTGATCCACGGCAACGAGTTCACGCCGCTGCCGGTCGCGGTGTACGGATACCCCTTCCATTCCGGCACCTGGTGAAGCAAAGGAGCACGCCATGCAACTCCGCATGCTGTCTTCGCGGCGGCCGTCCGGCGTCGCGGCCCTGGCCGGCGTCGCGGCACTGGTCCTGGTGACCGCCTGTACCTCCACGGGATCCTCGTCGGCGTCCGCCAGCACGCCCGCCGCCGCCAGCGCCACAGCCAGCGCCACAGCGGCCCAGGCCACCAGGGCGACCACACCGGTTACCGTCTATGTGGGCGAGCTGCATGCGGTGGTCCCGATCCGGACCGCCACCAGCACCGTCCTGCCCCCGATTAGGGTCCACGGCGCGAGCGGCATCGTGTTCACCCCGGATGGCAAGACCGCCTACGTCCTCATTAGCCCTCCGCTCGGCCCCGGTACGGTGATCCCGATCCGGACCGGCACCAACGCCGCCCTCGCCCCGGTCACCGTGGGGCGGGATCCCCAGGCCATCGCGATCACTCCGGACGGCAGCGCCATCTACGTCGCCAATTCCGGATCGAACACTGTGACGCCGATCCGGACCACCACCGACACCGTCCTGCCCCCGATCCGGGTCGGGAGTGGCCCCGGAGCCATCGCGATCACCCCGGACGGCCAGACCGCTTACGTCGCCAACATCGGGTCGAACACGGTGAGCCCGATCCGGACCGTCACCAACACCGCCCTCGCCCCGATCAGAGTAGGCAATTCAGGGCTCCTACCGGGAAGTGTCCTAATCACCCCGGACGGCAGCACCGCCTACGTCCTCAACCGAGGATCGGGTACGGTGACGCCGATCCGGACCGCCACCAACACGGCCCTGGCCCCGATCAAAGTGCCGGGGTTCCCCATGAGCATGGCAGTCACGCCGGACGGCACCACCGTCTATGTCGTAGCTCCGGGCAGCCCGTACCAAGAGGGCACGGTGGTCCCGATCCGAACCGCCACCGACACCGACCTGTCCCCGATCAGGGTCGGGGCATTCCCGGCGGGCATCGCGATCACCCCGGACGGGAAAACTGCCTATGTCACCAACCAGCTATCGGGTACGGTGACCCCGATCCGGACCGCCACTGACAC
Source organism: Streptosporangiaceae bacterium (assembly GCA_019246795.1). Lineage (GTDB taxonomy): Bacteria > Actinomycetota > Actinomycetes > Streptosporangiales > Streptosporangiaceae > Palsa-504. Next base: position 281 of record JAFAPY010000344.1, on the reverse strand, counting down.
GGCCCTGGCCCCGATCCAGGTCGGGGGCAACCCCGGGGTGATCGCGATCGCCCCGGACGGGAAAACTGCCTATGTCACCAACAACGGCACGGTGGTCCCGATCCTGACTGCCACCAACCAGGTGCTCAGGCCGATCAAGGTCGTACCCGACGTTCTCGAATTCATGGCGATCACTCCCTAGCCGCACCGTGCAGGGATGGCCCGCGTCCGGTCCGGGCAGCCTTGTGCCTGGCCCTTGGTTCCGGCCCGGAGGCGGCTCAGTGGCTCCGTGGACCGCGCCG
>JAFAPY010000253.1 GCA_019246795.1 Streptosporangiaceae bacterium | reverse complement strand
GATATGCGCGGCTCGCTGTCCGGCAACCTGGCCACCATGGGCCCCGGTGTCCCGTACGGCATCGGGGCAAAGTTCGGTCACCCGGACCGGCCAGTCATCGTCTTCGCCGGCGACGGAGCGATGCAGATGAACGGCCTGGCCGAGCTGATCACGATCAAGCACTACTGGGAAGAATGGGCCGATCCGCGGCTGATCGTCGCGGTGCTGCACAACAACGACCTCAACCAGGTCACCTGGGAGATGCGGGCCATGGAGGGAGCACCCAAGTTCACCGAATCGCAGCGAATCCCCGACGTCTCCTACGAGGGCTTCGCCCGCAGCCTGGGCCTGCACGGGATCGCAGTTGACAAGCCCGGCCAGGTCGGCGCGGCCTGGGACCAGGCCCTAGCCGCCGACCGTCCCACCGTGCTGGACTTCAGGACCGATCCCAGCATCCCGCCCATCCCGCCGCACGCCACGTTCGAGCAGGCCAAGGACGCCGCCACCGCACTGCTGAAGGGCGACCAGGACGGGTGGGCCGTGCTTAAAGAGGGCATTAAGACCAAGGCACGGGAAATCCTGCCTGGTAAAGGCAACTGATCGCAGCGACGCGGCCGGGGCTGCCGAGGCGGAGGGCGTCGGGACCATCGACCCCGACGGAACATAGAAGATCTGGCATGGTTGCTACTTGACGAAGTACCAGTTCTCCGGGTTGATGCTGAGCGTCGGGCTCTGCGGATCGACGCCCCGCAGATTGCCGGCAATCTCGGTAAGGCTGTAGGCAGCGTCCGGCTGCCAGATGACCGGCAGCTTGGGCGCAAGATAATCTTGCCAGGAATACATGTAGGACAGATTGCTACTGGTCAGCGTCTTGTCGATCAGCGCGTCGTTAGTTTTGTCGCAGAACCCGCCGGAGTTACCGATCCCACCGCACATGTACAGCACCTCGCCGGTCGGCAGGTAATCGGGAGCGAACGTGAAGCCGGTGCCGTAATTGGCCAGGTCCCAGTTGCACGGGGTCTTCGCGACCACGCAGTTGCCTATCACCTGCGCGATCAGCTGGTCGTACGGCTTGGGCTGCAAGCTCAGCTTGATACCCAGCTGTGCCGAGACAGACTGGAGGTCTGCCATCTCCGAGACAACCCAGGCGATTCCGCTCGCATACAAGAAGGTGAAACTCAGCCCCTGGCCCTTCTTGATCCCGGGCCCGCACAGGCTTGGGTCAGCACATGTGCTCACCCCGCCGGGTACGATCGTCCAGCCGTGGCTGACCAGCAGGCTCTTGGCCTTCGCCGGGTTGTACGGGTACGGGACACCCGCCCTGCCCGCAGCCGACAGGAACTTGGTTATCGGCGTCGAACCGACGGGACCAACCGTAACCGTGCCGTAGCCACGCAGCGGACCTTGGATGATGCCCTTCTGGTCCATCAGGTAGGACAGCGCCTGCCGGAAATACAACTGCCGGATGATCGGGCCGTTACCTGTGCTGCTCTGGAAGTTCACCAGGTAAAAACTGTTCCCCCACGGGTACACCGGAGACAGCGTGTAGCCGCGCAGCGGGTTGGCGCCCACCGACTTGCCGGCCGACACCGTCGGAGCGTCCTGCGGCGGCAGATATCCCACGTCGATCTTGGTACCGCCGCTGGAGGACTGCAGCACGTTGTACTCGGCCGTGTCGGTGGTGAACGGCAACTCCTGGAACTGCGCCAGCCGCGGCTTTACCGGCCCGGAGTAGGACTTGTTCGGCACGAATGTGACATGTCCGTCGGCGTTGAACCCGCTCAGCTTCCATGGCCCGTCCACGATGCTCCACAGCGGCGAGTTCACGTAGCCGCTGTAGTCCTTGGACTGGGCATCCAGGTACTTGTACACCGCGGCGCAGTCACTGACCGTCGTGGTGCAGCTGCTAGGCCCCGACGCGGTCCGGTCCCACGCCGTGGGCATCGGAGTCACCTGGCTCAGGTCGTTGTACAAGAACCAGGTCGGGGAATAGGCCCCGTCCATCGTCATGGTCAGCTCGGTCGGGCTGACAGCCTTGATGTCCGACACGTTCGCCGGGAACCCGGAGTAAGCGCCGTAGTCTTGCGGCAGGGCTTCCTGCATGTGCAGCCAGAACACAACGTTCTGCGCGGTCACCGGGGTGCCGTTCGACCACATGTAGTGCTTCATCGTGATGGTGACGTTCCTGCCGTTGAAGGTCGGCGCGGCGGCCAGGCTGAGCGACGGATTCATCGTCGGCTGCCCGTTGTCGCCGAACCAGTACAGCGGCCGGTACATCAATGCCTGAAAATAGAACACATTAGTGGTTGTTGCATAAGGACCGCTGATGTAGGGAAAGATGTAGTTAGGTGGCGTTGATGGCTGCTCAGCGTAAGTAGCCGTGCCACCGTTGACCGGCTGACCGCCCGACGAGGTGGTGCCCCCGCTTTGGCAAGCTGCTGCCAGCAGTACGACAATGGCTACCGTGGCCAGGCTCGACGTCAGCATCTTGCCCCGAGGCCCGAACCTGAGTCGGCCTCTCTGACCCGTGGATGACCTCATGTTTGCTCCTTAGCAGGAACCGCCCTTTAGACATCGCCCTCCCGAGCGTCCCGGGATAAGGCCGGGTGCACGGGCACGAATAACGCAGGAACGGCACGCCTCGATTACATGGGCATACATGCAGCTTACGGACCCGGTGACCAAGCTTGAAGACCCATAGCGGAAGAGTCTCGAACTCGAAGTCGTTACCGGCTTCAGGTGCCTCATCGGCCGAGGCTGAACGCGGCGGGGCCAGCGACGCCTGCGGGACCAGCTGGGCGTGCGGAGCGTTTCACGGCTCGGGTCGGCCGCCGTGGGTCAAGTCAGCAGAGGCAGAAGGGTGACCCGCAGGGTCGAGGAACACCCGGAAGGACGAACCAGGCTGATGCTCGCGCCTGGTCGCGCCAAGTTGGACCACCGCGGTCTCGGCGGCGTCGAGATCATCGACGATGACGTCGAGATGCATCTGCTGGGGTACCTCCTGAGCCGGCCATCGAGGCGGGTGTGGGCCTGAACCTGCTGGAAGGAGATGCACTCGGTCCCACCGTATCGCCAGGGCCGGCGCCTGGCGACCGGAGGATCACCCAGCCCGGCGCGGCTGCGGGCTGATTCGCCGGAACATCGGTGTCAGAAACGTGACAGCGGTGGTGTCTGCCAGGTGACTGACCGGTGCATTACCCGCCCGGCATGCTGACAGCAGCTGGTCATTCCAGCCA
>JAFAPY010000027.1 GCA_019246795.1 Streptosporangiaceae bacterium | reverse complement strand
TGGCCGAGGACTACGTACGGATGGCCCGGGCCAAGGGCCTGCCGTCCCGGCGCGTCATGTTCGACTACGCGGCCCGCAACGCGATCCTGCCCAACCTGACCGGCTTCGCGATGTCCCTCGGCTTCGTGGTCAGCGGCGCGATCCTGGTCGAGTACGTGTTCAACTATCCCGGAGTGGGCTACATGCTGCTGCAGGCCGTGTCCGGCGAGGATTACCCGCTGATGCAGGCCCTGTTCCTGCTGATCACCGTGGCGGTGCTGTTCGCGATCCTGGCCGCCGACATCGTCACCGCCGTGCTGGACCCGCGGACAAGGACGGCGCGCTAGCCATGGCCATGCCCGTTGCCGGGGTCCCCACCGAGGCCCCCGCCGCGCAGATACCCGCCGGCCACGCGCTGGCCCGCGTCGGCCGCGCCATCCGGTCCAACCGCAAGGCAGCAGCAGGCACGGTCCTGCTGGCGATCTTCGTCCTGGTCGCGTTGTTCCCCTGGGTCATCGCACGCGACAGCCCCACCGCGGACGCCTATCCGCCACAGCTCCCGGTTTCCACCGCGCACCTGCTCGGCACCAACCACTACGGGCAGGACCTGTTCGCGCAGGTGGTCTGGGGAACCAGGAACGTGCTGATCGTCTCCATCGTGGTGGGACTGGCCACCACCGGGCTGGCGGTCCTGATCGGCGTCGCCGCGGCCTACCTCGGCGGGGCCTGGGACGGCACACTCGGCGTGCTGACCGACGTGCTCCTGGTCATCCCGCTGTTCCCGCTGCTGATCATCATCGCGGGCTACGCGCACGGCGAGACCACGATCGTGCTGATCATGGCGATCACCCTGACCAGCTGGTCCTACACCGCGCGCCAGCTCCGGTCGCAGGCGCTCACGCTGCGCAGCAGGGACTTCCTGGTGGCGGCCAAGGTGCGCGGCGAGCGCAGCCTCTACGTCATCGTGATGGAGGTCATCCCCACGATGACCTCGCTGATCGTGGCCAGCTTCCTGACCAACGCCCTGTACGCGGTGCTGCTCGCGTCCAGCCTGCAGTTCATCGGCCTGGGCGACCCCAACACCGTCAGCTGGGGCACCACCTTGTACTGGGCGCAGAACAACGCCGCGCTGCAGACCGGCGAGCCGCTGTGGGCGATCGCGCCCGGTGCCTGCATCGCCCTGCTCGGGGCGGCCTTCGCCCTGCTCAACTACGCTTTCGACGAGATCGGCAACCCGGCGCTGCGGCCGACCAGCAAGCCGGCACGAAGGAGCAGGCGTGTCCGCAACGCCTGAGATCCTCGACGTCGGCGGCTTGTCCGTCGACTACGTGCTGCCCACCGGCGACGTCCGGGCGGTCGACGACGTGTCGTTCACCGTCGACCGGGGCGAGTTCCTCGGCATCGTCGGCGAGTCGGGGTGCGGGAAGTCCACGCTGCTGTTCGCCGTCGCCCAGCTGCTGGCCCCGCCGGCCCGTATCGCCGCGGGAAGCATCAGGTTCAAGGGGACGAACCTGGTCGGCCTGACGGACACGCAGCTGTCCGCGATCCGCTGGCGGGACATGTCGGTGGTCATGCAAAGCGCGATGAACGCGCTGAACCCGGTCATGTCGATCGGCGCGCAGTTCTCCGACGCGCTGCGGGCGCACGGCAAGCCGTCCAAGCAGGAGATCGCCGCCCGGTCCGCCGAGGTGCTGCGGATGGTCGGCATCGACCCGGTGCACCTGAAGAGCTACCCGCACCAGCTGTCCGGCGGCATGCGGCAGCGCTCGATGATCGCGATGGCGATGCTGTTCACCCCCGACCTGATCATCATGGACGAGCCGACGTCCGCGCTGGACGTGGTGGCGCAGCGCGCCCTGATGGCGCAGATCAAGGACCTGCAGCAGGCCTACGGGTTCGCGGTCATCTTCGTCACCCACGACATGTCGCTGATCAGCCACTTCTCCGACCGGCTGATGGTGATGTACGCGGGCCAGGTCGACGAGCTCGGCAGCACCCGCGAGATCTTCGACCGGCCCCGGCACCCGTACACCCAAGGCCTGCTCGAGGCCTTCCCGTCCATCCGGGGTCCCCGCGTCCCGCTCAAGGGAATCCCGGGGAACCCGCCTGACCTGGCCCGCCTCCCGGCCGGCTGCCGCTTCCGCCCGCGCTGCCCGCTGGCGGTGGAACGGTGCGCCCAGGTCGCGCCCGACCTGTACCAGGTGGACGCCGCGCTGGTGCGCTGCCTGCGCGTGGGCGACGCGAGCATGTCCGAGCGGGCCGACGAGCACAGGAGCCTGACCCAGTGAGCCCGACCACCGAGCTGCTCAGGGCCGATCACCTGGCCAGGCACTTCAAGATCGGCGGCGTGACGAGCCGGCGGACGCTGCATGCCGTGGACGACGTGAGCTTGGCCATCGGCGAGCGGGAGATCGTGGCGCTGGTGGGCGAAAGCGGCAGCGGCAAGTCGACCGTCGCCCGGCTGCTCGCGCGGGTCTACGAGCCGACGGCGGGCACGATCACGTTCGGCGGCAAGCCCGTCGCGGCGATCCGCTCGCGGCGCGACAAGCTCCGCTACAGCGGCCAGGTGCCGATGGTCTTCCAGGATCCGTTCGCCTCGATCAACCCGGTCTACCGGGTCCAGCACGGCATGCTGCGCTGCCTCAAGCTGCACCGTCGCGAGCTGTCAGGCAAGCAGCGCCTGGACGAGGCGGCACGGGTGTTCACGGTCGTCGGGCTGGGCGCGGACATGCTGCAGCGGTTCCCGCACGAGCTGAGCGGCGGCCAGCGGCAGCGGGTGGGCTTCGCCATGGCGCTGGCGATGCGGCCGAAGCTGATCCTCGCCGACGAGCCGGTGTCCATGCTCGACGTGTCGATCCGGATCGGGCTGCTCAACCTGATGGCAAAGCTACGCGACGAGGAGGGCGTGTCCATCCTCTACATCACCCACGACATCGCCAGCGCGCGCTACGTAGCGGACCGGCTGATCGTCATGTACGCGGGCCAGATCGCCGAGTCCGGGCCGATCGAGGACGTGCTGGCCAGCCCGAAGCATCCCTACACCCAGCTGCTGCTGTCCGCGGTGCCCGACCCGAAGGCCCCGCTGTCGCAGGTGACCGACCGCGGCGAACCGCCCAAAGTCGTCAACCCCGCTCCCGGCTGCCGGTTCCGCTCGCGGTGCCCGCTCGCCATCGACACCTGCGCGCAGGTCACGCCGGTACTGGCCGAGCTGGCGCCCGGCCACGAGGCGGCCTGCCACGTCGCGCAGGCGGGCGCGGACGTGAAGGCTTTCGCGTCATGAAACTCGCGGTGGTCGGCGGCGGGTCCACCTACACGCCGGAGCTCGCGGACGGCATCGGCCGGCTGCTCCCCGATGTCGAGGAGCTGGTGCTGGTCGATCCGGACCCGGGACGGCTGGCCGTGGTCGGGCCGCTGGCGGCGCGGATCATGGCAGCGCACGGCCACCCGGCCCGGGTGCGCTGGACCGGCAGCCTGGACGACGGCGCCGACGGCGCTTCGGCGATCCTGATCCAGCTGCGGGTCGGCGGCCAGGCCGCGCGGCAGCGCGACGAGACCTGGCCGCTGGACTGCGGCTGCGTCGGGCAGGAAACCACCGGGGCCGGGGGTTTCGCAAAAGCGCTGCGCACCGTGCCGATAGTTCTTGATCTGGCAGAACGAGCGATGCGACAGGCTTCGCCCGCGTGCTACCTCGTCGATTTCACCAACCCGGTGGGCATCGTCACCCGCGCGCTGCTGTCCGCGGGACACCGAGCGGTCGGGCTGTGCAACGTGGCGATCGGGTTCCAGCGTCACTTCGCCGCCCTGCTCGGCGTCCAGGCCGCGTCGGTATCGCTCGGGCACGTCGGCCTGAACCACCTGACCTGGGAACGGACGGCCGTCGTCGACGGCACCGACGTGCTGCCCAAGCTGCTGGCCGAGCACCTGACCGACATCGCGCCGCGCACCGGGATGCCCGCGGACTTCGTCGGCGAGCTCGCCATGGTGCCCTCGTACTATCTGCGCTACTACTACGCGCACGATCAGGTGGTCTCCTCGCAGCGGGGCGCCGTCACCAGGGCCGGGGAGGTGGCGCGGCTGGAGGCCGAGCTGCTGCGGTTGTACGCGGACCCGGCGCTGGACCGCAAGCCGGCCCAGCTGGCCAAGCGCGGCGGCGCCTGGTATTCCGAGGCGGCGGTGGACCTGATCGCCTCGCTGACCGGGGACCGCCGGGACATCCAGGTCGTCAACACCCGCAACGACGGCACGCTGCCGTTCCTGCCGGCCGACGCGGTGATCGAGGTTCCCTGCGTCATCGGCAGCGGCGGCGCGGTCCCGGTGCCGGTCGATCCGGTCGAGCCGCTGCTGCGCGGGCTGATCGGCCACGTGTACGCCTACGAGGAGCTCGCGCTGGACGCAGCGGTCCGCGGCGGCAGGGACCGGGTCTACCGGGCGCTGCTGGCGCACCCGCTGGTCGGGCAGGCAGAGGTGGCGCAGTGCCTCACCGACCGCCTGCTCGCCGAGAACGCGGCGTTCCTGCCCTGGACGTGAGGAGAACCGCAGATGCGCGCTTACCCGGCGATAGCAGCCGTCACAGCGGTGGCGGCTGCAGTCCTGGCCACCCCGGCTTCGGCGGCCACGCCGGCTTCGGCGGCCACGGCGGCTTCGGCGGCCACGGCGCCGAGCCCGGCGGCCCCGGTGGTCCGGGTGGACCAGGTGGGATATGCCACCAACGCGCCGAAGGTCGCCTTCGCGATGCTTCCGGACACGGTCGCCCGCGTGCCCTTCACCGTCACGAGCTCCCGCGGGACGGTGTTCCGCGGCGTGTCCGCCGACGACACGGGGCCGTGGAACGCCGCCTACCAGGCGGTGTACCTGCTGGACTTCTCCGGGCTGCGGGCACCGGGCAGCTACCGGATCCGTGTCGGCTCGGCGACCTCGCCGCCGTTCGTCATCGGCAGCCCGGACCAGCTCTACCGCGGTCTGGTCGACAACTCGGTGCGGTACTTCACCTCCGAGCGGGACGGGCCGGACGTCGACCCGTCCGTGCTGGACCGGCAGCCCGCCAACCTGACCGACGCCCGCGCCTACCTCTACGCCGACCCGGCGTACGACAGCAACGACAACCTGCTCGGATCGCTGCACCGGATCGGCGGCCCGGTCGATGTCTCCGGCGGCTGGTTCGACGCCGGAGGCGGGTACGAGAAGTTCGGCTACACCGCCAGCTACACCGACGCGCTCATGCTGATCGCGGCGCGCGACTTCCCGGGCCGGTACCCGGCGCTGCTGCCGGAGGCGGAGTTCGGCCTGCACTGGATCACCCGGTTGTGGGACCCGGCGCGGAAAGTGATGTACATCCAGGTCGGCATCGGCAACGGGAGCGCGCCGAGCAAGCAGTACCCGAACGGGCGTATCCAGGGCGACTACAACTTCTGGTTCCTGCCGCAGGCCGAGGACCGGCTGGACGTCTCGCCGGGCGGTAATCCCGGCCCGACCGCGTACTACGTCAAGTACCGGCCGGTGTTCGAGGCGGCCCCGCCGGGCCAGCCGGTCAGCCCCGACCTGGCCGGCCGGTACGCCGCCGACTTCGCGCTCGGCGCGCAGCTGGAGGCAAGGACCGACCGCGCGGCGGCCCGGTACCTGCTCGGCCTGGCCCGCGGCGTCTACGCGATGGCGAAGACGAGCGGCGTGGGGCAGATCGTCACGACGTTCCCGCATGACTACTACCCGGGCACCGAGTGGCGCAGCGACATGCTGTGGGGTGCCGCGGAGCTCGCCCTGGCCGACGAGGCGACCGGCGTTCCCCGTGCGCAGCTGAGCAGCGACCTCGCCGTCGCGGCCCGCTGGGCTACGGCATACGTCGCGCAGGGGCACCCGGCCGACGGCGACACGTTCAACCTGTACGACAACGGCGCGGTCGCTGAGGCGGAGCTGCTGCAGGCGATGCGGGAGGCGCAGCCGCTGGGCCTGCGCCCGGTGATCGCGCCCAGCGCGCTGCTGAACGATCTCGCCGCGCAGTTGCGCACCGGCGAGGACTGGGCCAAAGGCGACCCGTTCGCCCTGGGCACCCAGCTCGGCCCCGCCGACGCGTCACCCCACGCGTTCGGGCTGTTCATCACCAACGCGCTGTATCGGTACTACGGCGGCTCGGCGCAGTACCAGGCGTTCGCGCAGCAGCAGCTGAACTTCGCGCTCGGCGCGAACGGCTGGGGCAGTTCCTTCGTGGTCGGCGCCGGCACGGTGTTCCCGCACTGCATGCAGAGCGAGATCGCCAACCTGGCCGGGTCGCTGACCGGCAGCGGACAGATCCAGCTGGGCGCGACGACCGACGGACCCAGCAGCCCGGCGAACTTCACCGGCCTGAGCACGGTACCCGGGATGCGGGCGTGCAGCGCCGGCAATTTCGCGCCGTTTAACACCAAGACCGCCGCGTATGAGGACAACGCGGTCGCCTGGCCCTCGGTGGAGCCCGCCGACGACTACACCGCTGCATCGCTGCTCGCGTTCGCCCTGGGCGCGGCGGGCCGTGGCTGACGCCCCGGCGGTGCTGGCCCTCGACGGCGGCAACAGCAAGACCGACGTGGCGCTGGTGGCCGACGACGGCACGCTGCTCGCCGCCGCCCGCGGCCCGGGGATCAACGCCCACACCGCGGGCGTCACCAAGACGGCGCTGATCCTCGATGCCGTGGTCAAGCGGGCCGCGGCCCAGGCCGGCTGCCAGGGCCAGGTGGCGCGGCACACCATGGCCTGCCTGGCCAACGCGGATCTGCCCGAGGAGGAGGCCGAGCACGCGGCCGCGATCCAGGCGCTGGGCTGGAGCCCGACCGCCACGGTGGTCAACGACACCTTCGCCATCTTGCGTGCCGGGCTGAGCGGGCCGCACTGGGGCGTGGCGGTGGTCTGCGGGGCGGGCATCAACTGCGTCGGCGTCGCCCCGGACGGCCGGGTCGCCAGGTTCCTGGCCCTGGGCACGATCTCCGGAGACTGGGGCAGCGGGTACGGCCTGGGCCTCGAAATGCTCTGGCACGCGATGCGGGCGGAGGACGGCCGTGGCCGGGACACGGTGCTGACCAGCTATCTGACCAGCCATTTCGGTGCCGACCGTGTCGAGGACGTGGCGCTGGGCATCCATAGGGGGAAGATCGGCGAAGACGACCTGACCGGCCTGGTCCCCCTGCTGCTGCGTGCCGCCGACGAAGGCGATCCGGTCGCCCAGGCGCTGGTGAGCCGCCTGGCCGATGAGATCGCGGTCATGGCCGTCACCGCGATGCGGCGGCTGGGGCTGGCCGGCCTGGCCACCCCGGTGGTGCTCGGCGGCGGCGTCATCACCGCACGGAACCCGCGGCTGACCGATGGCATCACCACGCGGCTGGCCGCGGCCGCCCCGCACGCCGTCATCCGGGTGATCGACGTGCCCCCGATCGTCGGCGCGGCCCTGCTCGGCCTGGATCAGGCAGGCGCCCCGGCCGGGGCGCAGGCCCGGCTGCGCGCCGCGTTCCCGTCGCCGGACGCGGACGTGCACTGAGCGGCCGCGCGGCGGCTCGCCCGACGCGCGCGCTCCGGCAAGCACTGAGCGGCCGCGCGGCGGCTCGCCCGACGCGTGCGCTCCGGCAAGCACTGCGCAGGCCGCGCGGCCTGCTCGCCACGTACCCGTGCCCGGCTGGCTGCCACCGGCCTTCCCGGTCATCAGCAGGGGATCACGAAGGCGTATAGCCGCCTGCCGGACGGGAAACCGGCCTGTCAGTAGCCGCCGCCGGTCGACGACGGCGTGGCCGCGGTCCCCGACCCGCCGACCGGGATCGCGTACCACTTGGCGCCGAAGCCGTCGACGTTGTTGCCGTTGGCCTGCCCCGCCGCCTTGTCGGCGACGAACAGGTACAGCGGATGCCCGTTGTAGGTGGCTTGCAGGCTGCCGTCGGGCCGCTTGATCGTGCCGAGCTTGCCGCTCAGCGTCACCCCGGAAGCCGCCTGCGGCGTCCCGATCACAGGCGGCCACGCGGTGGCGCAGGCGCCGCTGCACGCCGAGGTGGTCGGGGTGTCCTTGGCGAACCAGTACAGCGTGAACCCCTTGGAGTCCGCGAGCACCACGCCGAGCTTGGTGTGCTCGGTCTTCAGCACGGCGGCCATCCCGGCCGGCGCTGACGCGGTGGCGGAGGAGGCCGTGCCCGACGGGGTCGCGGGCGCCGTGGCGGGCGCCGCTGCCGAGGAGGACGAGGACGACCCGCAGCCCACCGCGAGCAGCACCGCCGCGGCCGCGCCGGCGGCGCCGGCCGCGGCGCGGACCCGGCGGCTCATCACCATGTTCATCGCGTTCTCCCTACTATGATCACCCGCCATTGATCACGTAGGTACCGCCGGCCAGGTTCACGCGCAAGGCTCCGATTGCCATCCGAAACCCAACCGATACCCGAACGCCACGCAAACGCTGGCAGACTCCGGCGCCCGCCGCCCGCTCAGTGCTACCCGAAGCGCGCGCGTCGGGCAAGCCGCCGCGCGGCCGCTCAGTGCTTTCCGGAGCGCGCGCGTCGGGCAAGCCCGCCGCGCGGCCGCTCAGCCGATGTCGCTGGCGGAGAGCTTGATGACGTACCACATCCCGTCGGCGCCGTTGCCCGTCGTGGAGAACGGCCCGTCCGCCGCGTACCGGTACAGCGGCATCCCGTCGTAGGTGATCTGCTCGACGCCGCCCGGTCCCCTGACCGTGCCGAACGTGCCCGGGAACTTGTCGGAAGGACCGGCCTTCGGTATGCCGGTCACCGCGGGCCAGGTCTGCGCGCACGACCCGGTGCAGGTCGGCGTGCCGCCCTTCTTGTCGCCCGCGTAGATGTACACGACCTGGTGGTTTGCCTCGGCCATCACGAAACCGAGGATGGACCTCTGCACGACCATGACCGTGGTGCCCGGCGGCGGGAACGACGCCCCCGCCTGGGCGCTGCCCTGCGGCTGCGGCGCGGGACGGCTCGACGAGCCGGAGGAGGCTCCGTTGGCCGCCCTGCTGCTCGACGAGCCGCCCGGGGTCCTGGTTGCGGTTCCCTGCGCCGTAGCGCTCGCCGTCGCTGACCCGGAGTGGGTCGTGGTGCTCGAAGCCGAGGTTGTACTCGGCGATCCCCCGCACGCGGCCAGCAGCACGGCCAGCGATCCGGCCCCGGCGGCTGCCGCCCACCCGTTCTTGCGCATATACGTATCTCCATCCCCAGCGGTCACGGGCCCCAGACCCGTTGCGGACACGCCCGGAAACGTACCAGAGCGCCAGGGCGGCGGGCGGCTACTTAGCCGTTACTTAGTCATCTGCCGGCACAGCCAGGCCAGGGACATGGGGTAGCGGTAATCGATGCCCATGTGGCCGGCATCGAAGAGTTCGAAATGCACCAGGTCATCCGGCACGCCGATGTCCTTCAGCGCGGCGCGGAAGGCCTCGGCGCCCAGGTCGAGGTGGAATTCGTCCTTGGTGCCCGCGTCGATCCAGATGCCCCGCAGGCCGCGCAGCGCATCGGCGTGGCCTGCCGCCATCCGCACCGGGTCCCAGTCCAGCCAGCGCTGCCAGACCGCGGGCCGCAGCACGCCGGTCACCGGGTCGAACGGCAGCTCCACGGTGCCGTCCTCCCTGGCGGAGAAGCATGCCGCCACGCCGAGCAGGGCGAGCAGCGACATGTCCTCCTCCCTGGTGAACGCCGTCCGGGAACGGAAGTCGTCCCACCAGCGCCAGATGTCGCCGCCGTAGCGGCGCAGGTGCCTGACCGCCGCCGGAAACTCGGGGATGTAGCAGTACTCATACAGCGCGTCGCCCGCGTGCGTGGCCAGCGCGCCGAACAGCTCAGGCCGCAGCATCGGGGTGATCATGGCGCCGAACCCGCCGCTCGACTTGCCCATGATCGCCCGGTGGCCGGGATCGGCAAGCGTCCGGTACCGCGCGTCCACCCACGGCACCACCTCGTCGCACAGGTAGGAGTGGTAGCGCCCGGTCCCCGGCGAGTCGACGAACTGGCTGCCGCCGTAGCTGGTCCACGCGTCGACGTAGACGACGATCGCGGGTGGTGCCTGTCCCCCGGCGAAGACCGCGTCGGCGAGCTCGGGGAAGGGCTGGCGGAAGGCTGACCGGTTGCGCCACATGGCCACGTGCCCGGTATAGCCCTGGATCACGTACACCGACGGGTAGTTGCGGGCGGGCTCGCCGTCGTACCCGGGCGGCAGGTACACCAGCAGGGGGCGCTGGTGCGGGTCGCCGAGCGGGTTGCCGCGCAGCAGGTCACTGCCCATGACGTGCTCGTCGAGGTGCCCGGCTAGATCTGCGGACCATGGCAGCATGTTCCTACCTTAGGGTGTGCCCAGGTGGCGGAGAATGGCGGCGGTGACCGGGCCGGGCGTCTGGTAGGGGGCCAGGTGCGAGGTGCCGCGGATGACCTGCAGCCGGGAGCCCGCGATGCCGGCCGCGGCCTGCGCGGCCTGCCACGGCGGCGCGGCGGAGTCTTCGGCGCCCGCGATGACCAGCGTCGGCGCAACGACGGCGGCCAGCGCGGGACGCAGGTCCATCCCGGCGATGGCCTCGCCGCACCCCGCGTAGCCCTCAGGGTCGGTGCCGAGCAGCATGTCCATGGCCCGCTCGACCGCCGCGGGTTCCGCGGCGAGGAACTCCGGGGTGAACCAGCGGGGCGGCATCATCTCGCTGATCGCCGCCATCCCGCCGGAACGCACCAGCGCCACCCGGTCCAGCCAGGCCTGCCGCGACGGCATCGGGGTAATGGCCGTGCAGCACACCACGAGGGAGGAGACCCGTTCCGGTGCGTGGGCGGCGAGCCAGATGCCGATCATGCCGCCGAGGGAGATTCCGCAGTACGCGGCGCTGGGTATGCCGTACTCGCCGAGCAGCCCGAGCACGTCCGCGCCCAGCTCCGCGATCGAGTACGGTCGCGGCGGCGCCGGGGAGCGGGCGCCGGCCGCGCCGTGCCCGCGCAGCTCGAACCTGAGCAGCCGGAACCTGCTGCGCAGCAGGCTGGCCTGGGCGTCCCAGATCTCCCTGGTGGTGCCGAGCGAGTTGCCCAGCACGACCACGGGGGCGCCGTCCGGCCCGTCGAGCGTGGCCGCCAGGCGCACATTAGACATCGAAGAAGACCGTCTCGTCCTCGCCTTGCAGCCTGATGTCGAACCTGAGCTCCCCCTCCGGCTCGGGCACGGCGATCAGCGTCGCCCGCCTGGCGGGCTCGCGGATGGAGCACAGCACCGGGTCCGCGGCGTTAGCCGCCTGCTCGTCAGGGAAGTACATCCGGGTCACCACCCGGTCGAGCAGGCCGCGCGCGAACACCGACACGTCAAGGTGCGGCGCCTCGATGCTGCCGTCGGGTGCGGGCAGCGGCCCTGGCTTGAGCGTCACGATGCGGTATGACCCGTCCGGGGCGGTCGGGCAGCGTCCGAAGCCGCGGAAGCCGTGGTACCCGCCGGGGGCGGGGCCGCGCGGGTCGTCGGGGTGGGCGAAGCGCCCGTCCGGGCCGGCCTGCCAGGTTTCGATCAGCCCGTCGGGGATGACCTCGCCCGCGCCGTCGTAGAGCCGGCCGACGATCGTGACCGCACCGGGAGTTCCCTCGGGCACCACGAACGGGCCCTGCGGCCATGGCAGCCGCATCGCGAAGTACGGTCCGACGGTCTGCGACGGGGTCAGCTCGGGCACGATGTTCCTCACTGGAAAACGGTGGCTCCCCGGCCGCGCAGCACGATGTCCCAGCGGTAGCCGAGCGCCCACTCGGGCTGGGTCAGCTCGATGTCGAAGCCGGCGATCAGCCGCTGCCTGGCCTTCTCGTCCGGCACCGAGTTGAAGATGGGGTCCAGGGGCAGCAGCGGGTCGCCGGGGAAGTACATCTGGGTGACCAGTCGCTGGGTGAACGCGTGGCCGAACACCGAGAAATGAATGTGGGCCGGGCGCCAGGCGTTGTGGTGATTGCCCCAGGGGTAGGAGCCCGGCGCGATCGTGACGAACCGGTACCGGCCCGCGGAGTCGGTGATGCACCGCCCGATGCCGTCGAAGTTCGGGTCCAGCGGCGCCGGGTG
Organism: Streptosporangiaceae bacterium; assembly: GCA_019246795.1. Classification (GTDB taxonomy): domain Bacteria; phylum Actinomycetota; class Actinomycetes; order Streptosporangiales; family Streptosporangiaceae; genus Palsa-504. The sequence continues at coordinate 7,019 of JAFAPY010000027.1, read as the reverse complement.
GTGCTCGCGGGCGTGCCGGTAGCGGCCGGCCGCGTTGGCCTGCCAGATCTCGATCAGCGTGTCCGGCACCGGCCGCCCGTCGGAGTCGAGCACCCGGCCGGTCACGATGATCCGCTGCCCCACCGGCTCGCCGGCATGCTGCGTGGTCAGGTCGGCGTCGGCCGGGGTGATCAGCTCCTCGCCGAGCAGCGGCCCGGTCACCTCGGTGAGCCGGTGCGGCAGCAGCATCAGCGGCCCCCTGGGATGGCGCCGCTCGGTCGAGCGGTATCCGGCGAAGTCCAGCGGCGGATGGACCCCGGAGGGGCGCTCGTAGGACGGCAGGGCAGGCCGGCGGCGGCCCGTGATCGATGCCGCGACGTCAGTCGTCATGGTCGGATCCTTCCAGGCGGCGCAGCGCGTCGAGCTCGGCGGTGCTCGGCGTGGCGATGAGCTCCGGCTCCGCCGCGACGGCCAGGTCCCAGCCGGTCCGCTCCCGGACAGCCGGGACGGACACTCCTGGGTACATCCCGGTCAGGGTGAACTCCAGCGTCGCGGGATCGGGCTCGAGGACGCCGAGGTCGGTGATGATCTTCTTCGGCCCGCTGCCGGTGAGGCCGAGCCGCTCCCGGTCCCCGGGGCCGGAGCCGTAGCCGACCGAGGTGACGAAATCCACCCGTTCGACGAACGACCTGATGGTCTGCCTGACCACCACGATGACCTCACGGCACGAGGCGGCGATCTCTGGCGCGCCGCCCGCCCCGGGCAGCCGCACCGCGGGGTTACGGTAATCACCGCCGATGACCGTCGTGTTGATGTTGCCGAACTTGTCGACCTGGGCGGCGCTGAGGAAACCGACGTCGATGCGGCCGGGCTGCAGCCAGTAGTTGAAGATCTCCGGGACGCTGACCACCGCGTCCGCGGTCTCGGCCAGGATGCCGTCGCCGATGGAAAGCGGCAGGCCGTTCGGTTTGGCGCCGATCGCCCCGGACTCATAGATCAGCACCAGGCCCGGCGCGTGCGTGGCCCGCGCCAGGTTCGCGGCGGCGCTGGGCAGCCCGATCCCGACGAAGCACGTCATGCCATCCCGCAGCGCCCGGGCCGCGGACACGGTCATCATCTCGTCGGCGCTGTAGCCCAGCTCGCTCACGTCCGCGTGGTTCGTGCCGGCCTGGCTGGTCATGAGTACACGTTCTCCTCCAGCCAGCAGGTGAACGCGGCGCGGTCGCGTCCGATCGCGTCCCAGGCCAGGTAGTAGCCGTTGTCCCTGGCGGAATAGCCGAGCGCGTAGGACGGGTGCGCCCCGCCGGGGACCTGTGCCACGTAGCTCACCGTCCAGCTGGGCAGCACCATGGCCCCGGGCCGCGGCTCCAGGGCATCCACGATCTCCTCGACGGTGGCCACCGACCGCCGCGACGCCAGCACGGCCTCTTTCTGCACCCCGGTGATCCCCCAGAACTGCACGTTGCCGAAGCGGTCGGCCCGCTGGGCGTGGATGACGGCCACGTCCGGGCGGATCGCGGCGACCGCGGTGAGCTGCTCGCCGGTGAACGGGCACGTCACAGGCCTGATAGTAGTGCCGCCTCGGCCGTTGCCCAGCGTTTCCTGGCGATACAGGTCTGTGCCGTTGTAGCCGCGCAGCACCGCGAACGGCAGGCCGGACGCGCCGGCCACGTAGCGGTTCGCCATCCCCGCATGGCTGTGCTCCTCGATCTCCAGCGGGGTCGGCCACCCGCGCTGCACCGCGTCCCGGAACCTGTGCAGCGAGCCGACGCCGGGGTTGCCTCCCCAGGAGAAGACCAGCTTGCGCGCGCACCCGGCGCCGATGAGCTGGTCGTAGATGAGGTCCGGCGTCATCCTGATCAAGGTGAGCTCCCGGCGGCGCTGCCTGATCACCTCGTGTCCCGCGGCAAAGGGGATCAGGTGCGTGAACCCTTCCATGGCCACGGCGTCGCCGTCATGGATCGCCTGCCGCACGGCCTGGCTGAGTGAGACGATCTCCGCCATGTCGCTCCAAGTCTGCTGGCTTTACGCACACGATACCGCCAGGCGGCCGCCATGTGTACATGTGTTCGCTGGTCGGACACGACGGCACGACCCGGCCGTCAGGGCGCCTCGGCCAGCGCGCGCTGCGCGATCGCGAACGCCCGGTTGCCGGCCGGGACCCCCGCGTAGAGGGTCACCTGCAGCAGCGCCTCGCGGATCTGCTCCTCGGTCAGGCCGTTGCGCAGCGCGGCCTTGACGTGCATGGCGAGTTCACCTTCGTGCCGCAGCGCGGCCAGGACGGCCAGTGTGACCATGCTGCGCTCGGCGCGCGACAAGCCCGGACGCGACCAGAGGTCACCCCACGCGTAGCGCGTGATCAGATCCTGGAACGGCTCGGTGAACGCGGTGGTGGCCGCCAGCGCCCCGTCCACGTGCTCGTCTCCCAGTACCTCTCGCCGTACCGTCATGCCGCGCCGGATGCGCTCGGCGTCATCCATCCCGGCCCTCCTTCGCAAGCCGTGCCTCCAGGGACTGGTGTGCCTCCAGTGCCGCCGTGATGAAGTGGTCGGTGGCGCCCAGGTAGCCGACCGGCTCCAGCGCGGCCTCGATCTGCTCGGCGGTGATGCCGGCCGCGGACAGCCGGTCCTGGAGCTTGGGCACCTCGAGCAGGACGTCGCGCAGCGGCAGCCCGGCGGCCACGGCCCGCTGGCTGGCCTCGGCGACCAGGTCGTGCGCCTCCGCGCCCCCGAGCGCGCTGGCCAGCAGCGACGAGACATGCTCAGCCAGCGGCAGTCCCTTGGTGGCTGCCAGGTTGGCGGCCATCCGGGACACGTCCACCACCAGGCTCCCCAGCAGTTCAGCGGCCCAGTTCGCGGCGGACCCGGCGAGCCGCAGCAGGGCGGTAAGCGGCTCCCACTCCGCGTGCCACGCGCCGGCCGCGCGCTGGTGTTCCTGCTCGGCACTGCTGAGCAGGGTAGCCAGCAGCCCGGGCACCTGCCTGGTGCAGCCGAGGATGGCGATCGCCGCGACCGGGTTGTGCTTGTGCGGCATCGCCGAGGAACCGCCGCGGCGTGGAGCCGAAGACCCCGCAGGACCCGCGGAGGAGGCCCCGTGCTCTGCTGCTGGCCCGTTGCCCTCACTGACCTCGCCGACCTCGGAGGCGGCCAGCAGCGTGACGTCCCTGGCGATCGTGCCGAGCGCCGCGGTGACCCTGGCCAGCGCGCTGGCCACGTCGATGATCCGCAGCCTGTTGGTGTGCCACGGCAGCGGGGGCTGGGCCAGGCCGAGTTCGTCGGCGAGCAGCGCGGCCACCGTGGGGCCGTCGCCGCCGAGCGAGGCGAGCGTGCCGGCCGCGCCGCCGAACTGCACGGCCAGCCGCGATCCGACCGCCACGAGCCCCTCGCGGGCCTCGTCCAGGCTGGCCAGCCAGCCCGCCGCCACCAGGCCGAAGGTGACGGGGACGGCCTGCTGTAGCAGCGTCCTGCCGATCATGATCGTGGACCGGTGCGCGCGTGCCAGGCCGGCGGCGGCGTCCGCGGCCCGGGCCAGGTCGGCGAGCACCGCGCCGGCCGTCTGCCGGGCCAGCAGCATCGCCGCGGTGTCGATGATGTCCTGGCTGGTGGCGCCGTGGTGCACCGCGCCGGCCGCCCCCTGGGGCACCCGCCGGGCCAGGGCACGGGCCAGCGCAGGCACGGGGTTCCCGGTCAGCGCCGCGAGCCGGCCGAGCTCACCGACGGCGAAGTCGCCTGCTCTGGCCGCCGCGGTCACCGCCGCGCCGGAGCCCGCAGGCGCCAGCCCGGCGCGCTCGAGCGCCCGGGCCAGGCCGGCCTCGGCATCCAGCATCGCCTGCAGCCACGCCGTGTCTGTCGGCTGCGCGCGTCCCCTGGCGAACACCCCCCCGAACAGCCCCGTCGCAGTGCGGTCCTGGTCAGGCATGCCTGGCTCAATCCTCTCCGGTATCTGGCTCACCACGATAGGCGTCCCGCCTGTTTGCTACCGGGTGAGCACCGGCCGTTCGGCCTGATGTTTTAGGGTCTTGTCATGACTGAGCATGCTCCCGGCGGATCCCGCCTACCGCAACAGCGCCGCCTTGTCACCGAGATTCCCGGGCCGGCCTCGCGGGACCTGCTCGCCAGGCGCGAGCGGGCGGTGGCCCGCGGGGTGAGCACGATGCTGCCGGTGTTCGTCACCGACGCCGACGGCGGCGTGATCACCGACGTCGACGGCAACTCGCTGATCGACTTCGGATCCGGGATCGCCGTGGTGTCGGTGGGCAACGCCGCGCCGCGGGTGGCCGCCCGGGTCGCCGAGCAGGCGGCCAGGTTCACCCACACCTGCTTCATGGTGACCCCGTACGCCGGGTACGTGGAGGTCTGCGAGGAACTGGCCCGGCGCACGCCGGGAACCCACGACAAGCGGTCCGCGCTGTTCAACTCCGGCGCGGAGGCGGTGGAGAACGCGGTGAAAATCGCCAGGCATGCCACCGGGCGGCAGGCCGTCGTCGCGTTCGATCACGCCTACCACGGGCGCACCAATCTCACCATGGCGCTCACGGCGAAGAACATGCCGTACAAGGACAAGTTCGGGCCGTTCGCCGGGGAGATCTACCGGATGCCGATGGCCTACCCGCTGCGCTGGCCAGGCGGCCGCGACGCAGCCCGGGCCGAGGCGCTGGGTGCGGTGACGGCCCAGATCCACGCTCAGGTGGGCGAGGACAACGTCGCGGCGGTGATCATCGAGCCGATCCAGGGCGAGGGCGGGTTCGTGGTGCCGCCCGAGGGGTTCCTGCGCGGGCTGGCCAGCTACTGCGCCGAGCACGGGATCGTGTTCATCGCCGATGAAATCCAGACCGGCTTCTGCCGTACCGGCGACTGGTTCGCCTGCGAGCACGAGGGCGTGCTGCCCGATCTGGTCACGACCGCGAAGGCCATCGCCGGCGGCCTGCCGCTCGCCGCGGTGACCGGGCGCGCGGAGATCATGGACTCGGTGCACGTCGGCGGGCTCGGCGGCACCTACGGCGGCAACCCGGTGGCGTGCGCGGCCGCGCTTGGCGCGATCGAGACCATGGCCGCCCACGACCTCGCCGCCCGGGCGCGCCGGATCGGCGACATCATGCTGCCGAGGCTGCACAAGCTCGCGGAGGCTTACCCGGTGATCGCCGACGTCCGCGGCCGCGGCGCGATGCTGGCCGTGGAGCTGACCAGGCCGGGCACGCTGGACCCCGATCCCGTCACCACGGCGGCCGTCTCCCGGGCGTGCCATCAGGCCGGACTGGTCACGCTCACCTGCGGGACGTTCGGCAATGTGCTGCGCTTCCTGCCGCCGCTGGTGATCGGGGAGGACCTGCTCGACGAGGGCCTGACGATCCTGGAGGATGCCTTCGCCGCGGCCTGCTCCCTGGAAGAGCCGTCGCCCGCTGGATGACGCCGGGCCACGGCCATTGCGTGGCGTTACCCATCATGACGGTCAGGCGTCCTCTCCCCCGGTGCCGGGCCTGTGATGACCGCGGCCGGTATGCCCGGCGGCATGCTGAGGCCGCCAGACACGGCAATGAGGCCTGTTTCCTGGCCACGGTCCTGGACCGCTTCCCGGGCTTGGCCTGCGGGCTGAGGCCGAGGCAGCGGCCTGGGCGGCTGAGGCGGGGCCTGGTGCCCTTGCTGAGGCGGAGCCTGTGCCCTTCTGAGGCGGGAGGAGGTCAATGACCGGGTTGCGCTCCGCCGGGTCGTGCTTCCGGGCGGTCCGCGTGAGCCCGCCGGGTGGCGGTTTGGGAATCGCGGAGCGACTCGGCGTTGCCGGAGTCCAGGGCCGCGAATGAGTGCCGTATCGCGCGTGGTCCCAGCTGGCTGGCTAGGTCGGCTGGCAGGTCGGCCCGCGCGGCGAGGCGGCGCACGGCCCGCCGTATGTCGGCGGGGAACAGCCGTTGCCCGGTCCGTGTGGCGAACAGCACTGGGACGCTTGCCGGTCCGGCGCGGCCGGCGAGATAGGCGTCGATGCGGGAAGCGGCCGGGCTCGGCAGCGGCAGGGCCTGGCGCTGGCTGTTGCCGCGGGTCACCCACAGCACCCGGTGCCCCTGGCTGGTGCCTAGGTCCTCGACGTCGGCACCGGTGATCTCGCAGACCCGGGCGCCGGTGAACAGCAGGGTGGCCGCCAGCGCCGCGGTGCGGGTGCGCTGCGGGCCTGGCGCGATGCCGGCCGCGTCGAGGAGTGCCAGCGCCTGGTCCCGGGTCAGCAGCGGCGCAGGCCGGGTATGGCGGGCGGTCCGGGGCCGGGTGATGCCAGCGGCGGGGCTGGCGGTGATGTGCCCGCGCCTGGCCAGCCAGGCATACCAGCTCGACACGGCGGCGAGCTTGCGGGCCGCGCTGGCCGGGAACAGTCCTGCGGCGTCCAGCTGCCTGGCGTACCAGGCGACGTGCACGGCGGTAACGCCGGTGACCGGGTGCACCTGGTGCTGGTGGCACCAGGAAAGCCATGACGGCGCACGGCTGGCTCGCCGCTGCGGTGTGATGCCGATGTCCCGGGCGTAGGCGGCGCGGGTGTTCTCCGATCTTTTGGAGGCGAGCCAGGCGAGCACCATGAGGGTCACCGGATCGGCGTCAGTCGCCGCGCTCGCAACGGCGGGTCCGGGGGGATGGCAGGTGCGCATGGCTAGGATTATTGCCCGGAAAGATACTTGATAATCTTAGTTATCGAGCATCTTCGCGCTAAGCACTATCGCCATCACCTAGGCTCCGGCCTGGGCAGGCGTCTTGCTGCACGGTTGCGGCCGGGCAGTTTGCCCGGTCATGAGTGACCGTTACCGGTAGCCGGAATTCGGTGTGCCGGGTGGTTTCAACTCCGTTATGGCGGGCACTGGCGCCAAGTCGGTCGTATCCCGACAGAGCGGAGCTGCTTTATGCCGCAGCTGGTTTGGCGCCGCATCGCTCGCCGAGCGGTACTAGTCGCCATGCTGGCTGCCGGGATCCTGGTCGTCTTGGCGTTCTCGTCACGCCAGGCGCACGCAGCAATCTCCGACACACCACCGTCCGCTGCCCCGGCACCGTCCGCGAGCGCCCCCGCCC
>JAFAPY010000015.1 GCA_019246795.1 Streptosporangiaceae bacterium | reverse complement strand
CGCACGCGCTGTCCGCGTCGGCGCGGTGGATCGCGGTCTCGTGCGCCTGCCGCCTGGCCCAGAACGCCAGCGGGGACGGGGCGTCGAGGAACGTCGCGCACTGCAGCGCGGGGTCAGCGGCGCTGAGCACCTCGACCAGGGCGGCGTAGCCCGCGCGGAACCAGGCCAGCAGTTCCGGGTCGGCCGCGCCGCCGACCAGGATCGCCGCCTCCGGCGGGCCGTCGATGACGTGGGCGGGGCGCTCGGTGATGTGCCGGGCGGCCCATCTGTGGATGTAGCCGGTGTGCCGGAGCAGGTCCCTGACCCGCCACGGCGGGCACGGCGGGACGGCCGCGTCCAGGCCGGCGCGTCCGGCGGCGTCGGCAAGCTGCGCGCCCTGGTCGCGCAGCGCCTCGATGTGCTCGGCGATCTTCACCCGCTCATTGTGCCCGCGACGGGCAGGCACGGTCAGCTCTCGGCGCGGAGCAGGTCCAGGGCGTGCGCCAGGTCGGGCGGGTAGGCGCTGGCGAAGGTGACCTGGCGGCCGTCGGCGGGGTGGGGGAAGGCCAGGCTCACCGCGTGCAGCCACTGCCGGGCCAGGCCCAGGCGCGCGGCGAGCACCGGGTCCGCGCCGTAGAGCAGGTCACCGACGACAGGGTGCCTGATGGCGGCCATATGCACCCTGATCTGGTGGGTACGGCCGGTTTCCAGGTCCACCGATACCAGGCTGGCGGCACGGAAGGCCTCCAGCGTGTCATAGTGGGTCACGCTGGGCCTTCCGCCGCTGACCACCGCGAACCGGCCGTCGCCGGAGGGGTGCCTGCCGATCGGCGCGTCCACGGTGCCGCGCAGCGGGTCGGGGTGTCCCTGCACCAGGGCGTGATACCGCTTGTGCACGGTGCGCTCGCGGAAAGCGCGTTTCAGCGCGCTGTAGGCACGCTCGCTCTTGGCCACCACCATCACGCCGGTGGTGTTCGCATCCAGCCGGTGCACGATTCCCTGGCGTTCGGCGGCGCCGCTGGTGGCCACCGCGTGCCCGGCGGCGAGCAGGCCGCCGGTGACGGTGGGGCCGGTCCAGCCCGGCGTCGGGTGCACGGCCACGCCGCGCGGCTTGTCCACGACCATGATGTCGGCGTCCTCGTAGGCCACGACAAGGCCGGGCACCGGGCGCGGCGGTTCGGGCTGCCGCGGGGGCGGCAGCGTGACCTGCAGCGGCTCGCCGGCCAGCACCCGGTCAGACTTGGCGGCGGCCCTGCCGTCGAGCAGCACCAGGCCGTCGCCGATCAGCTCCGCTGCCCTGGCCCTGGACAGCCCGAACAGCCTGGCCAGCGCGGCATCGAGCCGCTCGCCGTCCAGGCCGTCCGGAACGGCGAGCACCCGCTCGCCCGGCGCCGTCATCGCGAGTTCTCCGGATGAGCTGACGGCGGGGAGTCCGCGGCGTGGGCGCCCCTGGTGCCGTCGACGCGGATCCCGCGCAGGGCCAGCAGCACGATGAGCACGGCGGCGCAGGTGATGGCGGAATCGGCGAGGTTGAACACCGGCCAGTGCGGCAGCTCGATCCAGTCGACGACGTGCCCTTCGAACGGCCCCGGCGCGCGGAAGATCCGGTCGAGCAGGTTGCCGACGGCCCCGCCGAGCAGCAGCCCGAGCGCGACCGCCCAGCCGATGCTGCGCAGGTTCCGGGCGGCGCGCAAGATGTAGATCACCACGCCGAGCGCGATCACGGTGAACAGGATCGTCATCGACGTACCGATGCTGAACGCGGCGCCGCCGTTGCGCGTGAGCGTGAGCGTGAGCAGCCCGCCGAGCAGCCGGATGGGCGGATGGCCGGCCAGCCGGCCCACGACGACGGCCTTGGAGATCACGTCGGCCGCGAGCACGAAGCAGGCCACCCCGACCAGCACGCCGACCCGGCGCGGGCGCGGAGCGGGAGCGCCGGGCAGCGGGCTCAGCGGCGTTCCTGGCGCTGCTTGCACGCCACGCACAGGCTGGCTCTGGGGAACGCTTGCAGGCGCGCCTTTCCTATCGGCTGGCCGCACGATCCGCATACTCCATATGTTCCCGCATCGATCCTGGCGACGGCGCGTTCGGTCTGGTCCAGCTGATCCTGCGTGTTCTGAATGAGGGCGAGCTCGTGGTCGCGCTGGAACGCTTTGCTTCCGGCGTCCGCCGGGTCGTCGCCGGCGTCGCGGACGGAGTCGTTGAGGCGTTCGGCGATGTCGCAGGCGGCCCTGGCGAGGTCTGCGCGCAGGCTGGAGGCCTCGGCATCCAGCTCGGCGCGCAGCTGCTTGAGTTCGGCGTCGGTCCAGGGCTTCTCGCCCGGGCGCACCGGAAGGTCAGCGGCGCCGGGACGCCCGTGTCCGTCAGGGAGCAAGGCAGCGGACATGGTGGCCTCCGGTTGGTCAAAGTAAAGCGGTCAACGGAGGATAATTCGCGGTGCTACTCGTTGCAAGCGCACAACGGTACGGCGGCACCCGCCGCGTCCGCTATCCTGGCAGCGGGCGTTGATGGGGACAGCTGCCGCTGACCGCGGCCAGGAGCGACCCGGGGACGGTGCGAGCCCGGGGGCATGCCCAGTGGACCAGATCACCCCGGAGCCGCCGGAAGAACGGCTGTGCCCGCTGCGCTGCGGGTGCGCTCAGTAGAACCGGCGCCAGCCATCAATTGAGCGGGCCGGACGGAGCTATGCTCCCGTCCGCCAAGGAGGGTGGTACCGCGGGGCCGCGTGCCTCGTCCCTCCAGGCAGCACCACGGAGGTACCTGATGCCCGCTTTTGAACCGCTCCCCGCGCAGGTCGACCTGTCCGCGCTCGAGCATGAGGTGCTCGCCCGCTGGCAGGACGCGGGGACCTTCGAGCGGTCGCTCAAGCAGACCGAGGGCGGCTCGCGGTGGACCTTCTACGAAGGGCCGCCTACCGCCAACGGGACACCCGGCGTGCACCACGTGGAGGCGCGCACGTTCAAGGACCTGTTCCCAAGGTTCAAGACCATGCAGGGGTTTCACGTCCCGCGCAAGGGCGGCTGGGACTGCCACGGCCTGCCGGTCGAGGTGGCGGTGGAGCGGGAACTCGGTCTGACCGGCAAGAAGGACATCGAGGCCTACGGGATCGCGAAGTTCAACTCCAGGTGCCGCGAGTCCGTGCTCAGGTACGTCAGCGAGTGGCTGGAGATGTCGCGGCGGATGGGGTACTGGGCCGACACCGAGCACGCCTACTGGACCATGGACCCCAGCTACATCGAGTCGGTGTGGTGGTCGCTCACGGAGATCTACCGCCGGGGCCTGCTGGTGCGCGACTTCCGCATCAGCCCGTACTGCCCGCGCTGCGGCACGCCGTTGTCCGACCACGAGATGGGCCAGCCAGACGTCTACCGGACCGTCATGGACCCGGCCATCACGGTCCGGTTCCCGCTCGTGACGCTGCCGGGCGGGGCACCGGCCGAACTTGACGGCGCCCGCCTGCTCGTGTGGACCACGACGCCGTGGACGCTGGTGTCCAACACCGCGGTGGCGGTGCACCCGGAGGCGACCTACGTGGCGGCGCGCAGCGAGCGGGACGGCGAGCGGGTGGTGGTCGCCGAGGACCTGTTCTCCCGCGTGCTCGGCGAGGGATGGCAGGTGGACGCCAGCTTCCCGGGCCAAGCGCTGGTCGGGGCCAGCTACCATCGGCCGTTCGGCTTCATAGAAATCCCTGACGCTCACGTCGTCGTTCCAGGGTCATTCGTGACTACAGAAGATGGCACCGGGCTTGTCCACCTCGCGCCCGCGTTCGGCGCTGACGACATGGAGGCATCGCGCGCGCACGGCCTGCCGGTGGTCAACCCGGTGCGGCCGGACGGGCATTTCACCGACGACGTGCCGATGGTGGGCGGCCTGTTCTTCAAGGACGCCGACCAGCGGCTGATCGACGACCTGCGCGACCGCGGCCTGCTGCTCCGTGCCGCGCGGCACGAGCACAGCTACCCGCACTGCTGGCGGTGCGGCACCCCGCTGATCTACTACGCGCTGCCGTCCTGGTTCATCAGGACCACCGCGGTCAGGGACGAGCTGCTCGAGCAGAACGAGCAGACAACCTGGTACCCGGCGACGGTCAAGTACGGCAGGTACGGCGAGTGGCTGCGCAACAACGTGGACTGGGCGCTGTCGCGGACCAGGTACTGGGGCACGCCGCTGCCGCTGTGGGTGTGCGGCAGCTCCCACGTGACCTGCGTCGGCTCGCTGGCCGAGCTGTCGGCGCTCGCCGGCCGGGACCTTTCCGGGCTGGATCCGCACCGGCCATTCGTCGACGAGGTCACGTTCAGCTGCCCGGTGTGCGAGGGCCTGGCCCGGCGGGTGCCGGAGGTGATCGACGCCTGGTACGACTCGGGCTCGATGCCGTTCGCGCAGTACGGCGCGCCGCTGCGGAACAACGGCGAATTCGAAGCCAGTTACCCTGCCCAGTTCATCTGCGAGGCGCTGGATCAGACCCGTGGCTGGTTCTACTCGCTGATGGCCGTGGGGACGATGGTGTTCGGGCGGTCGGCGTATGAGAACGTGGTCTGCGTCGGGCTGATCCTCGACGAAGCCGGCGTCAAGATGAGCAAGCACCTGGGCAACGTGCTGGAGCCGGTGCCGCTGATGGACAGGCACGGCGCGGACGCGCTGCGCTGGTTCTTCGCGGTGTCGGGCTCTCCGTGGGGCGCGCGGCGGGTTGGGCACGACGTGCTCAGCGAGATCGTCAGGAAGATCCTGCTCACCTACTGGAACACCGCGTCGTTCCTGGTCTTGTACGCGAACGCGGGGGGCTGGACGGCTTCGTCTGCTGCGCCCGCCGGGGCGGACCGGCCACTGCTGGACCGGTGGATGCTGAGCGAGCTGCATTCGGTGGTGCGCGACGTGACGTCCTCCCTTGAGGATTTCGACACCGCGGGGGCCGGCCGTCGGCTCGGCGCCTTCATCGACGACCTGTCCAACTGGTACGTGCGCAGGTCCCGGCGCCGGTTCTGGGACGGGCCCTCCTCGCCGGAGGGCGCGGCGGCGTTCGCCACGTTGTACCAGTGCCTTACCACGCTGACGCTGCTGATGGCGCCGTTCACGCCGTTCGTCACCGATTACGTGTGGGGGGTGCTGCGGCCTTCGGGCGCGGCCGAGTCGGTGCACCTGGCGTCATGGCCGTCTTTCGACCCGGGGTTGATCGATCCGGGATTGTCGTCTCGGATGGCGCTGGTGCGGCGGCTGGTCGAGCTGGGACGGTCGGCCAGGTCCGTGGCTGGCGTGCGGACCCGGCAGCCGCTGGGCCGCGCGCTGATCGGGGCGCCCGGGTTCGCCGACCTGCCCGAGGAGCTGCGGGCGGAGATCGCCGCGGAGCTCAACGTGGCGGCGCTGGAGTCGCTGGGCTCCGGCTCGGGCGAGCTCGTCGACTACGTGGTCAAGCCCAGCTTCCGGTCGCTGGGGCGCCGGTTCGGCCCGCGGACGCCGGCGGTGGCCGCTGCGATCACCGCCGCTCCGGCCGCGGAAATCGCCGCGGCGGTGAGCCAGGGCGGAACGGCGTCCGTGCTCGTCGACGGGTCGCCGACGGAAATCTCGGCTGACGAGGTGATCGTCACCCAGACGCCGCGGGCCGGCTGGGCGGTCGCCGCCGACGCCGGCGAAACGGTGGCCCTGGATATCACGGTGACCCCGGAACTGCGCCGCGAGGGGCTGGCACGCGAGGTGGTCAGGGAGGTCCAGGAGGCGCGCAAGGCCGACGGCCTGGAGGTCACCGACCGGATCTCGCTGCGCTGGTCCGCATCCGATCCGGAGGTTGCCGCCGCGCTGGCTGAGCACGCCGACATGATCGCCGGCGAGGTGCTCGCCGTCGACTACGGGCCGGCAGACCCCGAGGCGCTCGCGGGATACGCGGAGCACGCCGACTCCGAGCTTGGCCTGACGTTCTGGCTGAAGCGGTCCGCGGAGACCTAGGCGTCGCTGGTTGCCGTGTCCGTACTGGACGGCTCCGGCTGGGCGGGGGCTTCGGGCTTATCGGGCTGGCAGGCGCGACACGGGGTGCAGCCTGCTTTCCTGGCCGCGGCGAGCGTCATCGTTTCCAGGTCGCCCTGGGCCATGGAGCCGATGAGGATGCAGTCCGCCCGGTGATAGCGAGGTACGCCCAGGAGCACGGTTACCTCGCGTTCCAGATCCGGTGCAGCCGCGGCGTCCTGGGCCGCCGGGGATTCTTGGCCCGGTGCGGCCGGTGGGTCCTCGGCCGCCTGGGATTGTGTGCCCGGCTCGGCGGCCGTCCCGCCGGGCGAGGATAGAGCGCCCTCCGGCGGTGCCGGGGCCGCCGCATCGGCCTGGGCCTGGGCCGCCGCATCGGCTGGGGCCGCATCGGCCTGGGCCGGGGTCGCTGCATCGGCTGGGGCCGCATCGGCCGGGGCCGGGGCCGCGTCAACCGGGGCCGGGGCGGCATCGGCCGTCTCGCTGCCCGGCGAGGGCGGTGCTTCCGGCGCGCCGGGTGGCGTTGCGTCGGGCGCCTCACGGCCTTCGCCCGCCTGCGCCTCTTCTGCGGCGCGTGCCCCGGATGCCGCTGGGCCCGGCGTGGTTGCGGGAGGCTGTGGCTGGGCGGGACCGGCCGCTTCCGGCTCCGCGACCAGGGACTCGGGTCCCTGGTGCCCGGCGGCTTGTGGTTCCGCGGAAGCTGGCTGCCCCGCTGGCTCGGCGGGAGCAGGCCCTGCCGCTGGCTCGGCGGGAGCAGGCCCTGCCGCTGGCTCGGCGGAAGCTGGCCCTGCCGCTGCCGACCCGGTGCCCCTGGCCTGGCCGAACAGCTCACCCCGGTGCACAGCAACGCCTGCGCCGAGCGCGACCAGGGCCACCGCGCTCACGGCGATCGCCAGGTAGACCAGCAGCAGCCTGCTGGTGACGACACCGGCGATCAACAGCGCTACCGCGACGGCGACGAGAAACGCGCTGAAGCGAATCACGTGCGCTCTCCCGCGGGTCCCCGAAGGGTATGTGCGCTACCTGCGCTCGCGCGACGGCGCTCCCTCACCGGTGCGGTAGCCGCCGTGCTGCATGACGTCGGGCATGACGTACTGGCCCGGCGCCGGGCCGGCATTGCGCCCGGCCACCGGCGCGCTGAGCGCGGACGGCATCGGCTGGGGTGCCGAGCCCATGGCGGGGAAGGTGCCGCTGTCGCTGACGCCGGCCTCCAGTTCGCGCAGCTGGCCTTCCAGGTAAGCCTTGAGCCTGCTGCGGTACTCCCGCTCGAAGGCGCGCAGGTCGTCGACCCTGCGCTCCAGCTCCTCGCGCGTCTGCACCAAGGAGCCCATCGCCTGGCGGTGCCGCTCCTGCGCGTCGCGCTCCAGGGCCTCGGCCCTGGCCCTGGCATCGCCGGTGATCTGCTCCGCCTGGCGCCGGGCCTTGGTAAGCACATCGTCGGCCTCACGGCGGGCGCGGCCCATCGTCTCGTCGGCCTCCCGGCGGGCATCCGCGATCGCCTGGTCGGCGGTCTGCTGCGCCAGCGCGAGCACGCGTGCCGCCGTGTCCATGTTGTCCTCGATGTGAGGCATGCCGCCCATCATGACCGGCTCCGGCTGCCGCCGTTCCGGCTCCATGCGCGGCTCGGGAGCCATCATGTCCGGCTTGGGGTCGGACAGCGGAGAGCCCAGCGTGGGAACCGCTGACTTACCGCCGCGCAGGACCTCCGCCAGCTTCGCCCGGAGTTCCTCGTTCTCCTGGATCAGCCGGTCGAGCTCGGCCTCGACCTCATCAAGGAAGGCGTCGACCTCTTCCTCGTCATAGCCCGGCCTGAGCCTGGTCGTACTGAACTGCTTGTTCCGCACATCCGCGGGCGTCAGCGGCATCTCGTCTCCTCGGCGCGCTTGGACGGTGTTCCTCACGACGGTACCGGAATCACAGGCGCGGCACAGCCACTTCAAGCAGGATGAGGACCACGATGAACAGAACCATGAAACTGAGGTCCATGGCGACCATGCCGAGCCGCAGCGGCGGGATGAAGCGGCGCAGGAATTTCAGCGGAGGGTCGGTCACGGTGAAGACCGCCTCGGCGACCACGAGCAGTACGCCTGTCGGGCGCCAGTCCCTGGCGAAGACCTGCACCCAGCCGATGATCATCCTGCCGATCAGGAGGACCAGGTAGATCGTCAGCACGTAGGTGAGGACAACCCTCAGGACCTGCACCCGTTCACCTTAACTCTGATTGAAGAAGCCGCGCTCCGCGATGCGAGCCTTGTCCTCCGCGGTCACCTCGACGTTCGCGGGGGACAGCAGGAAGACCTTGTTCGTCACACGCTCAATGCTCCCGCGCAGGCCGAAGATCAAGCCCGCCGCGAAGTCGACCAGGCGCTTGGCGTCGCTGTCGACCATCTCGGTCAGGTTCATGATCACCGGAGTGCCGTCGCGGAAGTGCTCACCAATGGTACGCGCTTCATTGTAGGTGCGGGGATGCAGTGTGGTGATACGGGCCAGATCGGTCGGCTGCGGCTGCGGCTGCGGCATCACGTGATCGGCGCGCCAGTCCGCGGCGTGGTGGCCTGCGTGGTCGTCCCGGACGCGCGTTTCGGCCTCATCGGGCGGCTCGGTCCGGTCCGGCTGGTCGTCGTAGTCCTCGTACTCCCCGTACGAGTCGTACTTATCGCCGTTGCGGTGGTCGTCCTCCATGAGGCCGAGGTAGACCGCCATCTTGCGCATGGCGCTGGCCATCCTTCAGTCCTCCCAGCCTGTACCCGGATCGCCTGTCGGTTCCGGCTCCACGCGTGGGACATTACCGGACACGAGGCCGATCACCGAGCAATGCCGTGCCGATGCGCAGGTGTGTCGCGCCGGCCGCGACGGCCTCCTCCAGGTCGGCGCTCATGCCTGCCGAGATCACCGTCGCGGCCGGGCTGACGGCACGCACGTCCGAGGCGCTGTCGCGCAGCCTCGCGAAGGCATCGGACGGCGCCATGCCCAGCGGGGCGATGGCCATCACGCCGGACAGCACCAAGCCGGGTTCGGCTGCCAGCGCCTCGGCCACGAGCGGGACCTCGGCGGCAACGGCCCCGCCTCGGGCGGGGTCGCCGTCCAGGCTGACCTGCACCAGGCAGTTGATCTCCCGCCCGGCGCCGCGCGCCGCCTTGCCCAGCGCGCCGACCAACCGCAGCCGGTCGACCGAGTGCACACACCCGGCGTAGCGCGCCACGCTGCCGGCCTTGTTCGTCTGCAGCTGGCCGATGAAGTGCCAGGTCAGGTCCAGGTCGGCGCATTGTGCGGCTTTCGGCGCGGCCTCGGAGTCACGGTTTTCCCCGATATCGGCGACGCCGAGCCCATACAGCAGCCTGACGTCGGAGGCCGGGAAGGTCTTGGTCACCGCGACCAGCGTGACCTCAGCGGCATCCCGTCCCGCCGCATCGCACGCCGCAGCGATGCGCTTGCGCACCACGGCAAGCCGCGCGGCGAGTTCCTGCCGCCGGGACGAGTCACTCACTTGAGGAAATCGGGAACATCCAGGTCGTCATCTTCCTCAAAGACTACGGCGCGGCGCCGGTTGGCGGTGACCGGCGCGGGGGAGGGAATGCTCTTGCGGGGCGCCTCGCGCCCGGCGGTGTCCGGCGCAGGCGCTGCAGCAGCAGGGTCGGCTGCCGACGGGGCGGTCCCCTGGCTTACCGGCCCGCCGAGCAGGGCGCCATCACCGGCCATGACCGGGCCGGGGCCATGAGGGCGGCCGCGGCCAGAGGGTCCGGGGCCGGTGTGGGCCGCGGTCTTAGGGTCGGTGTCGAGGGCGCCCGCAGCCGCGGTCTGCGGGTCTGCGCTGACCGGCGGCGCCAGATGCCCTCCATTGCCCGCCGACCTGGCGTCCCCCGATGACGGGCCGGCGGACGACGGAGCCGAGCTGGCGGATCGCGCGCCGCCGAACAGGACGCCGCCCGCCCCGGTGCCGCCGGAAGTGGCGTCGCCGCCCGGCCCGGTGCCGCGGGAGGCCGCGCGGGCCGGGCCAGCGCTGGCGAAGGACGTCCGGGCCGGGCCAGCGCTGGCGAAGGACGGGGCGGCGAAGGAGTGGCTGGCCTGCCCCGGGCCGGCGAAGGACGAGACGCCGGAGGAGCTGCCGGCGAGCGCCGCGCCGGGATCGGCGCCAGCCGCGGGCCGTCCCGGCCGGTTCTCGTCCAAGCCTGCCGCGATGACGGTGACGCGCACCTCGTCGCCCAGCGCATCGTCGATGACGGCACCGAAGATGATGTTCGCATCGACCGCGGCTGCGTTGGAGACAAGCTGCGCGGCCTCGTTGATCTCGAAGAGCCCGAGGTCAGAACCGCCCTGGATGGACAGCAGCACGCCGCGCGCCCCGTCGATGCTAGCTTCGAGCAGCGGGCTGGAGATCGCCATCTCCGCCGCGGCGACGGCGCGGTCATCGCCGCGCGAGGAGCCGGTGCCCATCAGCGCCGAACCTGCGCCGGACATCACCGATTTCACGTCGGCGAAGTCGAGGTTGATCAGGCCCGGCGTGGTGATCAGGTCGGTGATGCCCTGAACGCCGGACAGCAGCACCTGGTCCGCGGCCTTGAACGCGTCGAGCACGCTGACGTTGCGGTCGGAGATCGACAGCAGCCGGTCGTTGGGGATGACGATCAGCGTGTCGACCTCGTTGCGCAGCCTCTCGATGCCGGCTTCGGCCTGTACGATGCGGCGCTTGCCCTCAAACCCGAACGGCCTGGTCACCACGCCGATGGTGAGAGCGCCCAGCGACCGCGCCACGTCCGCGACGACCGGGGCGCCGCCGGTGCCGGTCCCGCCTCCCTCGCCGGCCGTCACGAACACCATGTCGGCGCCCTTGAGGACCTCCTCGATCTCTTCCCGGTGATCCTCGGCGGCCTTGGTGCCGACTTCGGGGTTGGCGCCGGCACCAAGCCCCCTGGTGAGCTCCCTGCCGACGTCGAGCTTGACGTCGGCGTCGCTCATGAGCAATGCCTGCGCGTCCGTGTTGATCGCGATGAACTCGACGCCCTTGAGTCCCTCTTCGATCATTCGATTGACGGCGTTGACCCCGCCGCCGCCGATTCCGACGACCTTGATAACCGCCAGATAGTTCTGCGGTGCTGCCACGAGGGTACCTTTCCGCTCGTTTTACTCCTGCGCCTTTGAAATGCGGCGCTTACAAGCTGTCATGCCCCTGGGCTCGGGAAACCCGCACCGGCGCCGATGCGGAATTCACCGCCAGGGCATCGCCTGCCCACCATCAGGTTTCACCTTCAGGTTAAGATTTAGAGTTTTTATCGTCCGGACGATTGATACGGACAGTAGGGTCGGACGGCACCCGGGTCAACTAACCACGCGCGAACCGCTCAGCGTGTCGCGAACTTTATCCGGTCAGCGCCGGAGCGCCTCGACCAGCCGCGGCCCCAGCGCGGTAACGTCGCCCGCGCCCATCGTCAGCACCACGTCGCCGGGCGCGGCGATGTCGACCACCACCGCGACCGCGTCGGAATCCTGCCCGGGCAGGAACCGGGCCCGTCCGCCGGGAACCATGTCCGCGACCAGCTTGCCGGTCACGCCGGGCTCGGGATCCTCGCGGGCGGCGTACACGTCGAGCACCACCACCTCGTCGGCCAGACCGAGCGCGGCACCGAACTCGCGGGCAAAGATCCTGGTCCTGCTGTACAGGTGCGGCTGGAAGACGGCGATGACCCGCCCGCCGTCCGCGATGTCCCGCGCGGCGCGCAAGTCGGCGGCGAGCTCGGTCGGGTGATGCGCGTAGCTGTCGAACACCCGCACCCGGTCCGCCTGCCCCTTGAGCTCCATCCGGCGGCGCGCGCCGCGGTAGCTGTCGATGGCCGCGGACACCCGCGGCGGGGCGAAGCCAAGCTCGACGGCAGCGGCGAAGGCCGCGGCGGCGTTCAGCGCGTTATGGCGGCCGGGCACCTGCACGGTCATCTGCGCGGAGATTTCACCGAACGGAGTGCGCTGCGCGGTGACCGTGAAGCTGACCGCCATCCCATGGGAGCGGATGTCGCCGAGCCGGTAGTCGGCGAGTGCGGAGGTGCCGTACCGCACGATGCACTTGGGGCTCCCTGGTCCAGCCGACTCCAGGCGGTCCGCGACAGCCCGTGCCCCTGGATCGTCCGCGCAGGCGAGGACCATGCCGCTGGTCCTGGCGCCGAATGCCACGAACGCGTCGGTGATCTCGCTGAGGCCGGCGTAGTTGTCCAGATGGTCGGCTTCCACGTTGGTGATCACCGCGGCGTCCGGCGACAGCAGCACGAACGACCCGTCGCTCTCGTCGGCCTCGGCGACGAAGTCGATGCCGGAGCCGTCCTCAGCGCCGAGCCCGCTCTCGGTGAGCACCCCGCCGATGGCGTAGCCGGGGTCAGCGCCGCATCCGCGCAGCACCGTGGCGAGCATGGACGTCGTGGTGGTCTTCCCGTGCGTGCCCGCGACGGCGATCACCCGCCGCCCTATCATCAGCGAGGCCAGGGCCGACGCGCGGTGCAGCACCCGCATGCGGCGCCGTAGGGCCTCGGTGAGCTCGGGATTGTCCGGGCGGATGGCGCTTGTGGCCACGAGCGTGTCACCGGCGCGCAGGTCCCCCAGGTTGGCTGAGGCGTGCCCGAGGTAGACGGTGGCGCCGAGCGCGCGCAGTTCGTCAAGCGCCGGCGAGGGCACCAGGTCGCTGCCCGACACGCTGATTCCCCTGGACCGCATGATCCGGGCGATGCCGGACATGCCCGCGCCGCCGATGCCGGTGAAGTGGACCCGCCCCAGGCCGGAGGCGGCTACCGGCTCAGCTGAGCCGAGCAGCGCCGTGATGGCTCGAGTTCCCACCGGAAGCCACCGCACCTTCCACGATCTCGATGACCGCCGCGGCGAGCCAGCGGTCCGCGTCACCGCGGCCGAGCGACGCGGCCGCCTCCGACATGTTCGCCACCTGGTCGGTGTCGGCCAGCACGGGCAGCAGGGCGTCGCGGATCCACTGCGGCGTCAGCTCGGCGTTCGGCACCAGCATGCCGCCGCCTCGCTGCACGATCGGCAGCGCGTTCAGCCGCTGCTCCCCGTTGCCGATGGGCAACGGCACATAGGCAGCGGGCAGCCCGACCGCGGTGAGCTCGGCGCAGGTCATCGCGCCCGCCCGGCACAGCACGAAATCGGCGGCCGCGTAGGCGAGGTCCATCCGGTCGACGTAGGGCACGGCGACATAGGGCACCCCGCCGGGCTCTCCCGTGACTGGGCCCATGGCCGGGCCCGGCGCGGTGCATGGCGCCTGGGGCGCGTCGGCGGTGTTCCGCGGCCCGACGATGTGCAGCACCTGGACGCCGGCGCCACGCAGCCACCGCGCGGCGCCGGACACCGCGGCGTTCAGCGACCGCGCGCCCTGGGATCCGCCGGTGACCAGCAGTACCGGCAGGCCGGGGCGCAGCCCGAAATGCGCGCGGGCCTTGTCGCCGAGCGCGAGCCGGTCCAGCTCGGCGATCTCGCGCCTGATCGGTATGCCGAGGTATTCCCCGTTCGGCAGCCGGGTGTCCGGGTGGCCGGTGAACACGTGCGAGGTGAACCTGGCGCCGACCTTGTTGGCCAGCCCCGGCCTGGGGTTCGCCTCGTGCACCACGATCGGCACCCGGCGCCGCCGGGCGGCCAGGTATGCCGGTGCCGCCACGTAGCCGCCGAAGCCGACGAGGACCTGCGCCCTGGTCCGGTCGAGCACGGCGGCGGCGGCGCTGACCGCCCCGGCCAGCCGGCCGGGCACCGCGAGCAGCGCAGGGGTCACCGAGCGGGGCAGCGGTACCGCGGGAATGAGCTCGAGCGGGTAGCCGCGCAGCGGGACCAGCCGGGTCTCCAGGCCCCGTTCGGTGCCCAGGCACGTCACCTCGGCGCCCGGGTCAGCGCGGCGCAGGGCGTCAGCCAGCGCCAGAGCTGGCTCGATGTGGCCGGCGGTACCGCCGCCGGCGAGCACTACCCTCATGTCCCGGCCCACTGCACTTTCGTCGTCGGCGCTTCGGGTGACCGAGCCAGCTTAGAACGCGCCGCGGCCAGCCGGGGCCACGTGCCGCCAAAGCCTCCCGGGCGCCCGGCTCGCGCCTGGCGAACGACATCAGCATCCCGAGCGCGACCAGGGTCGCCAGCAGCGACGACAGCCCGGCCGAGACCAGCGGAAGCGGCACCCCGGTGATGGGAAGCACGCCGATCACCGCGCCGATGTTCACCACCGCCTGGATCACGATCCACGCGGTGATCGCGGTGGCCGCCAGCCGGGAGAACATGTCGGGCATCCTCCTGGCGACCCGCAGGCCGGCGAAGGCGAGCCCGCCGTAGAGGACGGTCACGCAGAGCGTGCCGACCAGCCCGAGTTCCTCGCCGATGATGGCGAAGATGAAGTCGGAGGTGGCCTCGGGCACGTAGCCCCATTTCTCCCGGCTAGCGCCCAGCCCGACGCCGAAGATCCCGCCGGAGCCGATCGCGTACCTGCCCTGGATGCCCTGCATGTTGACGCCGGTGGGGCTGCCCTGCGGGCCGAGGAAGCTGGCCACGCGGTGGAAGCGGTAACTGGCGGACACGATCATCAGCAGCATGGCCAGGCCCAGCAGGATCAGCAGGCCGCCGACGATGCGGCCGGGCGTGCCGGCTACCCACACCAGCGCGAGGAAGATGACCAGCAGGATGAACGTGGTGCCGAGATCGTCGCCGACCATCACGAGCAGCGCGAGCAGGCCCGCGCCCGGCATCAGCGGCACCACCATGTGCCGCCAGTCGGCGAGCTGGCCCAGCCTGTCCTTGCGGGCGAGCAGGTCGGCGCCCCATACCGCCAGCGCGAGTTTGGCGATCTCCGAGGGCTGGAGCTGCAGGCCGCCGATGGAGATCCACCGGGCGGCGCCGTTGGTGGAGACGCCCACGCCGTGGATCAGCGTGAGCCCGAGCCCCACGACCGCAACCGCCATCAGCGGGTAGGCAAACGCGCGGAACAGCCGCGGCGACGACCGGGCGGCCACCCACATCAGCGGCAGGCCGACGGCGGCGCCGAGCAGTTGCTTCTTGAAGTCGGAGTACGGGGACAGCCCCGCGCTCAGGTCGGCGACCGAGGCGGTGGACTGCACCATGACCAGGCCGAGCGCGAGCAGCAGCATCGTCATGCCGCCGATCAGGTAGTACGAGGCAAGCGGCCGGTCGAGCAGCCCGCGCCACGCGCTGATTCGCCCCCCGAGGTCGTCAAGGGCTCGCCCCCCGAGGTCGTCAAGGGGTTGGTCTTGCATGGTCCAAGTCTGTTCGTCGGCCGGCGCCAAGACCCGGACATCGGGGGCGTGTCGCCCGCATTTCGCCGTCGGCCGGGGGTGGGCGGCCACCGGCTCATCTGGCATCATGTGAACGGATGAGCACGTCGGACCCCTCCCGCTTCCCCGTAACGGTCAGCCGACTTCCTGTTACCCGCTGCGAGGTCTGCGGGCGGGGGCTCGCCTACCGGCCCGGTCAGGCAAGCGCGGTGCTGACCGAGCACTACATCCGCAGGCATCCCGATGCCGTCTCCGGTGCCGCGGTGAGACCGGTGCCCCGGGGAGAGAAGCCACGACGTTTACCGGCCTTATCCGGATGTGAACCATGACCATTGTCCGGGCGACTGCCGCGGGCCTGCCGGATCCCTCCGGAGGGCCGCTAGGCACGGCAGCGCTTATCGCGTGGCTGGTCACGGTGAGCATCGGGGCCTACATGCTGCGCACCTGGATCGCCCGCGGCGGGCTGCGCCGCCAGCGGGCCACCGGCGTGGGCGTGCCTCCCGCGGTGGTGTTCGGGCATGCGGGGGCCGCATGCTGCGGGCTGGCACTGTGGGGCGCGTACGTGGCCAGCGGCTGGCATCCGCTGGCGTGGCTCGGCGTGGTCTTGGCGGCGGCCGCCATCAGCCTGGGCATCAGCACGGTGACCTTGTGGACGCCCTACCCGGTGCGGGCCGATCCGGCGCCCGCGGCGGAGACCGTGGCCGCCGCCCCGGCACCGGCCCTGCCCGACGCCGCGAGCATCACGGTCACCGACGAGATGATCGCCCGGCTGCTCGCCGAGCCGCTGCCGGCCAGGCGGCGGCGCAGGCCGCCGCTGCTGCCGCTCATCCCGGTCTGCCACGGCTTCGCCGCGATGGCCACGTTCCTGCTCGCCGTGCTCGCCGCGGCGACCGGAAGGTAGCCGGCGGCCCCGATTGGGCGTTCGGGCCGCGCGTCGGGCACGCTGGAGGCATGGCAGACACGCTGACGATGATGGCAGTGCACGCGCATCCCGACGACGAAGCCTCGAGCACGGGCGGCGTGCTGGCCGCCTACTCCGCGCAGGGCATCAGGACCGTGGTGGTGACCTGCACCAACGGCGAGCTGGGCGACGCGCCTGGCGGCATCAAACCGGGCCAGCCCGGTCACGACGCCCAGGCGGTGGCCCGGCAGCGCCTGGCCGAGCTGCGCGAGTCCTGTGCCATCCTCGGCGTCTGTGAGCTGGAACTGCTCGGCTACCACGACTCCGGCATGCCGGACTGGGACTACAAGGACCGGCCGGACGCGTTCAGCAACATCCCGCTGGCCAAGGTGGCCGGGCGGATCTCCGGCCTGATCGAGCGGCACCGGCCGCAGGTGCTGATCACCTATGACGACCAGGGGCCGTACCAGCACCCGGATCACGTGCACGCCAGCCGGTGCGCGCAGGCCGCCTTCGCCGACACCGGCATACCGGCCAAGCTCTACCTGTCCGCGATGCGCGGCAGCGACTGGCGCAAGGTGTGGGAGGCGCTGCGCGAACTCGGCGAGAACGTGCCCGACTTCGAGAACGTGGATCCGGAGCGGATGGCCCAGGCCGCCGCATCCGAGCAGCGGATCACCACGAACGTCGACATCCGGCACGTGCTCCGCCGCAAGCGCGACGCGCTGCGCGCCCATCACAGTCAGATCCAGGAATCGTGGTTCGCCAAGATCCCGCAAGATGTTGTCGAGGCAGTTTTCGGCTTCGAGCACTTCATCAGGGCCAGCGACCGCACCGGCGCGCCGCTGCCCGAAGACGACCTGTTCGCGGGCCTTCGGGGAGGCCAGGGGGGGTCGCGATGACCGCGGGACAGCAGGCCGCGGCGGGCCTGGTCGAGCGCTACGCGCAGGCCTACGCATCGGCGGTGCCGCTTGCCCCCGACGACGACGGGTTCTTCGGGCCGGCCAGCGTGACCTGGCGGGTCAGCGCGGACCTGTCCGCGCCGGTCGCCGGGCTGCGCGCGCTGATGATGCAGGCACTGCACCCGCTGGCGATGGCGGGGGTGGACCAGCACAGCGGCTGGCGGCTGGACCCCGCGGGCAGGCTTGCCGCGACCTCGGGGTACACCACCACGGTGGCCTACGGCGACCGGGCGAGCGCGATGCGGGCGGCCCGCCGGGTACGGGCGATCCATGAGCATGTCCGCGGCGTCGACACCGTGACCGGGCGGCCGTACGCGGCCGGCGACCCGGCGCTGCTGCTGTGGGTGCACGCGGCGCTGGTGGATTCGGCGCTGGCCGCGTGCGCGCTGTTCGGCACGCCGCTGACCGGCGCGGACGCGGACCGCTACGTGAGCGAGATGGCCGTGGAGGCGGAACTGCTCGGCACGCCCCGCGAGATCATCCCCGACACCGCCGCGGCGCTGCGCCGGTACCTGGCCGAGGTGCGCCCGGAGCTGCGCTGCACTCCGGCGGCCGCGGAATCGGTGCGGTACCTGCTGCAGCTGCCCGGCCTCGATGAGGGGATCGCCGAGCTATGGCGAGATGTCGCCGACGCCGCGATCGCCGCGCTGCCCCGCTGGGCGCGGGAGGAGTACGGATACGCCGCCGCGCCCGGCCTGGATCCGCTGACGCCGCAGCGCCGCACGCAGATCCGCCAGGCGCTCGGCGTGCTCGACGCGGTGCTCCTTGGCGAGCCCGGGGTGCTGGAAGCGCGGCAGCGGCTGCAGCTGCGCGCGCGGGCGGCGGGGGGCGCGGCGCGACGGGCGTGAGCATGAAGATCAGCAGCTTGCGGGTCAGCCGCGGGATGGCTGCGCTGCGGCTGGCCGCCCGCGGCGGCGCCCGGTACGCGGCAGGCGCGCCCCGGCTGTTCGCCGCGGCCGGTGAGCACAGGCAGCGGCTGCGCAGCGACCTGGCGCTGCAGACCGCCGAGGACGTCGCGGCCACCCTCGGCACGATGAAAGGCGTGCTGATGAAGCTCGGCCAGATGGCCAGCTACGTCGACGAGGGCCTGTCGCCCGCGGCCCGCCGGACGCTGAGCCGGCTGCAGGACAGCGTCCCGCCGATGAGCCCGGAACTCGCCGCGCAGGTCATCACCGGGGAACTCGGCGCGCCGCCGGAACGGGTTTTCGCCGCCTGGGACCCCGAGCCGATCGCGGCCGCCTCGATCGGGCAGGTGCACCGCGCGATCACCCGCGACGGCCGCGCCGCCGCGGTGAAGGTGCAGTACCCGGGCATCGCCGAGACCATCGAGGCCGACCTGGGCAACGTCGGCCTGCTGCGCCGGATGCTCAAGATCACCGCGCCGAGCCAGGACGTCGACGCGCTGCTCGCCGAGCTGCGCGAACGCGTCAGCGAAGAGCTCGACTACCGCAGGGAAGCCCGCAACCAGCAGCTTTTCGCCGACTACTACGACGGGCACCCCACGATCGCCGTGCCGCGGATCATCGGGGAGCTGTCCACCCGGCGCGTGGTGACCAGCGAGCTGGCCGACGGCGCCAGGTTCGCCGAGCTGGCGTCCTGGCCGCAGGCCGAGCGCGACCTGGCCGCGGAGACGATCTACCGCTTCGTGTTCCGCAGCCTGTATGAGATGCACGCGTTCAACGGCGACCCGCACCCGGGCAACTACCTGTTCCGCGGCGGCGGCAAAGTCACCTTCCTCGATTTCGGGCTGGTGAAGCACTTCACCGCCGAGGAGATGCGGCCGCTGGCCGCGATGGCCAAGCACCTGTGCGTGGACAACGACCCCGAGGCGTTCCGCCGGGCTATGGAGGACGCCGGCTTCCTGGTCCCGGACGCGCCGGTGTCCACCGAGATGGTCGTCGAGCACATGGCCGTGTTCTACGACACCGTGCGGGAACCGGGCCCGCGGACCATGACCGGCGAGTACGCCACCGCGGTCACCCGGCGCTTCTTCGACTTCCGCAGCCCGCTGGCCGCCTACGCGCGGATCCCCCGGTCCTACGTGATCCTGCAGCGGATCAACCTCGGCGTTTTCGCGCTGCTCGGCGACCTGTCCGCCACGGCGGACTGGCGGCGGATCGCCGAGGAGATCTGGCCGTTCGTGCAGGCGCCTCCGTGCACCCCCATCGGCGAGGCCGAGAACGCCTGGCGCCAGACGCGGAAGGTCGCCGCGAAGCCGGTCTTCGTCGCGGCCGCTAAGCCGACGTAGAAGATGCCCAGGCCCAGGGCGACGCAGATCCCGGCAATCAGCCAGAAGCGGACCACGATCGTGGTCTCGGCCCAGCCTGCCAGCTCGAAGTGGTGCTGCAGCGGCGCCATCCGGAACACGCGCTTGCCGGTCATCTTGTAGGAGCCGACCTGGACCACCACCGACAGCGTGATGAGCACGAACAGCCCGCCGAGCAGGATCAGCAGCAGCTCGGTCCTGGTGGTGATGGCAAGGCCGGCCAGCACCCCGCCCAGGGCCAGCGAGCCGGTGTCGCCCATGAAGATCTTCGCCGGCGGCGCGTTCCACCACAGGAAGCCGGTGCAGGCGCCCATCACGGTGGCGGCGACGATCGCCACGTCCTGCGGGTCGCGCACGTTATAGCACGCCGGGGCGAGGTACACGGTGCAGTCGTTGCGCAGCTGCCAGATCCCGATGATCATGTAGGCGGCGAGGACCAGGATCGCCGCGCCGGTGGCCAGGCCGTCGAGCCCGTCGGTGAGGTTCACGCCGTTGGAGGTCCCGGCCACCATGAGGACGACCCACACCACGAACAGCAGCGGCCCGATGGAGATGCCGAAGTCGGCGAGGAACGACAGGTGCGTGGACGCCGGGGTGAGGTCGACCCGGTCCGGGAAGTGAATGGCCAGCAGCGCGAAGATGCCGGCGACGACCGCCTGGCCGGCCAGCTTCGCCCCGCTGCGCAGGCCGAGGCTGCGCTGCATGTAGAGCTTGATGAAATCATCGATGAACCCGACCAGGCCGAGCCCGGTCATCAGGAACAGCACCAGCAGGCCGGACGCGGACATGGCGTCGCCGGTGACCAGGTGGCCGATGAAGTAGCCGATGAGCGACGCGATGATGATCACCGTGCCGCCCATGGTCGGCGTGCCGCGCTTGCTCAGGTGCCCGGCCGGCCCGTCGGTCCTGATCTCCTGGCCGTAGCCGCGCCTGCTGAAGACCTTGATCGCCACCGGCGTGCCGAACAGCGCGGCCGCCATCGATACGGCGGCGGACAACAGGATCGTCTTCACCGGCCCGCCTCCCCGGCCATGCCCTCGCGGGAGGGATCGTCCTCCCCCGCCAGCAGGGCGGAGGCGACGGCTTCCAAGCCCTCGGCGCGGGAGGCCTTTACCAGGACAACGTCGCCGGGTTTCAGCCGGTCCCCGAGGGCGGCGAGCGCGGCCGCGGCGTCGGGCACGCCGAGGGCCTCGCCGCGCCAGGACCGGACCCGCCGCGCGCCTGCCAGGTACGGCGCCGCTTGTTCGCCGACCGCGATCAGCGCGGCCAGGGCGGGTCCCACGGCGCGGGCGGCGAACTCGCCGACCTCGGCGTGGCAGGCCAGGGAAGTTCCGCCGAGTTCGGCCATGTGGCCGAGCACCGCGAACGCGCGCCCGGCGGCGGCCAGGTGGCCGAGGGCTTGCAGGGCGGCCCGCGCGGACTCGGGGTTGGCGTTGTAGGCGTCGTTGATGACCGTCACGCCGTCCCCGCGCCGATGCACCTCCATCCGCCAGCGGCTGCGCGCGACCGCGGCGGACAGCCCGCGGGCGATGCCGGGGAGGTCCAGGCCGAACTCACGGGCCAGGGCGGCGGCGGCCAGGGCGTTCGGCACGTGGTGGCCGCCGTGCAGCCGCAGGGCAACCGGGGCCGAGCCCTCCGGCGTGAGCAGGGTGAAGCTGGGCCGGCCCAGGTCATCCAGCCGCACGTCCGCGGCCCGGACCGTGGCGCCGGACCCGCTGCCGAACATGACGACGCGGGCGGCGGTGCGGGCGGCCATGGCCGCCACCAGCGGGTCGTCGGCGTTCAGGATCGCCACGCCGTCGGCGGCCAGCGCCTCGACGAGCTCGCCCTTGGCGCGGGCCACCTGGTCCGGGCCGCCGAACTCCCCGGCGTGCGCCCGGCCCACGTTGAGCACCACGCCGTAACGGGGCGGCGCGATGCGGCACAGGTACGCGATGTGCCCGGCGCCCCGGGCGGACAGCTCCAGCACCATGTACCTGGTCGCCGGGCCGGCGCGCAGCACGGTCAGCGGATGGCCGAGCTCGTTGTTATACGAGCCGGGGGGCGCGACGGTCGGCCCGAGGCGCTCCGCGAGCTGGGCGGCCAGGTCCTTGGTCGAGGTCTTGCCGGACGACCCGGTGATGCCCGCGATCCGCGCCGCGGGCAGCGAGCCCGCCACGAAGGCGGCCAGCGCCGCCAGCGCGGCCGGGACGTCGGCGACCAGGACCGACGGCACCGGGACCGGCCGGGTGGCGAGCACCGCGGCCGCGCCGGCGGCCACGGCGGCGGCCGCGAAGTCGTGGCCGTCGGCCCGCTCCCCGGCGACGGCCGCGAACAGGCCACCGGGACCGGCGCGCCGGGAGTCGATCACCACCTCGCCGCTGACCACGGCCGCCGGGTCGCCGCGCAGCTCGCCGCCGGTGATCTCGGCGATCTGGGCGAGCGTCAGCGGAATCACAGTGCCACCTCGGACGTTCGCGCCGCCCGGAAAGCCCTCCGGGCCACCGGCTGCTCGCGCGGGCCGGAAAGGCCCGCACTCGCAGGCCGGTACCGGACGGCGCTCACAGGATCACCTCGCCCTTGGCCCGCCGCTCCAGCGCGTCCGCGGTGACCTCCTTGTCGTCGAACGGGAGCACCGCATCTCCGACGTACTGGCCGGTCTCGTGGCCTTTGCCCGCTACCACGATGACGTCGCCTGGGGCGGCCAGGTTCACCGCCTGCCAGATGGCCGCGGTCCGGTCCGGCTCCACGATCAGCCGGGCGCGCCGGTCGCGCGGCACGCTGATCACGCCGTCGACCATCGCCGCGAGTATCGCCAGCGGATCCTCGGAGCGGGGATTGTCGCTGGTGAGGATCGCCACATCGGCCAGCGACGCCGCGGCGGCGCCCATCATCGGGCGCTTGGCGCGGTCCCTGTCGCCGCCGCAGCCGAGCACGATGAGCAGGCTGCCCCGGGTGACCGGCCGCAGCGAGCGCAGCACCGCCTCGACCGCGCCCGGCTTGTGCGCGTAGTCCACGAACGCCGCCATGTCCAGGCCGCCGGGCGCGGGCACGCGCTCCAGCCGGCCCGGCACCCCCGCGCAGGCCGCCACGCCGGCCGCCGCGTCATCAAGGCCGACGCCGGCCTCGACGAGGGCGGCGAGCGCCGCCAGCGCGTTGGACACGTTGAACGCGCCGGCCAGGGTCAGCGAGACATCGGCCTGGATCCCGCCGGGCCCGACCACCCGGAACGTGCTGCCGTCGGCGCCGGTCCGCACGTCCGCTGCCTGCCAGTCCGCCTCAGGCCGCCCGGCGGCGGAGAACGTGGTGACCGGCACGGCAGCGGTGGCCGCGAGCCTGCGCCCGTACCGGTCGTCGATGTTCACCACACCCGCGGGGGGGCACCCCCCGCGACCCCCCCGGCCGGAGGCAGGTGAGAACAGCGACGCCTTGGCGCGGAAGTACTGCTCCATGTCGCCGTGGAAATCCAGGTGATCCTGGGACAGGTTGGTGAAGACGGCCACGTCGAAGCCGGTACCGGCCACCCGGCCCAGGGCCAGCGAGTGGCTGGACACCTCTATCGCGGCGGCGGTGGCGCCGCGCTCCACCATGACCGCCAGCGCCGCCTGCAGGTCGGGCGCCTCCGGCGTGGTCAGCGAGCTGGGCAGCCTTTGCGCGCCGATCCGGGTCTCCACCCCGCCGATCAGGCCGGTCAGGTGGCCCGCCGCCCGCAGCCCGGACTCCAGCAGGTACGTCGAGGTGGTCTTGCCGCTGGTCCCGGTGACGCCGATGAGCCGCAGCCGGGCCGACGGGTTCCCGTACGCCCAGCTGGCCACCTCGCCGAGCCTGGCCCGCGGGTCGGCAAGCACCAACGCCGGCACGCCGCTGGCCGCGGCGCGGTCCCGGCCGTCCGGGTCGGTGAGCACGGCCACGGCACCGGCCGCCACCGCCTGGCCGCAGAACGCGGCGCCGTGCACCCGGGCGCCCGGCAGCGCCACGTACAGGTCGCCGGGCTGCACCGCGCGCGAATCAAGCGTGACGCCGGTGAGGAATCCCAGGTCGTCCGGATGAGAAGATCGTGCTACGACGGCCAGCTTGACGCCGAGCAGCGCGCCGAGCGCGGACAGCGGCCGCGGCTGGGGTCGGGCGGGACGGATCGCCACGGGGTGAGGGTACCTCCATCACGGCGCCGTCAGGCGCACCTTGGCGGGGGTCGCCCCGTCGGGCGGGATGTCGAGGATGGCCAGTGCCTCCTTTATCACCTGGTAGAACACCGGGCCCGCCACCTCGATGCCGAAGTGGCCGCCCTTGCGCGGGTGCTGCACGTTGACCGCGACGACGAGCTTCGGGTCGTCGCCCGGCGCCATGCCGATGTAGCTGGACCCGTAGACGCACAGCGCGCACCGGCCGTTGGACTCCTGGGAGGTGCCGGTCTTGGCCGCGATGGCGTAGCCGGGGATGATCCCCCACGGCTGGCCGCCCGCCTCGTTGACCAGCGGCACCTGCTGCAGGATCTGCAGCAGGGCGTGCGCGGTGCTGGCCTGGATGACGCGCCGGGCCGGCGGCGCCGGCGCCGGAGTGTAGGTGCCCGACGGATCGGTGGTGCCCTCGATCAGCGTGGGCTGCACCCGCACCCCGCCGTTGGCGATCGTCGCGTAGACGCTGGCCATCTGCAGCGCGGTCACCGCCACGCCCTGGCCGAACGCCAGCGTGTACCGCGTGTCCGCGTACCACTGCGACACCGGCGGCAGGTCGCCGGCGGTCTCCCCCGGCAGCCCGATGCCGGTCGGCTGGCCGAGGCCGAACGCGCGCAGGTAGCCGTACTGGACCTGCGGCGGGACATGGGCGGCCACCTGGGACATGCCGACGTTGGAGGAGTGCGCGACGATGCCCGCGATCGTGTACCGCTCCCCCGGCGCCCATTCTGCGTCGCGGATCGGCTGGCCGCCCTCGTCGATCTGGGCAGGGATGTTGTAGGCGCTCATCGGGGTCTGGCCGCCGCGCTCGAACGCCGCCGCGGCCGTGATCACCTTGGCGGTGGAGCCGGGCTGGAACTCATCTTGCACCGGGAGGTCGGTCGCCTGCGCGGCGTCGGTCAAGGTGGCGGGGTTGAACGTGGGCCACTGCGCCATCGCCAGGACCCGGCCGGTCTGCGGCTGGATGATCACCACCGTGCAGTTGTCGGCGCGGGTCTTGGCGACCTGCTGCGCGCAGGCCTGCTCGGCGTCGTACTGCAGCGAGGGGACGATGGTGAGCTGCAGGTCGCTGCCGTCGGTCACCGGCTTGTCGTTGCCGCCGGCCAGCGGGATCTGCTGGCCGTCCGTGCCGATCTGCACGTGCTCGCTGCCCGTCTGGCCGGCCAGCAAGCCATTGTCGGCACGCTCGATCCCGGCCCCGCCGACCAGGTTGCCCTGGCTGTTGGTGCCGGTGAAGCCGATGATGTTCGCGGCGATGTCGCCGTCGGGGTAGGACCTGGCGAAGCTGGCGGTCATGCCGATGCCCGGCAGGTTGAGCGCCTGGATCTGGTTACCGGTTTGCGCGGGCACGTTCGCGGCCAGCACCACGTACTGCGGTGACGTCGGATGGGTGATCTTGTCCAGGATCGCCGCCGCGCTCATGCCGAGCGGGGCGGCGAGCGTGCCGACGACCTGCTGCTGCTGCGCTGCGGTCATCTGTGGCGGGTCGGCGAACACCGTGTATGTCTCCACGGTCATCGCGAGCAGCTGGCCGTTCGCGCCGGTGATGCTGCCGCGCAGCGCGGGCAGCACGACGATGCGGTCCCGCTCCTGCGCCGCCAGCGTGCGGTAGCTGCCCGATTCCATGCCCTGCAACTGGACCAGGCGTCCGGCGAACAGCGTCAGCACGAAGACGGTCGCTAGCAGGGTGATGCCCAGCCGTCGGACCGGGTCGCCGCGGGGCAGCTGGCGGTTCCTTGGGGGACTTTGGCTGCGCGGCGGGTGCTGGGCCGCGGCGCGCCGCGGCTGGCGCTGGGCCTGCGGGGGACGCTGGGCCTGCGGGGGGCGGGGGCGGGTGAGCCGCGCGGGCGCCCGTTCCGGACTTTTGCTGACAGAACGAGCGTCGCCGGGCGGCCCGGGACGACCGCCTGGCGCCCTGGGCCTGCGGTCATTCCTGCGGCCGGCCACCGGCCCGCGAGCCGGGGGCTGCAGCGTCACGGGGTAAATCCGGGGACGCTGATCTCCGCGACGGCGGGCGGGACCTTGCCCGAGACGATCTTCCCGGTCCTGGCGTCGATGAACTGCAGCCGCGGGTTCTGGCGCATGCCGAGCTGGGTGGCTTCGCCGGCGATCCGGGCCGGGGACTCCGCCTCGGCGACCTCCTGGCTCAGCACCTGCTCCTGCTTGACCAGGGCGGAGTCCTGCTGCTGCATGACGGTGACCCGGAACGACCCCTGGGCAAGCGTGGTGCTGATCACCAGCAGCGAGATCAGCGTGCCGCCGAGCAGCCCGACAAGCAGCAAGATGAACGGCATCCGCGGCGCGCGGCGCCGCGCGGCAGGGCCCGCCTTGGCGTCGGACCTGGTGCCGGGCGCCGCGACCGGCAGTGCGGCTGGGGCGGCGACCGGCCTGGTGTGCCGCGGTGCGGTGACCGGGCGCGGCCGGGTGCTCCCGGGGCGGGCGGGGCGCCGCGGCGGTACCAGCGCTTTCGGCATCGTTTCTGTGGCCATCTGTCTGCCCCTTTAGGTCATGCGGCCGGACGGATCCGCTCGGCTGCCCGCAGCCGGGCGGAGGCGGCGCGCGGGTTGGCGGCGACTTCCTCGCTGTCCGGGCGCTCGGCGCCCCTGGTGAGCGGGCGGAACTGCGGCGCCGCCGCGGCCGCGGGCACTGGCAGGCCCGGCGGCGTCTGGTCGGCGGACAGCCGCGCCAGCTCCTGCTTGACGATGCGGTCCTCGAGCGAGTGGTAGGCGAGCACCACGACGCGGCCGCCGACGGCCAGCAGGCCCACAGCGGAGGGCAGCGCACGGCGCAGCGTGCCCAGCTCGTCGTTCACCTCGATCCGCAGCGCCTGGAAGGTGCGCTTGGCCGGGTTGCCGCCGGTGCGCCTGGTCGCTGCCGGGATCGCGTCCTTGACGATCGCGCTGAGCCGCAGCGTCGAGGTAATCGGCGCCCGGGCCCGCTCGCGGACCACCGCGTCGGCGATCCGGGCCGCGAAGCGCTCCTCGCCGTACTTGCGGAGCACCCGGGCGAGCTGTGCAGCCGGGTAGCCGTTGACGATGTCGGCCGCGGTCCGGGCGGCACCGCGGTCCATGCGCATGTCCAGCGGCGCGTCGGCGGCGTAGGCGAAGCCGCGTTCCGGCTCGTCCAGCTGCGGCGAGGAGACGCCGAGGTCGAACAGCAGGCCCATGATGGTGTCTGCCGCTCCCACGACGGCAGGGATCTGGTCGAACCTCGCGTGCACCAGCCGCACCCGGCCGGCGTAGGGAGCGAGCAGCTCGCGGGCCGCCTTGATCGCGTCGGTGTCCGCGTCGATGCCGATCAGCACCATTCCCGGGCAGGCGTCGAGCAGGGCCCGGGCGTGCCCGGCCCGGCCAAGGGTGGCATCGACCAGCACGGCACCGGGGGTGGCCAGCGCGGGCGCGAGCAAGGCGGTGACCCGCCCGGCCAGCACCGGCACGTGCTGCCGTGGCGGTTCCGGGGAGGTGGCCTCCCCGGGCACGTGCGCCCCTTCCATGACTACCTTCTCCCAGCTCTGCTTCGTGCGGGTCTCGTGCGGCGGCGCTCTGCTTCGTGCGGGTCTCGTGCGGGCGGCCCCCGCCGGTCCCCATCTGCTTCGCTGCCGGCTGGCACCGGGGAAGTGATGCCAGCAGGGAGCGGCGGATGGGGACCGGCACCTGGTCGCTACAGGATTCCCGGAAGCACCTCCTCGGCGGCCCCGGCGTACGTGTCCTCCTGCTCGGCCTGGTAGTTCTCCCATGCCTGGCTGTCCCAGATCTCCAGGCGGGTGTTCATGCCGATCACCGCGCAGTCCCTGCCCAGCCCCGCGTAGCTGCGCAGCGCCGACGGGAGCGTGATCCTGCCTTGCTTGTCGGGGATCTGGTCAGAGGCGCCGGCGAACAAGATCCTGCTGTAGTCCCGCACCGACTTGGCCGTCACCGGCGCGGTGCTCATCGCCTCGGTGATGCGGGCGAACTCCTCGGTCGGGAAGACGTACAGGCAGCGTTCCTGCCCCTTCGTGACCACCACTCCCCCGGCAAGCTCGTCCCGGTACTTGGCGGGCAGGAACAGGCGGCCTTTCTCGTCGAGCCGCGGCGCGAAACTACCGAGAAACACCGCTCAGCCACCTGCCTCCTCCACCTGCGCTCCACTTTACTCCACAATTCCCCACCGTCAACGGCTCACAGGGCTGAATCTGGGCTGACGCCGCGGTAATCTCGGGCAAACGGTCAGGTAGAGGCCGGTGACGGCGGTGGAGGAAAGTGGGGCGGCTGGGGAGCGGCGGGCCCGCGCCACGAGGGCACCAGCTGCGCTGCTGTCACACAGGTCCCGCATGACTCTCGCGCTCCGGCCGCGTCGCGCGCGCACCGGGGGAAGACGTACTGTAGCGGTACGGCAGCCTGCTGGCGGAGCGCTCGGTGAGCGCTGGCCTGCAGGCTCGCAGCGCGCCAGTGCCTTGGAGGAGGCTTTGTGGTACTGGATACCGTACGGCAGACGGGGAGCTCGATCGATGATCTAGTCCCGGCGGCCCGCCGCATCGGCGCAGCGATCGAGGCGGTGATCGAGGGCAAGCCCAAGGCCATCCGGCTCATGCTGGCGGTCCTGCTCGCCGAGGGGCACCTGCTCATCGAGGACGTGCCCGGCGTCGGCAAGACGACCCTCGCCAAGTCCCTGGCCAGGGCCATCGACGGCAGCGTCGGGCGGATCCAGTTCACCCCGGACCTGCTGCCCAGCGACATCACCGGGGTAAGCGCCTACCGGGCCGAACGCGGCGAGTTCGAGTTCCAGCCGGGACCGGTCTTCGCCAACGTCGTTCTCGGCGACGAGATCAACAGGGCCTCGCCGAAGACCCAGTCGGCGCTGCTGGAATGCATGGAAGAGCGGCAGGTCACCGTCGACGGCACCACGTACCCGCTGCAGGCGCCGTTCATGGTGATCGCCACGCAGAACCCGGTGGAGATGGAGGGCACCTACCCGCTGCCCGAGGCGCAGCGGGACCGGTTCACCGCCCGGATCTCGCTTGGCTACCCGACGGCCGCCGCCGAGCGGGAGATGCTGGACACCCACGGCGGCACGTCCCCGCTGGAGGCGTTCAAGCCGGTAGCCCGGGCAAGCGACGTGCACGACCTCATCCTCGCCGTGCGCCAGGTCCTGGTATCGGACCAGGTCAAGGAGTACATCATCAGCCTCGTCAACGCGACAAGGAACTCGCCGGAGCTGCGGCTCGGCGCCTCGCCGCGGGCGACGCTGCACCTGCTGCGGGCGAGCCGGGCCTGGGCGGCGCTCGACGGGCGGGATTACGTGATACCCGACGACGTGCAGGCGCTGGCCGGACCGGTGCTCGCGCACCGGTTGCTGCCGACGGCCGAGGCCATCGTGGAGCGGCACCTGCCCGAGCAGG
>JAFAPY010000038.1 GCA_019246795.1 Streptosporangiaceae bacterium | reverse complement strand
GATCGCCGACATCGACGATCCCCCGCTCAGCCCGTCGTTTCGGGTGCCTGACGGGCCGCCCTGGCCAGAGCCAGGGCTGCCGCCGGTCTGAGAGCCGACTACCGTCCTTTGCGTCATCTGGATGTGAGTGATGAACCGTACCGCGCTCGCCACCATCACCGGGCTGCTCCTGGGCCTGGCGCTGGTGTTCGGCAATTTCGGCGACATGCTGATCGTGGCCCTGTTCGGCGTGATCGGCTACGGCGCCGCCAAGATCCTCGACGGTGACATCGACGCGCAGGCATGGCTGTCCCGCAGCCGCCGCAGCAGATGAGCGCCGTTACTGAAACCCGGCCTGCGCCGCTGGCAGGCCGCAGCGAACTGGGAGCGATCAGCGTCGCTGACGGGGTGGTCACCAAGATCGCCGCCCGGGCGGCGGCCGAGAACCCCGACGCCGGGGCGGCCACGGCTCGGCTGCTGGGCCGTGCTGTCCCCGGTGCGGTTCCCGGCGTCCGCAGCACCGACCTGCACGCGCTGCCCAAGACCACGGTCGATGTCGACGGATCCAAGGCCTACGTGAGCCTGGAGATCGCCGTCCGCTGGCCCGCGGCTGTCGCCGAGGTCACCGAGCAGGTTCGTCGGCACGTCCGGGACCGGGTCCGGGAGCTGGCCGGCCTGGAGGTCGACGAGGTCCATATCGTCGTGGCCGACCTGGCCACCGACATCACCCCGCCGCCCCGGGTCCGGTAAGGAGGATCGCAGATGCGCCTGGTGAACCGGCCGCTGGCCTTCATCCTCGCCGCCGCGCTGATCGCCGGCTGCGTCATCGTCATCGCCGAGGTTATCGGCTTCGCCGTGCATAAAAGCCCGCTGCTTGTGCACTGGACCTCCTGGTATCACTGGGCTCACAGGACCCACTGGGACGCGGAGGTGGTCCAGGTCTGGTCGGCCGTCTTGATCGTGGTCGGCGCGCTGCTGCTGATCCTGGAGCTCAAGCCCCCCCGGACCACCCGGCTGCCGCTGCGGTCCGGTGATGACGCCACCGACGCGGCCGTCACCCGACGCGGCCTGGCCGGGATGCTGCGCGGGGCCGCGACCGGAGTCGACGGGATCTCCAGCGCGAAGGTCAAGGTCCGCCGCCGCCGCGCCCGCGTCACCGCGGCATCGGCCGCTCGCGGCCGCGCCGCCGCCGATACCCTTACCGAGCCCGTCATCCAGGCTCTCCACGGCCGCCTGGATAACCTGGACCTGCGTCACCCCCCGCGCCTGAAGGTGCGCGTCGTCCCCCGGAGCCGCTGATGCACGCCGACCGCACCAACCGCGTCATGCTGGCCTTGGCCGGCCTGATCCTCCTGGCTGCGGGCGGCGCCGGCATGGCCGCCTCCGTCGGCGCGTTCGGCGCGGCCTTCTCCCGGCGCACTTTGCTCGCCAACCAGGCCGGCCACTACATCGGCCACCACAGCAGCTGGCTGTGGTACGCCGTGGCGGGCGCCTGCCTGCTGATCGCCCTGGCCTGCCTGCGGTGGATCCTGGCCCTGCTCGCCTCCACCGACCGGCCCGGGAACATTACGATCCCGGGTGACACGAACCAGGGCACCACGGTCTTGCAGCCCGCCGCCCTCACCGACGCCCTTACCAGGGAAATCGGCGCCTACCGCGGTATCGACGCGGCCAAGGGCCGGGTCATCGGCGACAGCCGCAATCCCGGAATCGTGCTCATCGTCAACCCGGAGCCCTCCGCCGACCTGCACGCGCTGCACCGCCGCATCGAAGCCGAGGCCATCGCCCACGCCCGGCAAGCCCTGGGCAAACCATCCCTGCCCATCCAGCTTGACCTTATCTAAGCGCCTGTGAGGACGTCTGGGCCCGGCATACAGCCGCCCATCCGCCATGACCCGCAGCTGTCCCTCGGTCCCGGGGGAGTCCGGGGAGTGCCGCTGCTTGAACGCCCTCCCTCGCGACGGACGTGCTGTCAGCCGGGTAGGCGTCGCGGCTGACCGCGGGCCGACTGCTACCAGTACTGCTGCCATCACTTGTCGAGCACCGCCCCGGGCTATCGCGTCTATGCCGGACACCTGGCAGGACGCTGACGGGCAGATTCGGATTCCGGCGCACTGGCCGGACGGGCGGCCCTGATCTACGGGTATGCGAGGCGGTTGGAATCCCTCCGAGCGCGCCAGGACGGTGCACCGGAAAATGGGTGGCAGAAGCCAGTGTGTGGCATTAGTTTTTCAGTTCGTGGATGATCCAGACGGATACTTCGGCGAGCCGGTTGCGGCGAGCTACGACGACTCGTCGGACCCAATGTTCCAGTCGGAGGCTATCGACCCGGCGGTCAGCCTGCTCGCCGAGCTGGCGGGCAGTGGGCGGGCACTGGAGCTGGCCATCGGCACCGGCCGCATCGGATTGCCGCTGTCCCAGCGCGGCGTGCCGGTGCACGGCATCGAGCTGTCCCGGGCGATGGTGGCCAGGCTGCGCGGCAAGCCGGGCGGCGAGGCTATCGACGTGACCATCGGCGACATGGCCGCGACCAGGGTGGATGGCACCTTCACCGTGGCCTATCTGGTGTACAACACGATCAACAACCTCACCTCGCAGGAAGCGCAGGTCGCCTGCTTCCGCAACGTCGCCGAGCACCTCACCCCGGGCGGCTGCTTTGTGATCGAGACCAACGTCCCGCCCCTGCGCCGCCTGCCGCCCGGACAGGACATCCTGGGATACCGGGCAGCCCCCGGGCGGATCGTCAGCTACAGCTTTGACCATGCCACCCAGCAGTACCGCGGCCATTACGTCGAGTTCACCGATGGAAGGGGGGAGTACCGGACGATCCCGTTCCGCTACGTATGGCCATCCGAGCTCGATCTGATGGCGCAGCTCGCCGGACTCCGGTTGCATGACCGCTGGGCCGACTGGGACCGAGAGCCTTTCACTACCGACAGCCGCTCGCACGTCTCGGTCTGGCAGAAGCCCGCGGTGCCTCAAGGGTGATCTTGGCTTCTCCGCGGTCCAAGCTCCCGCCGACTGCTGCCAAGCCGCCATACAACGGCTGACTGATGCTGATGGTTGGGAAAATCGGCTCAGCACACGAAACAGCCATAGACGGTGCTCGACGATGTGCCCACTCCTACCGATAAAAGGCCGTGCCCGCCGGGTAATGGCCGCAAGCCCCTGCTGCTCACAGGCGCCGCAGGAAGTAGTAGGAGTCGTTTTCGCGGCTGGGGTGCAGCAGGTAACCTGCGGCGATCTTCAAGGCGTAGTTCTCGACGCTTGTCAGCGGGCTACGAGACCGCATTTGATAGCATCCAGCGTTCCGGCACTGCCGCGCCGCGTGCTGCTGGAGCGCGGTTCCGATCCTGCGGCGCCGCAGCTGCGGATCGACGCCGAACGCCTCAACGAAGCCTTCTCTGAGCGGCGCGCCGTTGTGCATGACCGCTGGCCTGCCTTCCTCGGCGCCGATCACTTGGATCAGGTAGCGCAGGAAGCCGACGCATCTGAGGCCGTCAAAAGCACCGAGGACGTGTGATTCCTGCGCGGCCGGGAAGCCAGAGGTCAGGTGGCGGTGCTGGCCTGAGCGTGCTCACGCTGGTGCGGTGCGAGCCAGGGGACCTGCGCCGCCGATCAGCGACCGCAAGCAACTGGGGTGCACCGGGCCGGACCTACGCCAACCACGCTGAACACGGGAGTGCCTGATGACCTGAACCGCCGGATGGCGTCAGACGGTTTCAGCATGACCGTGGCTGTCTCCGCCGACGCGGCTTACTCGTGTGAGGTTCATCCGTTGCAGCCGCATGACGCTCCCACAGCTTGGAGACGCTTCACCCGGCCGCGGCTGAATACCTGACAAGCAGGTCCGCGAGCTCCTTCGGGCGGCTGAGCGCAACGGCGTGGCCAGCGGCTATCTCGTCCGGAACGACGCCTAGGCGGTCAGCCACGACCCGGCGCATGAACCCGGGGGGGAAGAACCGGTCTTCGGTGCATAGCACGAACCGGGTCGGCACCGGCGGCCACTCATCCAGCGGCCACGGAGCATGGCCGGGAGCATCTGACTGGTCGCGCGCGTTGCGGCGGGCCTGCTCGGCCAGGGCCGGGGCCACGTCGTGGTAGATCAGCTCCTGTCCGGCGTACCGCCGCGCCTGCTGGCGCATCACTGTGTCGAAGCCGGTGTTCGCGGGCCAGTCATCGGGAGCCTCTCCCGGGGCCGGGATCATCCCAGCCACCAAGACCAGCGTCTCGACAGGGACCCGGGCGGCCACCAGCGGCGCGGTGAACGCGCCGAACGACTGTGCGGCTACGACCAAGCCGCCGCGGCCGTCGATCGCCTCGACCACGGTGTCGGCGTACTCGGCCAGCCCGGCCGAGTCGTCATCGCACGGCAGATCGGGTGCGAGGGTAACGTGACTGCGCTGGCGTAGCTCCCGCTCGACCAGGTGCCAATGCCATCCGACATCCCCGCCGCCGTGGATCAGCACGAAGGTAGCCACCGTCATCTCCCTGTTTGCGGGTCGTCGTCCGCACCGGACCGCCCAGCATGCTAAGCAGCTTTCCACGCAGCCAACGTGACCGAAGGTGGGGGCCGGTGCGGCGGCCCAATCCCGGCGGGTGAGACGGGCTGGCACAGCGGAGACAGCGTGGAAGACGCTCCACGCGGTCCTTCATCCCCGCCGTCGCAGGACGTCAACAGCATTCCAGCGGAGGGCTCCAGCGAGGTCGCGTGCGTGGTCGGCCATCGAGTAGTCGGGATGGGTCTCGACGTCCTGCAATGCCCGGTCTAGGTCGAGGTCGTGCTGTTCGAGCACGATCGAGAAGTCGCGCCGCATCGGACCGAGCATGTCATATCCGAACGAACGATAAATGCGAGGAAACTGTGACCGGTACAAGCGGACGCGCTCGTGCAGCCCGGACGAGTGTGACAAGGGATTTTTCGGTCGCTGGCGGACGTAATCGGGCAGGATGTCGGCAAAGGCATGGCGCAGGATCCATTTGTCCTGGCCGTCACGGAGCTTCAGCTCGATGGGCAGGCGCATCGCCAGCCGAACAAGCGCCAGATCGAGGAACGGCACGCGCGTTTCCACGCCTTGCCCCATGCTGGTGCGGTCGACGCGCTGTAGCTCGGTTCGTCCGAGGTTGCGCAGCTTGTGCTGGAACAGGCGCTGTCGCAGAGCGGGCTCGGGCTGCCTGTACATCTCATAGCCGCCGAAAAGCTCATCGGAGCCGTCCCCGCACAGGACCACCTTGATACCGCAGCTGTGGACACAGGCGAAGAGCAGCCTGGCGATGACAGCGTTGATGACATCGCCGTATTCAGTGAGCTCGGACAGCCGGATGGCCTCGCGGATCTCCGGCAGGCGGATGTCGCCTGGAGCCAGCTCGATGACCTCGTGGTCGACCCCGAGGTCGCGGGTCACGCGGCGGGCGTAGGAAACGTCGTCGCTGCCGGGAGTCCCGATGGTGAATGCCACGCAGTCGGGGTGCATTTCACGCACGTGCAGGAGAGTCAGCGTGCTGTCAAGACCGCCGGAGAGGATAACGCCGACGGCCAGATCGGTATCGAGCCGAACTCGGATGCTGTCCTCGAGCGCGGCCCGCACCAGCCTCGCCGCCTCGCCGATGTCGGTGATGAGTTCATCGCCGTCTCCCATAGTGAGCAGATCCACATATGCGGTGACGGCCGGATCCTGGGCTGGGCTCCCCCACCCATGGTGGCCCGGGGGGATTTCGCTGACGAGCCCACCCACAGGGACGAGCGCCTTCAATTCCGACGCCACGTACAGATGACCGCCGCAGCGCGACCAGTAGAGCGGTTTAACCCCGAGCGGATCACGAGCTAGGTAGATGCGGTCCGCGGCTCGGTCGACGACGGCGAACGCGAACTCACCCCGGAGGTGGTGAACCGCCCGTTCCCCCCACTCGGCGAACGCCTCCAGGATCACTTCGGTGTCACTGTCACTTCGCAGCTGATGGCCAAGGTCGGTCAGCTGTGACCGCAACGAACGGAAGTTATAAACTTCGCCGTTGTAGCAGACCGCCCATCGCCCGTCAGGCGAAGTCCACGGCTGGATGGCCCGCTCACGATCCACTATCTTCAGCCGCTGCGTGCCAAGGCAGTGCCGGTCATCGCTGACCGCCTCACGCACATCTCCTCGCGGTGCGATCGCTTCCAGCATCTGGTCGAAAACCGCAGTGTTCGGATTCGGCCCGATGATGAGGGCGATACCGCACATACAGAAAGCCTTTCTCTGCCTGGACTACCGCTCGGCCAGCTGGGCGCTGTAAGCGGCCTTCAGCTCGTCGTGCACGAGCGGGTTGACGCACAAATGCCACGCCTGGCCTTCGTCGATGACATTGAGCTGGCCTGCCTCTTGCCGTTCAAGGAGTAGCCGGCTGAGCAGATTGTCCTGATCGAACTGGCGGAACCACTGCATTTCTACATCGCACGCGAAACCAACACAGTGCGAGCTCGGCAGGACGGCGGCGTAACCCAGAGATCTGAGCCGATGCTGGTGCTGGACGCTACGTACCATGCTGGTCACCCAGAGGCGCGGGGTCCGTGGCGGGAGCGCGGCGGCGAGCTCGTGAGCAATCTGGTTGACGACGGCGACAACCTCGGGCCGCGAACGTGTGAAGCGCAACCCAGCTGTATGAGGACGCATTTTTGGTAGCGCCTGTCGCTGTGTCCAGTCCCGGACCCGGCCGGGCAATCCGGCCGACTGGGCGCGATACTGGAACTGCAGTGTCTTTGCTGACCTGAGCGGCGTGAGATCCACCAGTTCGGTCGAGCGCAGCACATCGGTGTCAGAGATGAACGGAGCCGTCCCGCTCCACCACACCGAGTCGATCTGGGAGAGCAGGAGAATCCGGATGAACGCTGGCAAGTCGCTGGCTGAACTGCGCGCACTGGGCCGGTAGTCGCGAATCTCACGTATCAGGCCCGCGGCGGTGGCGTCCACACCTCCGTCAAGGCGCGAGAGCACAGATGCGAACTCCCGCTGTCCAAGGCGCCCGGCGACAAGTCTCTCGGCCGCGGCCAGACCGGAGGGGCCCAGGCATCTGCTCGCTTCCTTCACAAGGTCGGCAACCGCCGCCCTGTAGCTGAGCAACTGAGAGCTGGACAGGGCCGAGGACACTTGAGCGATGGCCGAGGAGGAATCCGACGGGAGCTCCCGCCTTGAGCTCTCCCCCACCACCTTCCTCCTTCCCGCGCCCGTTCCGCCACTGTCCGCGCAGCAGATGATCACGCAGCTTCGCGGCCGCATGTTGCCAACCCCGCTCCGCTACTTCACTTCCAGGCTGTGTCTGTCGCATCACGCAGTTCCGTAGTGGTACTCACGTTAATCCCCACGTCCCCGCCTGTTTCTGTTTTACCCGATGTCCCTTGGCGGGGTGAGGTGCCCGGATCTTTTGCGGGCGGTGGCCGGGCCGCGACCAGCTGGTGCAGTGCGCGATCAACGCGATCGTGGAGGTCGGCTACCCGCGCGCCTCGGTGGCCGAGGTGGCCCGCCGGGCCGGAGTAAGCAAGGGGGTCATCACCTACCACTTCCCGGCCAAGCACGACCTGATCCAGGCGGTGATCGCCGACGCGATCACTGAGATGGGGCAGTACCTGGAGCCGCGGCTGCACGCCGCGGACCCGGGGCAGCACCCGGAGCGGTTCATCGCCGCCTACCTCACCACGTGGACCGGCTACATCCAGACCCACGGCCGGGACGTGCTCGCGCTGGCCTGCATCTACAACGCCTTCCGGGACGAAAGCGGCCGCCCCAACCCCGCCTTCGACGTTCGCGCCAACGAGATCACCATCGTCGCGGAGATCCTGCAGCACCGGCCTGTGCGAAAGCACTGGTGAGGTCGGCCCACAGGTCTTCGATGTGCTCGCATCCCACGCTCAGGCGCAGGAAGCCGGGTGGCAGGTGCTCTTGGCCGGGCAATCTGGCCCGGCGCTCGATGGTGCTTTCCACGCCGCCGAGGCTGGTGGCCGATCGTATGACGCGGACCGAGTCGCAGACGGCGTTGGCTGCTGCCGCGCCCTGGACCTCGAACCCGAGCACGGCGCCGAACCCGGTCATCTGCGCGGCTGCCTGCGCGTGGCCGGGATGACCGGGCAGCCCGGGGTAGCGTACCCGGGTCACCGCGGGGTGATCGGCGAGGCGGCGGGCCAGCTCGGCGGCGCTGCGCTGTCCCTGGTCCAGCCGCAGGGCCAGGGTCCGCAGGCCGCGCAGGACCAGGAAGGTTTCCAGCGCGCCGGGGACGGCACCGGCGACCTCCCGGCGGCGGCGCAGCCGGTGCCCAAGCTGGGGACTGCCGGCGACAGCAAGGCCGAGGAGCAGGTCAGAATGGCCACCCATGAACTTGGTGGCGCTGTGCATGGCGATGTGCGCGCCGAGGGCGAGCGGCTGCTGCAGCAGCGGGGTGGCGAAGGTGTTATCGACCGCGACCAGCGCGCCCCCATCCCGGGCTGCCGTGCACACAGCCGGCAGGTCGGCGATGTCGAGCAGCGGGTTAGTGGGCGATTCCAGCCACACCAGGTCCGCGCGGCGGGCCGCGGCTACGGCGGCGGCCGTGTCGGTGATGTCGATCAGGTCGACGTGCCAGCGCCCTTGCTGCTGGCCGTCGGCCAGCAGGGCGTGCACGCCCGCGTAGCAATCCGTCGGTGCCATCACCCGGGCGCCCGCGGGCATAAGGTCCAGGACCGCCGCCGCAGCGCCCATGCCCGAGGCGAACGCGACAGCGTCTCCGCCCTCCAGTTCGCCGATAACCTCTTCCAGCGCCTCCCAGGCGGGCGTGGCATCGTCGCGGGAGTACTCCCGTCCGGCAATCTGGCCCTGGTTGCCAGCCCGGAAGTTCGACGCCAGGACGATGGGCACGTTCAGCGGCCGGCCCGGCTCATCGGCGGGCCGTCCGGCCGCAACCAGGACCGTTTGCGGGTGCCGCGCT
The DNA here is from genome assembly GCA_019246795.1 of Streptosporangiaceae bacterium. Classification (GTDB taxonomy): domain Bacteria; phylum Actinomycetota; class Actinomycetes; order Streptosporangiales; family Streptosporangiaceae; genus Palsa-504. The sequence goes on along the minus strand of JAFAPY010000038.1, from coordinate 10,002 downwards.
GGCCGAAGGCCCGCAGACTCTGACGATTGGCCAGTCATTGAACCTCATCCTGCTTCCCGGCATCGGCGTGGCTACGACGCATCCCGCAATTATTCATGCTGGCATTGGTCCAGCTTGAACCGATCTGGACGACCGCGACCCGAGCTGATGATGCGGTAGACCGTACGGGAGGTAGTGCAGCAACGTCTCCGCGCAGCCGCCAGCAGCGGCGACCGGCAGCACGCTCAGCTAGCCGACCACAGACGACGTGCCAGTGCGCTGGCCAGAGTCGTTCAGCCGGCCGCCCTGAGCCTCGCCGCGGCACGTGAACGTGCCCGCTGGGATGCCGAGCCTAGATGGACTGCCGGTAGCCGAAGAACTCGTGGTCGGGGTTGTAGCCGCCGTAGCCGCCGCCGACCTCGGAGAAGTGCGCGGCGACCTCAACCGAGGGTCAGGGAGGGGATCCGCTCGTCGGCCAAGGGCGTGGTGCGATCAGTGAGCCGTTGCACCCGGTCGGCAACGCGGCCGTCAGGCCGGCGCCTCGGCGCGTCGGCGGACACCGGGTTCACAGACCCCTGGTGCCCTGCCCGCTGCCCGCTTGTGTCGGCTCGGAAGCCTCGGCGCGGCGGCGCCTCCACCTGCGCTTGGCGCGGACGTACCCGGCCCCCTCGGAGCGGTCGAGTGGCGGGCTCATCCGCTTATGGGTGTGCAGGAACGGGATGCCTACCGCGAGGGCCACGATCGCCACCCCGATTATGATGCCTGCCCAGACCCAGCCGGTCATGGTCCGCCTCCCTTGCTCTTACTGCAGTTCCCGTCCCCTTCCCATCGAGACGCGAAGTTAACGTCGCACGCCAGCCCGGATCGCCAGACACGCAGGCGCTGCGCGCTGCGCGCAGGAATGAACCCGCGATTGGCGGGTAATCAGACTCCTGTTCTGGGCATCCATCTAGAAAGAAGGAACAGCTCATGGCGATCATCTTGATCGTTCTTCTGCTCGCCCTCATCCTCGGCGGGCTCGGATTCGCGGTGCATGTCCTGTGGTGGATCGCGCTGGCGATCCTGGTGATCTGGCTCATTGGCTTCCTGGTGCGGATCGGCGAAGGCGGATCACGGGGCCGCTGGTACCGCTGGTTATCCGGCTGCCCCTGACCCGGCGGCCGCGCTGCCGCCGCCCGCTCTCCTGGCCCGGCCCAGGGCCTAGGCGCCGGGCGCGGCCAGCGCGGCCGTCACCGCTGTGTCCACATCGTCATACATGGGCAGCCGGTCGGCCAGGCCAGTGATCCACAGGGCCTTGGTGTAGGCGTAGCGGGCGCCGGCCAGCAAAAGCGCGCCCCCGGCCTCCGTCTGGCGTCGCCAGTGACTGACGATGACGGCCAAGGCTGTCGTGTCAAGGAAGTCAGCGCCAGACAAGTCCAGGATCACCCGGTCGCTGCGCGCCCGGGCATCAGACAAGGAGTCATCGAGGCGACCGCTGGTGACCACGTCCAACTCGCCGTGCACGGCCACAACCACGCAGCCCTCGCGGGCCTGGTTCGAAAGGCGGAGCTCTGGCACCTGCGCTCCAACGCATCGGCTCGGGCAGGAGGAGTGACGGTCACCTAGATCGTATGCTTGGCGCGGTAGGTGTTTCCCGGCATCGATGTACCGTTTACGGGGGAGGAGGGCCCCTCGCCCATGAACCGAACGCCGGGGCCTGGTGAGGCAGCCGGCCAAGCCAGCGAACTGCACGTGCGCTACTCCGCGCTACGGCAGGCGGCCCGGTCACCGAGCGTCGCCCCCGGCGATGTCCTCGAAGCTGCGTTCGCCGAGCTGGAAGGCGCGATCGAACTGCTGCGAGCCGCGGCGCACCCTCCCGGCGATCAGGGCGGCCTCCAGGTGCAGGGCGGCGACAGCTGGGAGCGGAGCCTGCTGCGCGCCGCGTTCGCCGACGCGCCCGTTCCGCTGTTCCTGCTGTCTCGCGACGGCACCGTGCAACGGGCGAACAGGTCCGCGGGCGACCTGATCGGAGCGAAGCCCGGCTACGCCACTGGTCGGCCGTTCACGGCTTTTGTCGCGTTGCCGTCACGCGCGGCGGTCGCCTCGCAGCTCAGCGCGGTGAGCCGGACCGGAACCCAGCGCCGGGTCCAGTGCGGCCTGATCGCTGAGGGGGGCGTGCTGCCCGGAGAGCTCGTCATCGGCCGCGTCTCGCTCCGCGGCGAAGCCGACCTGCTGATGGTGGCAGTTCGTGACGCAGCAGGGTCCGCGCCAGCACCGCCGCATGATGCAGGGTCCGTGCCAGGACCGGCAGATGACGCAGAATCCGCGCCGGCGACGGATGACGTGTCCGGCGAGGCGGATGACCGGGGCAGGCCGGGACTGGACGCCGTGCGGGCCATCACCCGCCGGCTGGACCTGATCGCGGCGACAGCCCGGCTGCTGCTGGAAAACCAGGGCTTCAGCGAGTCAAGGACGCTGCAGCGGTGCGCCCGCCTGCTGACCCGCGAGCTTGCCGCCTGGGTCATCGTCGATTTCGAGCGCAGGCACAAGCTGCGGCGGCAATTCGTCATCGGGCCGGACGACCCCGGCCTCGCCGAGCTGGCCGGCGTGGTCGCAGCCGTCGACCCGGCGCCTGGATCAGTTCCGTTCACCGTGCACGAATCCCGACGCCCGGCGCTCATCGTCCGCGCCGAGGACACCGGGATCCTCGGCCCCGGTCCGGACGGCGAGCCGCTGCTCGTCACGCTGGACGCCACCTCGGTGCTGTCCGTGCCGTTGTCCGACGGACAGCACTGCTACGGCGTGGCGACCCTGGCCCGGCGGGCAGCCGGCGGGCACTTCACCGTGGCGGAACTCGCGCTGCTCACCGAGATCGGTGAGCAGATGGCCCTGGCGATCCGGGTAGCGAGGATGTTCCGGCGCCGGTCGGAGACCGCTGACATGCTGCACGCCAGCCTGCTGCCGCGGCGGATGCCGGAGATCCCCGGCATGGAAATCGCGGCCACCTACATCACCGCCGCCGAGGACCCGGAGATCGGCGGGGATTTCTACGACGTCTACCGGACGCCGGACGGCTGGGGCCTGGTGGTCGGCGACGTCTGCGGGAAAGGCGAGGATGCGGCCGCCGTGACCGCCGCGGCGCGGCATGCGATCCGGGTCCTGGCCCACCGCTGCGCGGATCCCGCGGAGGTGCTTTCCGGCGCCAACGAGATCGTGCTGGCCGAGGAGATCTCCGCCGACGGCGGGTTCGTCACGGCCAACGTCGCGCACCTGAGCTGGCGTGATGACGGCAGGCTGCGAGTCGTGCTCGGCAGCGCCGGCCATCCGGGCGCAGCGCTGCTGCGGCCCGACGGCCGGGTGCGGATGATGAGCGGCGGCGGCCTTCCGCTCGGCCTGTTCGCCGACGCCGAACCTGCCGCGCAGGAACTGACCATGGATGCCGGCGACGTGCTGTTCCTCTACACCGACGGGATGGCCCAGGCACGCGGCCCGGACAACGCGTACTTCGCCGACCGGCTGGCCGACGAGCTTGCCGCCCTGGCCGGCGCCCCGCCCGGCCAGCTCATCGCGGCGATGCGCCAGGCCATGCTGCGGTTCAGTGCGGATGACCTCGTCGACGACGTGACGATGCTGGTCCTTCGGGCAGGCAGGCCGGCGAAGGCAGCCGCCTCGCCGCCGGGCCCCGCCACGGCCAGGCAGGCACAAGGGCCGGTCCCGCCCGCGACGCCGCACCGGCCTTGACCTAGGCGTGCGCCGTGACCCAAACCTCGCACCATCGATCGTTCGGCTGAAAAAGAGATCTTTGAATGTGCCGAACGGCCGGCGGTGTCACGCACCGTTACCCGGGACTCGCCCTGGAGTGCCCGCCGCCGCCGCGATAACCTCGCCTGCTTCAGTCAGTCTCCCGCTCGGCCTCGGCCAGGCGCTTGCGGCAGGCCTCGACTTCGGCTTCGGCGGCCGCACGGTCGGCCCACGCCGCGGCCGCCACCATCTTGCCGGGCTCGATCTGCTTGTACACCTCGAAGAAATGCTGGATCTCCAGCCGGTCGAACTCCGGCACGTGGTAGATGTCGCGCAGGTGGTCCATCCGCGGGTCGCCGGTCGGCACGGACAGCACCTTGTCGTCGGCGCCTTTCTCGTCCCGCATCCGGAACATCCCGATGACCCGGCACGTGATCAGGCAGCCCGGGAAGGTGGGCTCTTCCAGCAGCACGAGCACGTCGAGCGGGTCCCCGTCGTCGGCCAGGGTGTCCTCGATGAACCCGTAATCGTAGGGGTACCTGGTCGAGGTGAACAGCATCCGGTCCAGTCGGATCCGCCCGGAGGCGTGGTCCATCTCGTATTTGTTCCGCTGCCCCTTCGGGATCTCGATGACAACGTCGACGTCCACGGTTTCCCTCCAGGCCGGTCTAGGTGATTAACTCCATTGTCCCTGCGGTATTCGCCGCTGGGGCGACGGCCCCCAGACATCGCGCGAGGTGGTTAGGCACAGGTGCGCCGGATGCGGATCGCGGCACTGGCGACGCTCGCCACGATCAACGTGTTCACGCTGGTGGCGGGCATTGCCGTGGCGCGCATGCTGCCGCTGCGGCTGGCAGCCCTGCGAGTGCCCACGGTGGCGGCGGCCCCGGTCGTCGGTGCGGGCGCCGTGCTGCCCTCCGGGGCCCAGGGCGGGGAGCTGCCGACCGCGGGCAGGCTGCGCTCGGCCGTTGCTGCCCCGCTGTCCGCGCTGCGCGCACAGATCTCGGTGCTGATCGCGGACCCGGCCACCGGCCAGGTGCTGCTGTCGGACGACGGTACCCGGCTGATGACGCCCGCCTCCACGGCGAAGCTCGTCACCGCCGCCGCGGCGCTCGGCGTGCTCGGCGGCGACGCGAGGTTCAGCACCCGCGTGGTGCGCGGCGCCGCGCCGGGCAGCATCGTCCTCGTCGGCGGCGGCGACCCGACGCTGGCGGTGCACCCGTACCCTGCTGGCGAGTACCCGCAGCCGGCCACCCTGGCCGCCCTGGCCGCACAGGCAGCGCGCGCGCTGAAGTCGGCGGCCAGCAGCACGGTCAGCCTCGGCTACGACACCTCGCTGTACACCGGGCCCGACATGGCGCCCGGCTGGCCGGACGGCTATGTCAGCAGCGGGAACGTCACCGCGATCGTCTCCCTCGAGGTGGACCAGGGACGGCTGACCGCATCGGGCGCGCCGGAAGACTCCGACGACCCGGGCAACCTGCGCCCGCGGGCCACCGACCCCGCCGGCCAGGCGGCCGCGTCCTTCGCCGCCCTGCTCGCCGCGGACGGCATCCGGGTCACCGGAGCCCCGGTGGCGCAGGCGGCCCCGGCGCACTCCCCGGTCATCGCCAGCGTGGCCTCACCGCCGCTGTCCGCGATCGTGGCGCAGATGCTGCAGGAGAGCAACAACGTGATCGCGGAGAACCTGGCGCGTCAGGTCGCGCTGGCCGTCGGCGCGCCTGCCTCGTTCGCCGACGCGGCCGCGGCGCTTTCCGCGGAGCTGGGCAGGCTCGGCATCACCGGCGGGATCCGCATGAGCGACGGCAGCGGCCTGTCCCCTGATGACGCTGTCGCGCCGGCCACGCTGGTCGGGGTGCTGCAGCGTGCCGTCGCCGACCCGGGGCTGCGCCCGCTGCTTGGCGGCCTGCCGGTGGCCGGCTTTTCCGGCACGCTGTCGGCCGGGCAGAGCATCTTCGGCGGGATCGGCGGGGCAGCCCTGGGCTCCGTGCGGGCCAAGACCGGAAACCTGGACACGGTCACGGCGCTGGCCGGCCTGGCCTACGACTCCAGCGGCGCGATGCTCGCCTTCGCCATCATGGCCGACGATGTCCCCACCGCGGAACTCCCGGCGGCGGCGAAGGCGATCGACGCTGCCGCGACGGCGCTGGCCGGCTGCGGCTGCCGGTTACCGACACCGGCGGCAACCACATACGGTGGGGACAGTGAGCTAAGGAATGGAGCACCGTGAGCAGCACGCAGATGATCGACTGGGACCTCGCCATCTCCACGGGGACCCGGTGGGCCCGCCCCGGCCCGCAGGTAAGCCTGGCCGAGGCGCGCCGGACGGTCGCAGAGCTACGCGACCTCGCGGTCGCCGTCCAGCAGCCGGTCTACGAGGTCACCGGCCTGTCCGCCGCCGGGGACGGCTCGCTGGGGCGGGTCGCGGTGGTAGACCGGCCCGGCTGGATAAGGTCCAACGTGGACGGGTTCCGCGTGGTGCTGGAACCACTGGTCGAACGGCTGCAGCAGCGTGCGCACGTCGCCGGCTCCGGGGCTGCCGGGGCGGTGATCAGCGCGGTCGGGTCGCGGGTCACCGGCATCCAGGCCGGGCTGATCCTGGCCTACCTGTCCGGCCGGGTCCTCGGCCAGTACGAGCTGTTCCTGCCGCCCGACGCGTCCCCCGTCGACGGCCAGCAGCCGGGCAGGCTTACCCTGGTCGCTCCCAACATCGTCATGGTCGAGCGCGAGCTGGGCGTGGACTCACAGGACTTCCGGCGCTGGGTCTGCCTGCACGAGGAGACCCACCGGCTGCAGTTCACCGCAGTGCCGTGGCTGCGCGAGTACGTGCAGCACCAGATGACCGAGTTCCTGCTGGCCTCCGAGCTCGACCCGGCGGCGATCCTGCAGCGGCTGCGGTCGGCGGCCGACGCGATGGCGGGCGCGGTGCGCGGAGGTGACGGCAGCAGCCTGATCGAGGCGGTGGCGACCCCGGCGCAGCGGGAGATCATGGACCGGCTTACCGCGGTGATGACGCTGGTCGAGGGGCACGGCGACTACGTCATGGACGCGGTAGGGCCGCGGGTGGTGCCGACCGTGGCCCAGATCAGGGAGCGGTTCAACGCCAGGCGGGGCTCGGCGGGCCGGATCGAGCAGACGCTGCGGCGCATGCTGGGCATCGAGCTGAAGATGAAGCAGTACGCCGAGGGCTCCGCCTTCGTGCGCGCGGTCGTGGAACAGGCCGGCATGTCCGCCTTCAACCAGGTGTGGGCTTCTCCGCAGACCCTGCCCACCCGGCAGGAGTTCACCAACCCGCGCGCCTGGCTGGACCGGGTCGGGTCGGGCTTTTAGCCTGATGGGCCCTGGCGCGGCGGCCGCCGAGATCCGCAACGCGGTGCGGGACTGCCTCGCCGACCTGAGAGCCGGCGCCCTGGTGCTCGCCGCGTGTTCCGGCGGCGCGGACTCCCTGGCCATGGCCGCCGCGCTGGCCTTCGTGGCTCCGCGCGCCGGCCTGCGGGCCGGCGGCGTCACCGTTGACCACGGCCTGCAGCCGGGCTCCGCCGAACGGGCCGCAGGCGTTGCCCGCCTGCTCGGCACGCTCGGGCTGGACCCGGTGCGCAGCGTGGCCGCTGCGGTGCCGGGCGGCCCGGGCCCCGAGGCCGCGGCGCGCAATGCCAGGTACCTGTCGCTGGAAACGGTGGCCAGCCGGTGCGGCGCCGCCGCCGTCCTGCTCGGGCACACCCTCGATGACCAGGCGGAGACTGTGCTGCTCGGGCTGGCGCGCGGGTCGGGCGGCCGGTCGCTGGCCGGGATGCCGGCCCGGCGCGGCCGGTACCGCCGGCCGCTGCTCGGGGTGCGCCGTGCCACCACCAGCGCGGCATGCGCCGAGCTGGGGCTGGTGCCATGGCAGGATCCGCACAACAGCGATGTCCGGTACGCCAGGGCGCGGGTGCGGCACCAGGCGCTGCCCGCGCTGGAGGCGGCGCTCGGGCCGGGCGTCGCCGAGGCGCTGGCACGGACCGCGAGCCAGCTCCGCTCCGACGCCGAATACCTGGACCAGCTCGCGTTCGCCGAAAGCGGACAGCTCCGCGGCGACTGCTCCGATCCGGCCGGGCTGGACGGCGGCTGGCTGCGGGCACTGCCCGCGCCGATACGAACCCGGGTGCTGCGCGAGGCGGCGGTCATGGCCGGCTGCCCGCCCGGCGCGCTCGCCGCGGCGCACGTGGACCGGCTGGACGCGCTGGTGACCAGCTGGCACGGGCAGCGCTGGGTGGACCTGCCCGGCGGGGTGCGCGCGCGGCGCCGCGATGGCAAGGTCTGGTTCACGAGCACCGAGCCGGGCCCTGAGCGTTATGCAAGACCGGCTGGCGAGCGCGGGCCCTCGGAGGCTACGCGAGCGGCCGGTGCAGGTGAGACGGGGAGAACCTCGGCGGGAAGCTTGCAGAACGCGAAATCTCCCCACGACACCATGCCGGGACGGCCGGAGGGCGGGGAATCCGTTGGATGAGACTGACATGGGGCCGGCCCTCAAGCAGGTCCTGATCACCGCCGGGCAGCTGCGGCAGCGCGTCGGCGAGCTCGCGGCGCAGATCGACGCCGACTACGCCGGCCGGGACCTGCTGCTCGTCGGCGTGCTCAAGGGCGCCGTCATGGTGATGGCCGACCTGGCCCGCGCCATGCGCCTGCCGGTCGAGATGGACTGGATGGCGGTCTCCTCCTACGGCTCGGGGACGAAGTCCTCGGGCGTGGTCCGCATCCTCAAGGACCTCGACGCCGACATCACCGGCCGGCACGTGCTGGTCGTAGAGGACATCGTCGATTCCGGTCTCACCTTGTCCTGGCTGGTCGGCAACCTGCGTTCCCGGGCCCCGGCGTCGCTGGCCGTGTGCGCCATGCTCCGCAAGCCGGCAGCGGCCCGGATGGCCGTCGACGTCGCCTACACCGGCTTCGACATCGGCGACGAGTTCGTGGTGGGCTACGGCCTTGACTACGCGCAGCGCTACCGGAACCTGTCGCTCATCGGCACGCTCGCTCCCGAGGTGTACCGGGGCAGCTAGGCTGCCACGCCCGGGGAACACAATCCGCTTGCCGATGCGTTGACCTTCCAAGCATGTCGCCCAAGCGGTGTACCGTCTAGTTTGACGGCTCGCGGTCATCGCTGGTGTCCGGCCGCGGGCAAGGAAGTGGCCATCCCGCCGGAGGTCGACGGGAGAGTGAGGCTGATCAGGAGGCAACGGCCCTGGGCCGACGGGGTCGCTCATCGATGGAGCTAAGGCGCTTTTTCCGGGCGCCGCTGCTGCTGATAGCCGTGGCGGTGCTGTTGCTGCTCTTCGTGCTCAACTACGCCAATTCCGGGAGCACGTACCAGCAGGCCGACACGTCGAAGGTCGTCTACCTGATCGAGCACGACCAGGTCAAGAACGCGCAGATTATCGACAAGAACCAGACGATCCAGGTAACCACCAAATCCGGGCAGAACCTGGAGGCGTCCTGGGTCTCCGGCCAGGGCGTGGAGCTGCAAAACGACCTGCAGCAGGCCTACGACCAGGGCAAGCTCGGCGGGTACAACGTCACCATCCCCAAGAGCAACGCGATCCTCGACCTGCTGCCGACGGCGTTCCTGTACCTGGTGATCTTCCTGCTGTTCTTCTTCTTCATCTCGCAGATGCAGGGCGGCGGCTCCCGGGTGATGAACTTCGGCAAGTCCCGCGCCAAGCTGATCACCAAGGACACGCCGAAGACGACGTTCGCTGACGTGGCGGGCGCCGATGAGGCCATCGAGGAGCTCCAGGAAATCAAGGAGTTCCTGCAGAGCCCGGCGAAGTTCCAGGCGATCGGGGCCAAGATCCCCAAGGGCGTCCTGCTCTACGGCCCGCCGGGCACCGGCAAGACGCTGCTGGCCAGGGCGGTGGCCGGCGAGGCCGGGGTGCCGTTCTACTCCATCTCCGGTTCGGATTTCGTGGAGATGTTCGTCGGCGTCGGCGCGTCCCGGGTCCGCGACCTGTTCGAGCAGGCCAAGGCGAACGCCCCGGCCATCGTGTTCGTGGACGAGATCGACGCCGTGGGACGGCACCGCGGCGCCGGGCTTGGCGGCGGGCACGACGAGCGCGAGCAGACGCTGAACCAGATGCTGGTCGAGATGGACGGCTTCGAGAGCAACGAGGGCGTAATCCTGATCGCGGCAACGAACCGGCCGGACGTGCTCGACCCGGCGCTGCTGCGTCCCGGCCGCTTCGACCGGCGCGTGGTGGTGGACGCCCCGGATGTTCGAGGGCGCGAGGCGATCTTCCGCGTCCATCTGCGCGGCAAGCCGCTGGAAGATGA
>JAFAPY010000022.1 GCA_019246795.1 Streptosporangiaceae bacterium | reverse complement strand
CGCGTTCCGCGCGGCCGCCTACTCCGATCTCGAGGCCGAGTTCGCGACAGCCGAGCACGGGAAGCCTGACGCGGAAGAGCCGACGAGCTTCACCGCGAGCCTGGTCGCCGTCGACGGGCGCAGGGTCGCCCAGGGCCGTGACTTCACCGCCACCGGGCTGCTGCGCAGCACCGACGTGCTGCACCTCGACGCGGCGGCCGCGGCCGCGCTGGCCGAGCGCCTGCAGCAGGCGAGCTTCGAAGTCTCCAGCGTGGAGCGCAAGCCCTACCGGCGCTCGCCGTACGCGCCGTTCCGGACCACGACGCTGCAGCAGGAGGCCTCGCGCAAGCTCGGCTTCTCCGCCAAGCACACGATGGCGGTGGCGCAGCGGCTGTACGAGAACGGCTACATCACCTACATGCGCACCGACTCGGTGACGCTGTCCCAGACGGCGATCACCGCCGCCCGCAGGCAGGCCAGCGAGCTGTACGGCAGCGGTTACGTCCCCGACGCCCCGCGGGCCTACGCCAGCAAGGTGAAGAACGCGCAGGAGGCGCACGAGGCCATCCGGCCGGCCGGGGACAGCTTCCGCACCCCGGCCCAGGTGGCCAGGGACGGCCTTACCGCCGACGAGCGGCGGCTGTACGAGCTGATCTGGCAGCGCACCGTGGCCTCGCAGATGAAGGACGCCGCGGGCGAGTCGGTGTCGGTGCGGGTGGCGGGCACCTCCAGCGCGGGCGAGCGGGCCGAATTCGGCGCGACCGGCAAGGTCATCAGCTTCTACGGGTTCCTGAAGGCCTACGTCGAAGGCGCCGACGACCCGAACGCCGACCTCGACGACCGGGAGCGCAGGCTGCCGCCGCTGGCCGAGCGCGACCCGCTGGCCGTGCTGCGGCTGGCCCCGGCCGAGCACTCCACCAGGCCGCCGGCCCGCTACACCGAGGCGTCGCTGGTCAAGGAGCTGGAGGACCGGGAGATCGGGCGGCCTTCCACTTACGCCACCATCATCGGCACGATCCTGGACCGCGGCTACGTGTTTCGCAAGGGCACCGCGCTGGTCCCCTCGTTCCTGGCCTTCGCCGTGGTTACCTTGCTGGAGCGGCACTTCGGCCAGCTTGTCGACTACGAGTTCACCGCGCGGATGGAAGACGTGCTCGACGCGATCGCCCGCGGCGAGGCAGAGCGGGTGCCGTGGCTGCGCCGGTTCTACTTCGGGGCGGAAGACGGCGGCAAGCCCGGCGCCGACCGCGGCCTGAAGTCGCTGGTCGGCGACATCGGCGACATCGACGCGCGGGAGGTGAGCTCGTTCCCGCTGGCCGGCACCGACATCGTGGTGCGGGTCGGCAGGTACGGCCCGTACCTGGAACGCGACGGGCAGCGGGTGAACGTCCCCCAGGACATGGCGCCCGATGAGCTGACCGCGCAGCGCGCAGAAGAGCTTTTCAATCAGCCGAACGGAGATACGGTGCTCGGCACCGACCCCGCCACCGGCCACGTGGTGGTCGGCAGAGCCGGGCGGTTCGGCCCGTACGTGACCGAGCAGCTGGGCGAGGATGCCGCGGCGCCGGCCAAGCCGAGGACCGCGTCGCTGCTGAAGTCGATGTCGCTGGACAGCGTCACGCTGGAGGACGCGCTGCGGCTGCTGAGCCTGCCGCGGGTGATCGGCGAGCTGGACGGCGAGCAGGTCACCACGGCCAACGGCAGGTACGGGCCTTACGTGAAGAAGGGCTCGGACAGCCGGTCGCTGGAGTCGGAGGACCAGCTGTTCACGCTCACCCTGGCCGAGGCCAAGGAGCTGTTCGCCCAGCCGAAGGCACGCGGGCGTGCCCGCTCCGGCTTCGGGTCGACGCCGCCGCTGCGCGAGCTCGGCGCCGATCCGGCCACCGGCAAGCCGATGGTGATCAGGGACGGCCGGTTCGGCCCCTACGTGACCGACGGGGAAACCAACGCGTCGCTGCGCCGGGGCGACGACGTGGCGTCGGTCACCGTCCAGCGGGCGGCCGAACTGCTCGCCGAGCGCCGGGCCGCACCTCCGCCGACGCGCCGCCGGGCCGGCCCCGCGAGACGGAGGACAGGCAGCACCGGCCGTTCGGCGAAAAAAGGCCGTGAGGCGCGCTAGCTGCACCTTCCAGCCCGGCCTTACAATCACGGGCAAGGACTAGCTCGTCGAGGCGGCCAGCAGGGCCGATACGCTTTAGCCGTGAACTTCCGCGCCGCAGCAGACCAGGGCGGCGCCGACCACGGGAGTCCGGGGAATGGCGCCGGCCGGTCCCGGCGTGCCCGCAGGCAGGGCGTGCTGTCCATCAAGCCGTTCCGGCGGCTGTGGATCGCGCTGTCGCTGTCCAGTCTCGGCGACTGGCTGAGCATCATCGCGCTGACCGTGCTGGCGCCGTCGCTGACCTCCGGCGGCCCGGTCGCCAAGGGCTCCGCCGTCAGCGGCGTGTGGCTGGTCACGCTGCTGCCCGCGCTGCTGTTCGGGCCGCTGGCCGGGGCGATGGCGGACCGGATGGACCGCCGGATCACGATGATCACCGGCGACGTGCTCCGCGGCCTGATCTACCTGTCCATCCCGTTCTACCCGCACCTGACCTGGATCTACCTCGCCAAGTTCCTGGCCGGCGTCATCACCACGTTCTGGAGCCCGGCCACCTCGGCGTCGGTGCCCAACCTGGTGCCCAAGGACAAGCTGGAACGGGCCAACCAGCTCAGCCTGATCGGCACCTACGCCCCCGCCCCGGTCGCGGCCGGGCTGTTCAGCATGCTCGCGCTGATCAGCGAGGGGATCAGCAAGGTCACGCCGCTGTTCCACGCCAACAACGTGGACCTGGCGCTGTACATCAACGCGGCCTCCTACTTCATCTCCGCGCTCACCGTCTTCTCCCTGCGGCAGATACCCCGGCGCAGCGCCGAGGACAAGATCTCGGTGCCGTCCACGTTCAAGTCCATCTGGGAGGGGTGGCGGTTCATCGGCCAGACCCCGGTGGTGCGCGGCCTGGTGACCGGGATGGTCGGCGGGTTCATCGCGGCCGGCGTGGTCATAGGCCTCGGCTACTCCTACGTCACCGACACGCTGCACGGCGGCGGCGCGGGCTGGGGGCTGGTGTTCGCCGCGATCTTCGTCGGCATGGCGCTCGGCATGGTCCTCGGCCCGCGGCTGCTGCGCGGGTTCAGCCTGCGCAGGGAGTTCGGCCTCGCGGTCACGGCCGGCGGCATCCCGCTCGCGCTCACCGGCCTGATACCCAGCCTGGCCGCGGCCGTCATCTTCGCGGTGCTGATCGGCGCGCTGTCCGGGATCGCCTACACCACCGGCTTCACCATCGTGGGGCTGGAGGTGGACGACGACACCCGCGGCCGGGTGTTCGCGTTCTTCCAGTCGTCCATCCAGGTCATCCTGCTCCTGGTCATCGCGGTGGTGGGGTTCTTGTCGGTCGGCCTCACCAAGCTGATCGCCGGCCTGACCGGGTCGGGGAGCGTGAAGATCGGCAACGTGGTTTACGCCTCGGTCGGGCAGAACATCGTGATCCTGCTCGCCGCCGCGGTGGCCGCCCTGCTCGGGTGGAGCGCCTACCGCCAGATGGACGACAGGAAGGGGATACCGCTCCGCGAGGACCTGCTGGCTGCCATCCGCGGCGAGCCGCTGGTGCCCGCGCCGGGCCAGGCGAACCCGAACGGGAACGTGCCGCCGCGCCGGTCTGGCTTGCTGATCGCGTTCGAGGGCGGCGAGGGCACCGGCAAGACCACGCAGGCCAGGCTGATCGCCATCTGGCTGCGCGAGCTCGGCTACGACGTGGTGACCACGCGCGAGCCCGGCGCGACCAAGGTCGGCATGCGGCTGCGCGCGCTGCTGCTCGACACCGCGCACCGGGGCTTGTCGCCGCAGGCCGAGGCGCTCATGTACGCCGCCGACCGTGCCGAGCACGTCGCCTCGGTGATCAACCCGGCCATCGAGAGGGGCGCGATCGTGATCACCGACAGGTACCTGGATTCCTCGCTGGCCTACCAGGGCGCGGGACGGGACCTGCCGACCGAGGAGATCGCCGGCTTGAACCGCTGGGCGACCGGCGGGCGCGTCCCGGACCTCACCGTGCTGCTCGACATGGACCCGGCGGCCGGGCTGAGCCGCCGCAAGCGTTCGGCGGACCGGCTGGAAGCGGAGCCGGTGGAGTTCCACCGGCGGGTCCGCGATGGGTTCCTGGCCCTGGCCCGGGCCGACCCCGGGTGTTACCTGGTGCTCGACGCCGCCCGCCCGGCCGAGGAGATCACCGCGGACATCAAGGTGCGGATCCGCGGGCTGCTGCCGGACCCGGTGCCGGCGGCGGCCGAGGCGAACACCGGCAGCTTCCCCCCGGTTCAGGACTGATGAGCGGGGTGTTCGGCGACCTGGCCGGGCAGGATTCGGTCGTCGCGCAGCTGGAGCGGGCCGCCGCCGCGGCCGCGGCGCTGCTCGACGGCCAGGCCCTTCGCGGGGGGGTCGGGGGGGAACGGGGGGGCTGGCCCCCCCGTGCGGAGAGGGCTCTGCGGGGTCGCCCCCCCGGGCCAGCACAGCAACCGGGCGCGATGACGCACGCGTGGCTGTTCACCGGGCCGCCGGGTTCCGGCAGGTCGGTGGCCGCCCGGGCGTTCGCCGCAGCGCTGTTGTGCCCGGACGGCGGCTGCGGCCAGTGCGCATGCTGCCGCCAGGTGCGCGCGGGCACCCATGCCGACCTGCTGCTGATCCGGCCGGAGGGGCTGTCCTACGGAGTCCGGCAGACCAGGGAATTGGTGCTGCGCGCGGCCGGCGCGCCGACGGGCGGCCGCTGGCATGTGGTGCTGTTCGAAGACGCCGACCGGTGCACCGAGCAGGCCGCGAACGCGCTGCTGAAGGCGATTGAGGAGCCGGCGCCGCGGACGGTCTGGCTGTTGTGCGCGCCCTCGGCCGAGGACATGGTGCCCACGATCAGGTCGCGGTGCCGGGTTGTCACGCTTGCCGTGCCGGCCCCGGCGGCGGTCGCTAAGGTACTAGTGGCGCGGGACGGCATCGATCCGGCCAAGGCGCTGGTCGCGGCCCGCGCGGCGCAGGGACACGTGGGCCGCGCCCGGCGGCTGGCAACCGATGCCGACGCAGCCATGCGCCGGGACGAGGTGCTGCGGGTGCCGCTGACCGCCACCTCGCTCGGTGCCGCCCTCACCGCTGCAGCCTCGCTGGTGCGCACGGCCGAGGATGAGGCCAGGGCGGTCACCGAGGCGCTGGACGAGCCGGAACGTGACGCGCTGCGCCGGGCGTTCGGCGAGGGTTCGACCGGCAAGGGCATCGCCCGGGCGATGCGCGGTATCGCCGGCGCGCTGAAGGACCTGGAGGACCGGCAGAAGTCGCGTGCGACCCGGGTGAAGCGGGACACCCTGGACCAGGCGCTGCTCGACCTGGCGGCGTTCTACCGCGACGTGCTGATGGTGCAGCTGGGCACCGACGTCGAGCTGGCCAACGCCGACCGGGAGGAAGACATGCGCCGGGCTGCTGCGGGGTCGTCCCCGGAAGCGACGCTGCGCCGCCTGCAGGCCATCATGCGCTGCCGCGAGCGGCTGACCTTGAACGTTGCGCCGCTACTGGCCGTGGAGGACATGACCCTCTCCCTGGTCCAAGGCTGACCGGCAGGTTCCCGGCCCTGAGCTGGGCGGCCCGGCTCCCCGGCCGGGGATGGCGGCAGCGGCCAGGCTCGGGAGACAGCGCGCACGGCGGGCACCGTAGGCTGGCCTTGTGGGCATGATGATGGCGGTGAGCTTCGAGCGGTATGGGCGACTGTACTACCTGGACCCCGGCGCGTACTCGCCGAAGATCGGCGACAAGGTGCTCGTGCCCACCGACTCCGGGCCCGAGGTGGCCGAATGCGTATGGGCGCCGCAGTGGGTGAGCGAGGACATCGGCGGGCTGCCGGTGTGCCAGGGCCTGGCCGGCCCGGACGACCTGGGCCGAGACGAGGAGAACCGGCGGCGGCGGGCGGAGGCACGGCTGACGGCGCGCAGGCTGATCCGGGAGCACAAGCTGCCGATGAAGATCACCGCCGTGGACTACCTCAGCGCGGACAACACGTTCCTGGTGTACTTCAGCGCGCCGCACCGGGTGGACTTCCGCGCGCTGGTGCGGGACCTCGGCGCACGGCTGCGCACCCGGGTCGAGCTACGGCAGATCGGCCCGCGGGACGAGGCGCGGCTGCAGGGCGGGATCGGTCCCTGCGGGCGCGACCTGTGCTGCGCCACGTTCCTGAAGGACTTCGAGCCGGTTTCGGTGCGGATGGCCAAGGACCAGGACCTGCCGGTCAACCCGCTGCGGATCGCCGGGGCGTGCGGGCGGCTGATGTGCTGCCTGAAGTACGAGCACCCGCTGTACCAGGATTTCCGCAAGGAAGCCCCGCCGGTTGGCGCCGCCGTCACCTCGCCTGCCGGGCCGGGGACCGTGGTGGGGCACAACGTGCCTTCGGACACCGTGGTGGTCAAGCTGGCCGCGGACGGGCGGCCCTGCGCCTGCCCGAAGGCAAGCGTGTGCGGGTCGCGGCAGGCCTACGAGGCGATGCACGGCAGGCGCGGGAAGGCGGCGCGGGAGACGGAATGAGCACGGCCGGGACGCCGGCGTGCACCCGCCGTCAACCGTCATCGTGCCGCGTTGCCGCGGCGCCCGCCGACGGCGGCTGCGGCGAGGGCCGCCGCCACGGGGATCAGCGTGAGCTGGGGGAGCTGATAGCGCCAGTCGAAGGCGGCGAACAAGGCCGGAGGGACGAGCATGAGCACCGCGCCCGCGGTGAACAGCAGGCAGGCGTCGCGGGCGTCCGGCTGCCTGCCGCGTCGCGTCGCCACGAGGACGGCCAGTGCCAGCACCAGGGCAGCCGCGAAGACCGGTCCGGGCACGTAGAACCAGCGGCCGTAGCCGGCGAGGAAGGCGGCGGGTCCCGGCCGGACCGCCGGGGGCTGGTAGCCGAGCGCGGCTATCGATGCATCGGCCTGCCGGTCCGGCCGGATGTAGATGCGGAACTGCAGGTAGGCCGGCGAGTCGCGTTCGGGTCCCGCGCCGCGGACCGGCGAGAAGCCGTAGGCGAAGTCCCGGCCGACCGCTCGGGCGTAGCCAAGCGGCTGGTGGCGCGCGATCCGCAGGCTGAAGTCGCGCACCGCCGCGTCCCTGGACGTGCCGGGCGGCGGCTGGAAGGTCCACTGCGGTGAGCGCGGGTCCCATTGGTAGAAGTTCGCGTTGCGCGCCGCCGGCGGCTGGCTCGGGCACAGCGGCTCTTCATATGCCGGCAGGTTCAGCCCCTGGCAGGAGGCGAAGTCGGCGACGCGGCCGTAGAGGAACGCGCCGGCGAACGTGGTGAAGCCGGGCTCGCCGTGCGCGGCGTCGAACCAGCCGAGGTAACCGGCCACCGGGACGAGGAAGCAGCCTGTCAGTGTGGCCAGCCGCCTGACCAGGCGGCGCCGCGGCCGCACGGCGACGGCCAGGTAGACGGCGGCGGCCACGATCATGATCAGGTCTGCCTCCCGGAGCGTCACCGCCACCCCCAGCAGCAGCCCGCACGTCGCCGCGGGCCGCCATCGGAGTGCCTGTCCCCGCCCTTCTTCTCCAAGCCCTTTTCCTCGCTGCTCTTTGTGTTCCTGCCCTTTGTGTCCCTGCCAGGCACTGGGCCAGGCCAGGATGGCGAGGGCGGCGCTGACCAGGAAGACGGTCCAGGTGTCGGCGAGCACGTACTGCTCGAGGACCACTTGCAGCGGGTCGAAGAGCACCGGGATCGCGGCCGCTGCGGCCAGCCACGTCCTGACGCCGAACCGGACCAGCACCGCGTACCCGAGCACGGCCGTGGCCAGGCCTGTCAGGTGCTGGACCAGCGGGATCAGCCACATGTCATGCAGCAGCACCGCCGGGATGATGAGCACCGAATAGCCGCTCTGCCGCAGCCCGTCGGGACTCCACCGGCCTGCCGTAAAGTCCGCCGCGTACTGCAGGTACCGGACGCTGTCCGGGAAGATCAGCGCCGGGCGGTAGGCCGCCAGCACCACAGCCCGCAACGCGGCCGCCAGCCCAAGCAGCACCGCGAACGGCCAGTGGCGGCGGAGCCCCCGGGCCATCCGGTCTTTGGCCGCTGCGGCCTTGGTGACCGCGGTTCGGGCGGCCACGGGTTTTCTGGTCGGCGCGTTCGTGCCTGCGGCCTGCACGGTCATGGCCCTGGTGCTGCAGCCCACCCGGACCAGCGCTCGACTGTTGCGCAGCCGCTTCAGCAGCGTGCCTGATTTAGGCTCCTGGTCGACGGCCGTATAGCTGGTGTCGCCGTCTACCGCGAAGGTGACCACCACGACGTGCGGCCGACCCCGCCCGTCGGCGGTCCCAGGGCGCGCCACGGGCACGGCTGCGAACCGGCCCCGCGCCTCGCCCTCAGCAAGCCTCACGATGAGGATATTACGATCGCCGTGCCGTTCGGTCGGCCCGGGCTCAGCCGCGGCTTCCGGTAGACTCGTGCTGCCGTCCCTCCGATTGGGCGGCACGCCGCCTTAGCTCAGTCGGCCAGAGCGACGCACTCGTAATGCGTAGGTCATCGGTTCGATTCCGATAGGCGGCTCGCAGGTAAAAGGCCACTTCCGCCCTTGGGTTCGATAGGGTGGCGGCCTTTTGCTAACGGATCTGCTAACAGCGTCTGTGCGCTACGCGGCTTTGACTGGCTTGGGCGAAGATGTCCGCCGCGGCGGCCTCGGCGCTGCGGATGACATGGGCGTACACGCGGAGCGTGACGGCCGGGTCAGCGTGGCCCAGGCGGGCGGCGACGACGTGGACCGGCACCCCGGAGAGCAGCAGGGTCGTGGCGTGCAGGTGCCTCAAATCGTGCAGCCGGGCGTGCGGGAGCTGGTCCTCCGGCTGAGGACCCTGGTCTGGCTCGTTGTGGGCGCGGATGAGCTTGGTCATGAGCGACGTGACGGTGTCCGGGTAGATCGGCTGGCCCCAGCCGGTCGTGAACACGTACCCGTCCCGGGTTCCGCGCCAGGAGTCGCCTCCTTGCAGTTGCTCGGCGGCCTGGTCTACCTTGCGCTGGCGCAGGACGGCGACGGTTTCGTCATCGATGGAGACCACGCGCGCCCGGCCGCTCTTGGTCGTCCCGTTGACGCGCTCGCCTCCGATCACGGCCGTTGATCCGGTGATGGTGATCTTCTTGGCGTCGAGGTCGATGTCGGCCCACCGCAGGTTGAGCAGCTCGCCGCGGCGCGCTCCGGTGTACGCGGCGACGTGGAAGAAGGCGAACAGCCGGTGCTGCCTCGCGGTAGCCAGAAACGCCCGGAGCTGGGCGATGGTCCAAACCGTTCCGGGCTCCTGGGCCTGTGCCCGCGGGCGCTTGGCCCGTTCCACCGGGTTGCTGCCGATGAGCTCGTCCACGATGACGGCATCGCGGAATGCCTTCCTGAGCACCGCGTGCAGGTGAGTCACGGTAGCGACTGCGAGTGGATGGCCGTCGTGGCCTCCGCTGGTCAGCAGGTCGCGGTAGAGCTTGGTGATGGTGGACGGCCGGACGGCCTGGATCGGCAGGTGACCGATGCGTGGTGTCACGTAGAGCCGGATGCAGGCTCGGTAGTCGAGGACGGTGCGCGGCTTGATCTCCATCGCGTGGCTGTCGATCCAGTCATCGACATATTCAGTCACGGTGGCGCGGTTACGGTCGATGTACTCACCGCGCCGTGCTTTCACCCGGCTCTCATCGCGGGCGGCCTTGGCTTCTTCCTCGGTAGCGAAGCCGCCGACCCACTTTGGCTTGCTGATCCCGGTCTCGGAATCCTTGACACGGATCACATACGACCAGGTGTTTCCACGCCTCATGACGCCATCGCGGAGCCTGGGGGCGTTTTTGCGCGGCGTCTCATGGCGGCCAGGTCGGGCGGCGGTGTGGTCAGGCATTGCGCGGCGGTCCTTTCGGTGAGCAGCCTGGAGACGTAGTCCTCCAGGGCGGTGAGCGGGATGCGGCGTGACCCGTCGATGCGGATCGAGGCGATGGCGCCGCTGGCCAGCAGCTCGTAGAGCTTGCTGCGGGAGATGGCCAGGGCCTCGGCGGCTTCGGGCACGGTCAGCAGGAGCCGGGTCATGGCGGCCCTCCCGTTGGCGGGGAGGATGCATGGGATGCGCTGTCGGCCGCCAGCTCGTCGATAGGGGGCGGTTGTCCGCGTCCGGTGAAGCGCCAGTGGTTGATGACGAGCGTGGTGTCGCTGTCGAGGTCGGGCAGCAGTCCGGCGGTGATGGCGGATTCGCGCTGGTAGGCGCCACGTTCAGCGCGCAGCGCGGTCATGGTGGTGGAGTAGGCGCGGCTTTTGGTGGCGAAGTGGCTGCGAAAGCCGAGCATGTGCGCCCAGGCAGCCAGCCGCAAGTCGTTGAACTGCGGAAGCTTGCCCAGGCGCAGGCATGCGGCGATGTGGCGGCGGGCATGGTCGCGGACGGGCAGGTCGGCGAGCCGGTCGGCGGGGGTGATGCGGCGGTCGAGAGTGCCGGTGCATTCGGCGGCCTTGGTGGCGTACTTGGCGACGTAACCGGCGACCTTGGTATCGGTCAGCTCCTCGGTAGTCGTGATCGGCCGGGTGTCGTGTTCCCGGCCCCAGGCCAGGGTCCGGGCGGCGACTCCCGCAGCGGCGGGCGTCACGACACTGACCGTGCGTACAGCCTGGTCGATAGCGGCGGTGAGCAGGGCGACGGTGGCCCAGGCGGGCAGGGCTGCGGTCGGCCCGGCCGGGCCGTCGAGGCGGATGACGGCGTGGAGATGGACGACCCCGCGGCGCTGGTATTCGGCGACCTTGGCATAGGAAACCCGTACCTGTGCGGCCAGCGCCTTGTTGGTCAGCCCAGCCGGACGGGCGAGGGTTCTGCGGAGGGTGATGGCGAAACGGCGCCAGAGCTCGGGGGCGTAGGCGTTAAACAGCACCGAGCCGGTGTAGTCATAGCACTCGGGGCACAGCGG
>JAFAPY010000013.1 GCA_019246795.1 Streptosporangiaceae bacterium | reverse complement strand
CGGCTGGGGTGCGCCACACCAGGACGCCGGGCTCTGGTTGCCGCAGTGACCAGCCTTCGGCCTGTTTGCACCGGTGGTGGTGGCGGCACAGCGGTGCCAGGCAGCACGGGCAGGTGATACCGCCGTTGTCCCATGCGGTGGTGTGGTCCAGGTCGGACCCCGGATCCAGCCTGAGCACCAGCCGGCGCGCCGCGTACCGCAGCTGAGCCCAGGTCTTGGACCGGGCGGCCTCCGCGAGTTCTTCGTCGGCCTTCGCGGCGTCGGCGCCGGACAGCGCCCGGGTCTCGTCCTCGATGATGCGGACGTGCACCGGGTGGATCGCCCCGGCGCCCAGCGCGGCAAAGGTCCGCGGCAGCCGCTGGGCCACGGTGGACGCGTACGCCATGTGATCTGGGGTGCCCAGGGCAGGTCAGGCGGCAGGGGGCCGCCGTCGGTGGCAGCCAGCGGCGGGATGACGGAGGTGAAGCTACGGCTCGTTCGGGATAACGGGGACGTCACGGGGTGCGGGCGCGGGCCGGCGCGGCGGCGGCCAGCCCCCCGCGGTGCTCGCCGATCTGGCGCTTGACCCGGCCCAGCATCGCCGCCATGCCGCGCAGCCGCAGCGGGCTGACCAGGTCCTGCAATCCGAGCCTGCTGGTGAACTCAGCGGGCGTGGCCAGGACCTCATCCGCGGTGAGCCCGTCCAGGCCGGCGTGCAGGATCGAGGCGAAGCCCCGGGTCGTCGGCGATTCGGCGGGAGCGTCGAAGAACAGGTGCACGGTCTGGTCCGGATCCACCTCGACGGCGAGGAAGAGCGGCGACTGGCACTCCGGCACCGGCTGCATCCGGTCACGGTGCCCGGCGTAGCGCTCCGGCAGCGCGGGAAGCTCGCGGGAGTACTCCAGCAGCAGCTGCAGCCGTTCCTTGCCCGGCACGGCGTCGAAGTCCTCGGCGATCTCCTGCAGCCGGGGATGCAGCGCGGCGGCGGTCACGGGTTGTCCCCCTGCGCGATCGGGACCCGCACGCTGTTGCCCCACTCGGTCCATGAGCCGTCGTAGTTGCGCACGTTCGGGTAACCGAGCAAGTACCGCAGCACGAACCAGGTATGGCTGGACCGCTCGCCGATGCGGCAGTACACCACCACGTCGTCGTCGGGGCCCAGCCCGGCCTCGCCGGCGTAGATCGCCTCGAGTTCGGTCCGGCTGCGGAAGGTGCCGTCGGCGTCGGCGGCCCGCGCCCACGGGACGTTCTTCGCGCCGGGAATGTGCCCGCCGCGCATCGCGCCTTCCTGGGGGTAGTCGGGCATATGCAGCAGCGCGCCGGTGTACTCCCCCGGCGACCGGACGTCGATCAGCGGCTTGCCGAGATGGCCGAGGACCTGGTCGCGGAACGCGCGGATGCGGGTGTCGTCGCGGCCGATGACCGGGTAATCCGTGTGCGGGCGCTTCGGCTCTTCGGTGCTGAGCGGGCGGCCCTCACCGACCCACTTGGCCCGGCCGCCGTCCATCATGCGCAGGTCCGGATGCCCGAACAGCGAGCACACCCACAGCGCGTACGCGGCCCACCAGTTGTTCTTGTCGCCGTAGAGCACCAGCGTGGTGTCCCTGGAGATGCCCTTGGCGGCCATGAGCCGGGCGAAGCCGGCCCCGTCGACGTAGTCGCGGGTAACCGGGTCGTTGAGCTCGGTGTGCCAGTCGAGCTTGACCGCGCCGGGAACGTGCCCGGTGTCGTACAGCAGCACGTCCTCGTCGGACTCGGCCACTACCAGGCCGGGGTCGTCGAGGTGGGTGGCCACCCACTCGGTGCTCACGATCATCTCCGGGTGGGCGTACTCGCCGAACTTAGCCTTGTCGTCGTAGGGCAGCACCGGAACCTCCATTCATCCCACCAGGCACTGTAACGCGACAGCACGGCGCCGCCTTCCCGGGCGCCGGCGGTCCAGCCGCGGGCTTAGCCGGCATTCGCGGACTGGTCGGTGGGGACCAGCCGGCCGGCGCCGGGCGGATCCAGCTCCGCGGGCCGGCCAGCGACCCGGCCGGACAGCGCCATCAGGCCGAGGACGGCGGCGACCGGGATCAGCGACAGCTGCGGAAGCTCGTAGCGCCAGTCGAAGGGCTGGATGAGGAACGGGGGCATCACCGCGGCGATCGCGCCGAGCGTGAACAGCAGGCAGGGAGCGCGCAGCCTGCTGCGGCGGGCCCGGCCGATGCCGGCCATGCCGACCAGGCCGACTGCGAGGCCGGCGGCGAACAGCGGACCGGGCACGTAGAAGTCGCGGCCGTAGCCGACCAGGAAATCGGCCAGCGCGAGCTGAACGTGCGGGCCGGCGCCGGTGTAGGCGCGGATCACAGCCGACGCGTCCTCATCGAGGGGAAAGTACCTGTGGAACTGCTGGTACCAGAAGGTGTGGAACTGGAGGTACCAGACCGGGTAGTGCTCGGGCCCGTCCCCGCGCACCGGGGAGAAGCTGTAGCCGACGTCGCCGGCCACCGCCTTGAGGTAGGCCAGCGGCTGGTGCTCGATGATGCGCCGGTCGAAGTCGAGGATGATCTGGCCCTTGTTCATCCCGGGCGGCGCCTGCAAGGTCACCTGCGGCGAGCGGGGATTCCACATGTAGAAGTTCGGGTCACGACGGGCCGACGGCTGCCGCGGGCACAGCGGCCGTTCGTAGGACGGCAGGGCCATGCCCGCGCAGTCGGCGAACTGCGCGATCCGCCCGTACATGAACTGGCTGTCGTAATCGACGAAGTCGAACCGTCCGTACCACACCTGGTGCCAGCCGAGGTAGCCGAGCACCGGGGGCAGGAAACCGACCAGCAGCAGCGCGGTGGCTGCCCCCAGGCGGCGCCAGGGCCGGACCAGGGCCACCAGGTACACCAGCATGGGGATCAGCACGAGCAGGTCAGATTCCCTGATGAGCGTGGCGGCGGCGAGCAGCAGCCCGGCCAGCACAGGAGCCGCCTTGCCGATGGCGTCGCCTTTCCAGGCCAGGACGACCAGCGCCGCGACGAGCAGGAACGTAGCGCTGACGTCGGTGAGGACGTAGTGCTCCACGTCGAGCTGGAGCGGGTCGAACAGCACCGGGACGGTGGCCAGCGCGGCCAGCCAGCGCCAAGCGCCGAAGCGGACGAGAACCGCGTAAATCAGCACGGCCGTGGCCAGGCCGAGCAGGTGCTGCGCCGCGGTGACCCCGGTGAGGCTGTGGGCCAGCACCGCCGGGATGAGCAGCAGCGAGTAGCCGCTGGTGCGCAGCCAGTCCGGGGACCATTGCCCGCCGACGAAGTTGTGGGCGTAGGCGAGGTACCGCTCGCTGTCCGGGAAGATCAGCGCCGGGGCGTAGGCGAGCTGCACCACCACGCGCAGCGCGGCGGCGCACACCGCGACCACGGCAAACACCCAATGCCGGCGAAGAGTGGCGGCGACGGCCGTCAGCACACGGGTGATCGCGCTACCCTCCTTGGCTATGGGCATGGGTAATGCTAAGCCGGCACGGCCGCTGGTTGCGGCCGCCTTAGCATGCGGACGATGGATGCTCCGGCGTCCAGGCCGCGCCAGGCGCGGGCCGGGACGCTGCCTGCCATGCCGTGGTGCGGGGTGACGCGGTGACCCGGGGCACGACCGCCACGTCAACCGACGTCAGCACCGCGGAAGATCCCGCCGCGGCACAGGCCACCAGGCTCGCCGAACCGCCGATACCCGGCGGCCGGGTCGAAGCCATGATGGGCGTGCTCATCCGGGTGCTCGCGTCCAGCCCGCTGGCCCGGCCGCTGCCCGCGGTGTCGCTGTCCGTGCTCGGGCTCGGGCTGGTCGCCTTCACCGGGCTGTGCGCGACCGCGCCGGGCGCAAGCCAGGCGACGCTGCCGGTGCTGCTGCCGCTCACCGCGCTGGCGCGCCGGCTGGGCGCCCCTGCGCTGTCCGCCGACGTGATCAACCTCACGATGTACCCGGGCATCGTGCTGTGCTGCCTGGGCTTGGCCGGGATGCTGTGGGCGAACAGCCGCGGCTGGCACCCGGACCCGCGCCGGGTGTTCTGGTCCGCCGCGGCGGTGGTCGCGGTGGTGGTGAACATCACGCCGGTCGGCACCTCGGACCCGGCCAGCAACGCCGCGTACGGGCGCATCGCCGCGCTCGGGCACAATCCGTACCTGTACACGCCAGCCGACCTGCCTGGCGGCGCCAGTAATCCCTACACCGCGCTGGTCGACCCCCGGTGGCAGACGTCGCCTTCGGTGTACGGCCCGGTGGCCACCTGGACGCATCTTGCCGCTGCGCTGGTCGGCGGGGCCAGGCCGTGGCTGACCATCTGGGTGCTGATGGTCATGACGGGGATCGCGTTCCTCGCCGCCGGGTACCTGCTGCTGCGCTCGGCGGCCAACCCGGTGCGCGCCGGCCTGATCTGGGTCGCGAACCCGCTGCTGATCTACGTGCTCGTCATGGGCGCGCAGCTTGACGCCTTCCTCGCGCTGGCCGGGATCGCGGCCATCCTGATCTCACGGCGCGGCGCGACCGCCTGGCATGACGCCGCAGCCGGCGTGCTGATCGGCGTTGCCTGCGGCATCAAGGTCAACGCAGTGTTCGTCGCGCTGGGCATCGCCGTGCCGCTGATCCGCGAACGCGCGTGGGCGCGCCTGCTGCGCACGGCCGCGGTCGCGGCCGTGGTCACGTCCGGGCTGTACTTCTCCAGCTACGGCCTGACCGCGCTGCGGCCGCTGCCGGCCGCGTCGGGGCGGGTGATCACGCCGTCGATCTGGCATGTGATCCAGGTCATCGGCGACCATCTGGACCCGGCGAACCCGTCGGCGACATCGGCGCTGATCGGCGTGGCCTGGCCGCCGCTGATGATCGCGGTTGCCTGGTACTTGTACAACCGGCTGTCCCCCGACGTGCCGGCCGTGCTCGCGGCCACCTGCGCGCTGACCTTCGCATGGGTGCTGGTGGCCCCGTGGTCGCTGCCCTGGTACACCGCGCTGGCGTGGGTCACGCTCGCCCTGCTGCCGCGAAACTCGCTGACCCGCTGGCTCACGCTGGCGACCGGGGGCATGGCGCTGCTGCACTTCAGCGCCGGGCACCCGGCCAACGGCCCAACCGCCTAGCTCGCGCGGCCATGCGGCCGGAGCCGGAGCAGCACCGGGCCTACCGGACCTGGGCCGATGCGGCCGCCGCCGCGCTGCAGCGCTGGTACAGGCCGCGGACCGGGCTGTGGAAGACCACGGGCTGGTGGAACTGCGCGAACGCGCTGACCACGGTGATCCAGCACAGCCAGCGGACCAGCGAGCCCAGGTACACCTACGTCATCGAGACGACGTTCAGGGCCGCCCAGCGGGTCAACCCGGGTTTCAGCAACCAGTATTACGACGATGACGGCTGGTGGGCGCTGGCGTGGATCGCGGCGTTCGACCTGACCGGCGAAGCCAAGTACCTGAACGCGGCGCGCGCGCTGTTCGCGGGGATGGCGGCCGGCTGGGACGACGTGTGCGGCGGCGGGCTGTGGTGGACCCGCCGCAGAACATACAAGAACGCGATACCGAACGAGCTGTTCCTGCTCCTCGCCGGGCGCCTGCATCAGCGGACGGCTGATGACGGCACCGGTTACCTTGACTGGGCACTGCGTGAGTGGCACTGGTTCCGGGCCAGCGGGCTGATCGGGCCGGCCGGCCTGGTCAACGACGGGCTGACCACGGACTGCGCGAACAACGGCCGCACCGCCTGGACCTACAACCAGGGCGTGCTCATCGGCGGGCTCGCGGTGCTGGCCGAGATCACCGGCGACGGCGATCTTGTTGCCCAGGCGGAAGCCATCGCCGCGGCGGCGCTGCGCGGCCTGACGGTGCCGCCGGGCATCCTGGCCGAGCCGGAAGAGCGCAGGGCCATCGGCCGCCGCGACGACATGGCGCAGTTCAAGGGCATCTTCGTCAGGAACCTGTACGAGCTGTACCTGCGCAGCCCGCGCGCCGAATACCGGGACTTCATCCTCGGCAACGCGACGTCGCTGTGGCACCACAGCAGGAACCGGCGCGACCAGGTCGGGCTGGCCTGGACCGGCCCGTTCGACCGGGCCGACGCGGCCCGGCAGGGATCGGCGCTCGACGCGCTCAACGCCGCAGTGGGCGTGACCGGCGCTGGGCCGACCAGCCGGCAGTGCCGAACAGGAGAATAAGCGCCGTCGCTGTCAGCGACAGGACCAGCCCGGCCAGCAAGCGCGGCGGCGTGTAGCTCCAGGTGATGACGCCCAGCCCGGGCGGTACGTCGACGGCCTGGACGGTGCCGTCCCGCTGGACGGTCAGCGTGGCCGCCGGGCCGTGCCGGGGCTGCCAGGCGGCGCTCCAGCCGGGGATCGCCGCCACCGCGCGGACGACGCGGGCGCCGTACGGGGAGAACACCGTGGCCGCCGCCGGCTCGGCGGGCGCGCCGTCGTCGTCCCTGATCCACGCGCCGAGCGCCGGCCGGCCGGGCAGCGCCTGGATGCGCACCGGCCGCTGGGCGAAGCGGTTGGCGAAAACCGCGAACGGGCCGTCAAAGCCGGCGGGGTTCCAGTGCGGCGGCACCAGCGCATCTTGCAGCTGGCCGTCGGCCACGACCACGCCGCGGCCTGCCATGGTGATCTCGGGCGGCCCCAGCTGGGCCGGCACGCCGTGGGCCGCGGCGATGACCGCGACGCTGGTGATGGGCTGGCCAAAGGCGATCGCCAGGGACGAGGCGGTCGCTGCCCGGGGCCGGAACCAGAGGATGCGGCCGTCCGGCGCGGCCAGCCCGATCCGGGTCCCGGCTGCCGCGTCTTGCCGGGCCTCGGCGTCAGGTACCTCAATCGCGGACACGGCACTCGCCGCGCCCAGGTACCAGGTGGCGCGTTCGCTGCCGGCGATGTCGCGCCGGCCGGTACCCGGCGGCCCGGCGGCGGGCCAGCCGCCCGTCGCAGGGGTGAGGAGGTAGCTGCCCAGGGTCAGCAGCACCGAGGTATCGAGCTGGTCGAGGGTCCCGTCGCTGACGGCGCGGGCAGCGAGCGTGTCCTGCCCGTCGCCGGTGTCGGTGTGTGATCCGGTCGCCGACGCGTAAAAGGCGGCGACCGTCGACGAGTAGCCCTGCACCGAGGGCATCGCGGTGCCGCCGACCACGTTGAGATCGGGCGGGTCGAGGTCGGACAACTGACCCGGATCGAGCAGGTCGGGATCGTAGATCGCGAACCGCCCCTGATATCCGAGCGTCGCGATCGGGCGCGGGGAAGCCGCCGCCAGCGCTGCCGTCGCCGTGGCGGTGGCCGTGGCCGTGGCTGTGGCCGTCCGGCCGGCCGCGGAGCCGCCGTCGCCGCGGGGAGCGTGAAAGGCGTGGGAGGCTTGGGAGGCTTGTGGGACACCGGAGGGGGCCGTCTTGACCAGGACCACGCAGAGGACCGTAAAGACGACCAGGTCGATGACGACGAAACCGGCGAGCAGGCGCGAGTGCCATCTTTGCCCGAGGCCCATGCCGCGCAGGACCACCAGCGCGACGGCGCCTGCGCCGAGCACCGCGTACGGGATCAGCCACGGCTTCAGGTGGCCGATGACATCGGCGCTCTGAGCGGCGCCCGTCCCCAGCCAGCGCAGCAGGCCCGTGCCCCAGGTAAGGCCGAGCGTGACCACCGCTATGGCTGCCAGCGGAGGCACGACGCCGAGGGCCGTTTCCGCCCTTCGGCGGTGTCGGCCCGGGGCTGCTGCGGGCTCCTTCGGGTTGTTCCAGGAGTCGGCCCAGTAGCCGAGCAGGACGGCGAGTGCCAGGTCCAGCACGAGGATGTTGCGGCTCTGCAGCCGCTGATCGCCGAACAACGGCAGCCGGTACAAGACGCCGCCCAGGGCGGTGTTGCCCCCGAGTGCGAGCACGACTCCGGCGAGCGCCGTGATGTGCCAGACGAACCAGTCCGGGAGCCGCGGGCGCAGCCGGAGGCGGGGCAGCAAGGCGAACGCGGCGACCAGCGGGAACATGCCGATGTAGCTGGTCACCTCGGTCAGGTTGTACCAGGTAAAGAAGCCGGGCTGGCCCAGCGAGCCGGAGCCGCCGAGGAGGTCCGGTACCAGCGTCAGAAGCAGCCACCTGACCGGAAGGGAGCCGGAACTGAACAAGGCCATCGAGGCCGCCCCGCGCTGGGAGGTGCCGATCGTGGCCAGGCCGGGCAGCCACTGAACCGCTCCGAGGCACGCGCCCAGGGTCAGGCCCGCGGTTACCGAGACGGCGGCCGGGGCCGCCCTACGCCTGAGCCGGGCAACCTGCCACACCCCGTAGATCACCGTGACCGCCAAGGCGTCGTCGATGGCACGCGGCTCTCCGGCGAGAATCACCATGCCGGTGGCGGCGGCGAGGACCACGATCCAGCCGAGCTTTCCCGGCTGTGCTAGCCCGGCCAGCCAGCCCCGGCCGGTCTCCCGGGGCGCCTCGGCCGGCCTGCCGGGCCTGGACGCCGCGGAGGGGCCTTGCGAGAGCCGGAGAATGGCCAGCAGTTGCAGCGGCACCCAGCTCATGCCGGCCACCAGGCCGAAATGGATCACCTGCGCCGACATGGCCCCGGCGAAGGCGAACGACAATGCCCCGAGGAAGCTGGCCAGGCTTGCCAGCCTCAGCGCCCGCTGGAAGCAGAACATGCCGACGCCGGCCACCGCCCAGGTGGCGATCATGTTGACCGTCCACGCGGCGGTGCCGGGCACAATGGCGAACAACCAGGTGAGCGGGTACGCGGCGCCCGCGTTCCAGCCCGCGAGCAACGGCGCGCCGCTCCAGATGTACGGGTCATACAGCGGCAGGTGCCCGTCCTGTATCTCGCGGCCGGCGAGCATGCGCAGCGGGAAGTTCTGGGTCAGGTCATCACCGGGGAGAACGGCGTGCCCGAGCAGCGCAGGGACGCTGAAGATGACGGCCGGCACCGTGACGAGCAGGGCGACGGCGACGACATCGCCTCGGCGGAACCGGCGCGCCGGTGCGCCGCGCGCATCAGCGCCCATGCTCCGCGGCGCAGGCGGCCGCTCAGTGCTGCCTGGAGCGCGCGCGTCGGACAAGCCGCCGCGCGGCCGCTCAGTGCCTATCGCGCTCACTTTCGTCACTCCATTGACGGAAGTCCAGAAGATCCTCGCTGACGCGTCTGAATCACCCAGACAACGTCGGCACGGCGACCTGCGTTCCGCAGTTCGGTTCGGCAGCAGAATAGTGACTTACGCAGGGCGGCAAGGCGGCGGCCGAGATGGACACGCCGAACGGGGACGCGGCGCGTGCCGCCGCGCGCGAAGGACGGTGCTGGCCGGCTTTCGAACGCGGACGCCAGATACGGGCGCCTGCCTGCGTTGCTGCTCGTGCCGACCGCCGCCACCGGGGGTCGTCGATGCCGTCAGCATTCTTCGGCTTGGCCGGGTCTTCATCGCGAACATAAACCGGGAACGTCAGCGTTCGGGCACCGGAGGCGGCGCCCGCGGCCAGGCGATGGACGGCCGGGTGCCCAGTGACGCTACGCGGCCAGCGGGACCGCATGGATCGGCAGCGTGGGCCGGTGGAGCCCTTTCTCTATCGCGGACCGGAGGTCGCTGACTACCCCGTCGGGGTCGGTCCTTATCCGCCGAGGCGGGAAGTGGAGCGGGAAGATGCCGTGGGCTATCAGCATGTCGTGCCGTTCGGTGGTGCGATCCTGGTCCGCGGCCGCCAGGTGGTAGGCGCGAGAGTCGACCTCCGCCGCGACCCCGGCGCTGTGCCACCAGGCGTCCACGGTGGCGATGAAGGTGCCGTGCACGTCGAAGAGCTGGGCGT
>JAFAPY010000008.1 GCA_019246795.1 Streptosporangiaceae bacterium | reverse complement strand
CCCAGTGCAGTCCATGCCCGGCGGCTCGCCGGCCATGGAGCAAGATCGGTCAGCTGACCGATGTCTCTCACCGCAATTTGCAGCACCATTTTTTATGCAACCGGCACCGGGCATCGCCGGCATCGCGCCCGGACCTCCCGGAAGCAGCCGCGCAGGGCGACGAGCGCTGTGCGGACACCTCGAACGGCCCGCTAAGGAACCCGATGAACGTGATGGCCCCAACGAACACGATGGTGCCCCGCCCGACCGAGCTGCACCTGTGCCGCCTGCAGCTGGCCTCCGGGCCGGGCGCCGCGGCCGAGGCCCGCACGCGGGTCCGGGCGGCCATCCGCACCTGGGACGTCCCCGCCGACCCTGACGTCGCGGTGCTGCTGACCAGCGAACTGGTGACCAACGCCATCAGGCACGAGCCCGGCGGGACCGTCACGCTTGCCATCACCCGGACCCGGGACCGGCTGCGTGTTGATGTCCACGACACCTCGCGCTATTTGCCGGTGCTGGTGAACTCCCCGGCCGATGCGGAGACCGGTCGGGGCCTGCTGCTGGTCTCCGGCCTCTCGGCGGAATGGGGGGTCTACCGCACGCGCCCGGGCAAGGCCGTGTACTTCACGCTCGCGCTCCGGCACGGTCGTGCCGGCCGCGGCACACGCGGCCCGCGCCGGCTCGCGGCCGCGGTTCCCGCGGCCGGGGGCTAGCCGGTCAGCTCGACGCGATGGTGCGCAGGGCCGACTCACGGGCGATGTCGGTCCGCGAGTGGACGTTGAGCTTCTTCAGGATGTGGGAGACGTGGGTGGCCACGGTCCGCCGGGAAAGCAGCAGCCTGGCGGCGATCTCCGGATTGGAAAGTCCTTCCTCCACGAACTCGGCGACCTTGATCTCGGTCGGCGTCAGGCTGTCCCAGCCGCTGCGCGCCCGCCGGTGCTTGGCGTGCGGTCCGCGCCGGATCCCGTGGGCCCGGAACGCGGCCTGCAGCCGGGCGATGTCCGAGGCGGCGCCGAGGCCGGTGTAGACCTCCACGGCGCGGGTGAACGCGGCCCGCGCCTTGGCGCGGTCACCGGCATGGACGAACCGTACGGCGGCCGCCTCCAGCGCCTTCGCCTCCTGCAGTGGCCTGCCGGCGTCGTCGTAACGCTCCGCGGCCGCAAGGAGCAGGGCGCCATCGTGGTCCAGCAGGCCGCGGCAGTACAGCGCGTTGGCCTGCCGGTGCGGGATCTCCGACCCGGCGGCGAGCGCGGCGGCCTGGCCGGCCAGGGCGCGTGCGGCGCCCGGGTCCCCGGTCGCGGCGGCGAGGCGGACCGCGTCGGGGAGCAGGTCCTCGACTTCTTCGACGTCTTCGGTTTCCCGGCCGAACGCGTCCTGCAGCGCGGCAAGCGCCTGTGGCAGCGCGCCGTCCTGCTCACCGGCCAGGCTGCGGGCGAGGACCAAGGTGCCGATGGGCCGGTGCCCGATGCGCTCGGCGTGCGGCGCCGCGGCGGCGAGATGGCGCCACGCCGCGCCGGTGTCGCCGCGGTGGAAGCTGATCACGGCCGCGATGCCGAGATCGCAGCACGCCACGGCGGGTTCCTTCAGGTCCTCCGGCAGGATCCCCACCTCGGCGAGCGCATCGTCCCATTGCCCGGTCTCGAAGAGCAGCTGGCCGAGGGCGCAGTGCGCCTGAGTCAGCCGGAACGTCGTGCCGACCTGGGCCGCGAGATGCCGTGCCTGCCCGGCAAGGGCCAGCGCTTCCGCATAGCGGTCGAGATTGCCCAGCGTGACGGCCTTGTTGAGCTGGAGCAGCAGCCGCAGGTCGGTCAGCGCCGGATCGGACTCGGTGACGGTCAGCGCCCGGTCGAACAGCGGCAGCGCGTCGGTCACGTGCCCCTGCGCCTCGGCCACCAGCGTCAGCACGTGCAGAGCCCAGCCCATCGACCAGTTGTCGCCCGCCTCAGCCGCCGCCGCCAGCGCGCTGGCCGCGACCTGGCCGGCCTTGCCGGCCTCGCCGAGGTTGCCGTGCGTCCGCGCGGCGAGCGCGAGCAGCCTGGCCCGGTGGCGGGCCGGCAGCCCCGGGGCGGCCAGCGCCCGGTCCAGCATGGCCAGTGACTCAGCGGAGTCACCTGCCAGCATGCGGCACTGCGCGAGCGTCCAGTGCAGGTCCACGAGCAGGTCAGGCTCTGCGGCGTGCTCCAGCGCGCGCGTCGCCGCGTGCTCGGCTCCGGCCCTGTCGCCGAGACGGTAGCGGGCGTCGGCGAGCCGGCTTGCCGCCCAGGCGTGCCGGGCCGAGCCGACCGGGCAGCTGGCGACCGCCCGCGCGAGGAGTTCGGCCGCCACCCCCGGCGCCCGGCCGACCAGGACGTCCGCGGCGCGGGACAGCCAGTCCAGCATCCACTCGGCCATCGGCTCGGCCGTGACGTCGGGCCCGCCGACGGCGTGCAGCAACTGCCGGGCCACCCGGTCCGGCGGCGCGCCGGCCGCCGCGAGCGCCTGCCCCGCGTCGCGGTGCCATGCTGCCCGCACCGGCGCGGGCATGTCGTCGTACAGCGCCGCCCGGATCAGCGGATGCCGGAACGCGAGGCCGCGGCGGGACTCGGCCAGCACGCCGGCGGCACCCGCCTCGTCGACCGCCGGGACCAGGTCGGCCACGCCGCGGCGCAAGACGATCGCCAGGTCGGCGACCGCGAACTCGGTGCCGAGCAGCGCCGCGGCGCGCAGCAGGTCGCGCACCGGGCGGGTGACGAATCCCAGGCGGTCCGCGATGGCCGCGGACAGCGAGCCCGGCGCCGAGCCGCCCGCCAGCTCGGCGGCTCCCGTCTCGGTGATGGTCAGCTTGTCGCCGCGGGCCAGCGCGGCGACAAGCTCGGTGACGTAGAGCGGGTTGCCCGCTGCGCCGTCGGCGAGCCGCAGCAGGCGCTCGGCGGGCCTGCCGCCCGCCAGGCCCGCGACCAGCTCGGTCACCGCTGACCCGGTGAGCCCGTCGAGCTGGAGCCGGGCGGCGTCGCCCACCATTCGCCGCAGCGCCAGCAGGTCATCCCGCTGCGGCACCGGGCGCATCATGCCGATCAGCAGCAGCGGCATCTGCCGTGCCGACCTTGCCAGCCGCCCCCACACCGTGACGCTGGCCGGGTCGGCCCACTGCAGGTCGTCGACGACCAGGACGGTCGGCCGCGCCGCGCACTCCTCGGCGACAAGCGCCAGCAGCTGCTCTGCCAGCACCCCCGGCACGTCGGTACTGCGGTCTGCGGTGACCTCACCGCGCAACAGCTGGACGATCGTATTCCGCCGCGGATTGGCGGCGCCCTCGCGCACCCGCAGCGCGTCGAGGAACGGCAGCAGCGGCAGCGCCTGGCCCAGCTCGTCGCCGGCCCCCCAGAACACCTGGCAGCCGGCATCCGGTGCCGCCGCGGCTACCGCCCGCACCAGCGCCGACTTGCCGATGCCCGGCTCGCCCTCGACGAGCGCCGAACTGCCGCGCCCCCGCGCCGCCTCGCGGAGCAGGCCGGTCAGCAGGGTCAGCTCCGCGGCACGGCCGATCAGCGCGCAGGCGGGGGTCACCGCTGCCATGCACTAAACGTTACTACCGGCAAATTCAGCGGACAAGCGGGGCATTTCGGACATTAATTCGGCGCCCTGGGCGCCAGCCGCCGATGCCGGTACGACTCCGTGCCATGTGCGATGCAAATTTCATGAGCCTTGCACGGCACGAAATGCTGTAACTTCTCGCGCATGAAGGAATGATTCTTTCCGATAAAAGAGACTGCAATCTTTCAATAATTGCAAGTTGCGTACATAAGGGTTTACCCTGGGTGCATAAAACAGGTAAGGCCGACAATAGCTCCGCATGACCCGGACGATCCGCATGGGCCGGCGGACCACGCGGGAGGCTGTCGGCCTGCGGAGACGCCATGGAGGGATCATGCGCGTTGCGCGAGCCATCATCATTCCGGCCATCGTAGCATTCAGCGCGGCCGGGTCAATTCTGGCTGGCTCAGCGGTGCCGGCGGCGGCCGCGCCGGCGCCGAGCGCCCACGTGGCGTTGGCGGCCACTCATTTCCACGGGGCGAGCCCGCTCACTCATTTCCACGGGGCGATTCCCCTCACTCACTTTCACGGGTGAACTAACCTAGCGCAGGCTCAGGCCTGCAGGCGATTTCTCCTCGTCACTCTTGCCCATAAGCTGCGCAGCGTCGCAGCGCTGGCGTGCCCGCGGCCGGGCCGCCAGCACGGCCGGCGGATCGCGGCCCGCTGCCGACGGCCGGGGACTCGCGCTCCGGCTGGCGCGTGCCGGGCCGCAGTTGCAGCGGGCACGGGTACGGTGTAGCAAGGTTTCACCGATAGTCTCAGCGAAACCTGCACGCTCTCGCACTCGTCGCGCCCGCTCGGCGCCGAGGAGGAAGACGCCCGATGGCCGCTCCAGGAAGCCCCACGGTGCGGCGGCTCCGGCTCGCCGCTGAACTCCGCGCGCTCCGAGAGAGCAAGGGAAAGAGCGGGGACGCGGTCGCCTCGGCGCTGAAATGGTCGCCCTCCAAGATCAGCAGGTACGAGCGGGCCAGGACCGGCTTGCGGCCGCGGGAGGTCGAGAGGCTGCTGGACTACTACCAGGTCACCGGGCCCCGCCGCGCCTTCCTGCTCGCGCTCGCCGAGGACGCGGCGCAGAAGGGCTGGTGGGAAGAGTTCGCAGAGAGCATTTCCGAGGACTACCAGCAGTTCATCGGCCTGGAGCACGAGGCGACGTCGATCGCCGTCTGGCACGTGTACGTCGTGCCGGGCCTGCTGCAAACTGAGGTGTATGCCCGGCAGATCATCAGCAGCTACAGCCGGGTCGAGCCGGTTACGCCGGGCATGATCGGGCGGTTGGTCAGGGTCCGCATGCGGCGCCAGCGGGTCCTGGACCGCGAAGGGCTCCAGGTGTCTGTGGTGCTCGATGAATCGGTCCTGAAGCGCCGGATCGGCGACGATTCGGTGATGTATGACCAGCTTCAGCGTCTGGCGCGAGAGGCCGACCGGCCGAACCTGACCCTGCAGGTCCTCCCCCTGGACGCGC
Source organism: Streptosporangiaceae bacterium (assembly GCA_019246795.1). Lineage (GTDB taxonomy): Bacteria > Actinomycetota > Actinomycetes > Streptosporangiales > Streptosporangiaceae > Palsa-504. Next base: position 4,666 of record JAFAPY010000008.1, on the reverse strand, counting down.
AGCACACCGCCTCCGGCGAATCCGTCGTCATATTCGGCTTTGGGGACGACAGCGATGCGATGCTGCAGGACGTGGTGAGCACCGAGCATATGCGCAGCGGCTTCACCGTGGAGGGGGAGCGGGAAACCTACCTGCACAGGATCGCGTTCCAGATGCTCGCCGACGCGTCGCTGGACCCGGAGGCGTCCAGGGCGCTGATCCTGGAAACGGCCGAGTCGCACTGGTCGGGTGCCCGGCGGCACGCTCATGCGTGACTGACCGCGCCGTTGCTGCCGGTCGTTACCGCGCCGTTGCTGCCGGTCGTTATCGCGGCGACTGCTGCCGGTCGTTATCGCGGTGACCTCCTGCCCATCGTTACCGCGGTGACCTCCTGCCGTGACCGTCCCTACGCCGCGGCAGGCTAATCTTCCCCTGCCGCAACCACCGCACGGCCCGGTCCCGGCCATGGCCCGTGCCGCGCTGCTGAGGTCGGCGTTGCGTTATAGGCCAGAGCTATGGCCGTGCTCTTTGGGGCCAATGAGCCACCTGAACGCAACTGATACTGCTACTCTCTTAAAATCGGGTCACTACCTTGGGTGTTGACTCGATTGCTAGCAGTAGTTACCATCGAGGTGACAGAACGCAACCGGGAGGTAACGAAATGGAAAGACCCACGACCGCGGGCCTGCCCGGAAGCCCGGGCTCGGGCCTTTACTGGGTCAAGAGCTCGCTGAGCCTCTACAACGGCAACTGCGTCGAGGTGGCCAGCCTGCCCGACGGCGGCATCGGCGTTCGCAACAGCAGGAACCCCGCGGGGGCGGTGCTCCGCTTCACGCCAGACGAATGGCATGCTTTCCTCGGCGGCGTGCGGAACGGGGAATTCGACGGCTTCGGCCGGCAGTAACCGCGGCGCTGTCATCCCGCCGCCGGTGATGTCTCGCTTGCCACCGGCGGCTGCTCGCCCGCCGGTTCGAGCAGGGCGGCGGTACGCGCCGCGGTGCGGCGCGCCCACGGGCCGGTCGTCACGATGCCGAGGACTCCGATGATCGCGCCGCAGGCTGCCACGATCCACCAGCCGGGCTGGCTGGCGTGCACGAACCCGGTGCGCATCGGGCCGCGCAGGTTGTCGGCAAGCACCGATCCCATGACGGCGACGCCGAGCGAGGTCCCCACCTGGCGGCTGGTGGACGCCACGGCGGCCGCGACGCCTGCCTGCTGCCGGGGCATGCCGGACACCGCGGCGTTGGTGATCGGCGCGTTGACCAGGCCCGAGCCGACACCGAACACCATGTAGCTGAGCACCAGGAACCCGGCGCTGGTCACATCGGTCAGCCTGGTGAGCAGCGCCCCGGCGATGATCAAGGCGATGCCGGCGGTCACCAGCGGGATCCTGGGCCCCCGGGAGGCCACGATCCGTCCGGACAGCACCGCGCACACCGCCAGCGTCACGGCCATCGGGAACAGGTACAACCCGGCCGTGAGCGGGCTGAATCCCCGGACGTCTTGCAGGTACAAGGTGTTGAGGAACAGGAAACCGCCGAGCGCCGCGAACGCGCTCACCGCGGTGGCGGTGGCGCCGGAGAACGGCGCGCTGCGGAAGAACCGGGGATCTATCAGCGGATCGGCGCGCCGCGGCTCGTAGACGAGGAACGCGGCCAGCGCCGCCACGGCAACGCCGAAGAAGGTGAGGATCTTCGCCGAGCCCCAGCCGGAGCTGGGACCCTCGATGATCGCGTAGGTCAGCGATGCCAGCATGACGATGACGAGGACCTGGCCCACGGGATCGGGGCGGCGGTACCGGTCGGCCCGGGACTCGGGCACGAACAGCGCGGTCAGCACGATCGCCGCGATCCCGACCGGGATGTTGACCCAGAAGATGCCGCGCCAGCCGATCGAGTCCACCAGTGCGCCGCCGGCGACCGGCCCCAGTGCCATGCTCAGGCCGAACACGCCCCCCCACACGCCGATCGCCTTGGCCCGTTCGGCGGGTTCGGTGAACGTGTTGGTGATGATCGCCATCGCCACCGGGTTGAGCATCGAGCCGCCGACCGCCTGGAGCATCCGGAAGGCGACGAGCCATCCCAGGGCCGGCGCCAGGCTGCACAGCAGCGAGCCGAGCGTGAACAGGGCCAGGCCCGCCTGGAATGTCTTCCGGCGCCCGATCCGGTCCGCGGTCGACCCGGAGAACATCAGCAAGCTCGCGAGCACCAGCGTGTACGCGTCAATCGTCCACTGCAGACCGGACACCGACGAGTGCAGGTCACGCCCGATCGACGGCAGCGCCACGTTCACGATCGTGGCGTCGAGGCCGACGATGAACAGGCTCAGGCAGCAGATGCCCAGGACGAGCAGGCGCCGCTTACGGCTGGGCTCGGGCACGGAGGTCACCTCGCAGGGGCACGGAGCACGTCCACGATGCGCGTGGCCGGACCATCGTTGCTAGCTTAAAACTAAGCGACTATGCCGCCGGCCGGCTGATTCCCCCGGCCGCCGGGGCCTGACCTGGCGGCGCACCTCGTAGAGCATGACCCCGGCCGCAACCGCCAGGTTCAGCGATTCCGGGGTGCCGGTCATCGGGATGCGGATGCGCTCGTCAGCCTGCGCGAGCACGTCGGCGGGCAGTCCGGCGCCTTCGGACCCGAGCAGGATCGCCAGCGGCGGGCGGTACCGGGCGGCCCAGTGCTCGCGGTCTGCGCGGCCTGATGTCGCCACGACCCGGACGTCGGCGGCCCGGGCCCAGCCGAACAGGGCCCCGGCGTCGGCCATGTGCGCTACGGGCACCGCGAACAGCGACCCCATGCTGGCCTTGACGGCGCTGGGCGCGAACGGGTCGGCGGTGTCCCCGACCACGATGACGCCGGCCGCCCCGGTGGCGTCCGCGGTGCGGATGATCGTGCCGAGGTTTCCCGGGTTGCCGATCTCGTGCAGGGCGACGTAGACCGAGTCGGGCCGCACGGGCAGGTCGCCGGGCGGCCCCGGCTTGCCGCGGACGATGGCGGCCAGTCCCGACGGCCCTTCCCGGTCCGATACCCGGCGGAAAAGCTCCGCGCTCAGTTGCGCGGCCCGGATGCCCCGCGCCCGCGCGGCGTCAGCGATCGCCGCCGCGGTGCCGGTGAGCAGATCAGGGGCGACGATCAGGACCTCGACCTCCCAGCCCGCCTCGATCGCGCGGCCGACAGGCTGCGTGCCCTCTACCACGAAGGCGCCTTGCTGGCGCCGCTGCTTGCGATCGGCCAGCGAGCGGACCCGCTTCACCACAGGGTTCGCCGCGCTGGTGATGATCTCGCTACCTGCAGCACGCATGGTCCTGACGGCGGAGGGCAGGCCGTCAGAACGGATAGGGGGGGATGTCGCGCCGCATCGTGATCCAGCGTGTCTCGGTGAAGGCTTCGATGTTCGCGCTGCCGCCGAACCGGGTCCCGGTGCCGGAGTCGAACAGGCCGCCGAAGGGGGCGTTCGGGGCATCGTCGACGGTCTGATCGTTGACGTGCACGATGCCGGTGGGAATGCGGCGCGCGAGTTCCAGGCCGCGCATGGCGTCCCCGGTGAGGATGCCCAGCGACAGGCCGTACCCGGTGCCGGCCGCCAGCCCGGCCGCCTCGTCCAGGCTGGAAAAGCGCATCACCGGCGCGACCGGCCCGAACACCTCCTGCGCATAGGCGGGCATGTCCGGGGAGACGCCTGCGAGCACGGTCGGCTTGTAGAACAGGCCCTCGTAGCTGCCTCCGGCGGCCACCTTGGCGCCAGCGTTCACGCTGGCGGTGACCAGGCCGTGGATCTTGTCCCGCTGCCGTTCGTCGATGACCGGCCCGAGCGCTACCGGCTCGGTGGCCGGGTTGCCGACCGGTAGCTGCTCGGCCTTGCCGGCGAGCCGGGCCAGGTAGTCGTCGTACACCGCCGCGGCGACCAGGTGCCGCCCGGTCGTCATGCAGATCTGGCCCTGGTGCATGAACGAGCCCCAGGCCCCGGCCGAGGCCGCCTTATCCAGGTCGGCGTCATCGAGGATGACCAGGGCCGAGTTCCCGCCCAGCTCCAGGTGGGCCCGCTTGAGGTGCTGGCCGGCCAGCTCGGCGACATGCCGTCCGACCGCCGTGGAGCCGGTGAACGAGATCAGGCGTACCCGCGGGTGGGTGATCAGTGCCTCGCCCGCGTCCGCGCCGCCCGGCAGGACATGCAGCAGCCCCTCCGGCAGGCCGGCCTCCTCGAACACGCGGGCGAGCACCACACCGCCGCAGACAGCCGTGCGCGGATCAGGCTTGAGGACGACCGCGTTGCCCAGCGCCAGCGCCGGGGCGACGGACCGGATTGCCAGGATCTGCGGGAAGTTGAACGGGGAGATGACCCCCACCACGCCGACCGGGATCCGCTCTGCGAAGCTGAGGTGCGGCTGCTCGCTGGGCAGCAGCTCGCCATACGGCCGGGACGGCAGCGTAGCGGCCTCGAACACCTCCTCCGTGGCCACATGTGTCTCGAACTGCGCTGCCGGCGGGACCTTGCCGCCCTCCCGGATGCTCCAGGTCTCGATCTCGGCGGCGTTGGCCTTCCAGATATCGCCTGCCCGGCGCAGGATCGCGGCCCGCTCGGTGTAGGGAAGCGCCGCCCACGCAGGCTGGGCGGCGGCAGCGGCTTGCGCCGCGGCGGCGACATCGGCGGGAGAGGCGATGCCGGCCCGGCCAAGTTCGGCACC
>JAFAPY010000145.1 GCA_019246795.1 Streptosporangiaceae bacterium | reverse complement strand
CGGCAGCTCGCACGGCGGCGACCAGCGCTGCGCGCCTTCGGCCTCGCCGATCTCGGACAGCTCGCGGATCTTGGGCAGCTGGGCCGCCGAGTTGATCGCGCCCACGTCGGTGTTCTTGTCCAGCGGGTCGCCGAGGCGCAGCGTGGCGAGCCGGCGGCGCAGCGCGGCGAGCACGTCGTCGTAGGCCGATTCCTGCACCAGCAGCCGGGAGCCCGCGCAGCACACGTGCCCCTGATTGAAGAAGATGCCGTTCACGATGCCCTCGACGGCCTGGTCAATGGGCGCGTCCTCGAACACGATGTTGGCGGCCTTCCCGCCCAGCTCCAGGGTGAGCTTGGTCCGCCTGCGCGCAAGCGCCCGGGCGATCTGCTTGCCCACCTCCGTGGAACCGGTGAACGCCACCTTGTCGACACCTGGGTGCTCCACCAGGGCACGGCCGGTCTCGCCCGCGCCGGTGACGATGTTGACCACTCCCGGCGGCAGGTCGGCCTGCTGGCAGATCTCGGCGAACGTCAGTGCGGTCAGCGGAGTGGTCTCGGCGGGCTTGAGCACGACCGTGTTGCCGCATGCCAGCGCCGGGGCGATCTTCCAGGCCAGCATCAGCAGCGGGAAGTTCCACGGGATGACCTGGCCGGCCACCCCGAGCGGGCGCGGTCGTGGGCCGAACCCGGCGAACTCCAGCTTGTCCGCCCACCCGGCGTAGTAGAAGAAGTGCGCGGCGACCAGCGGGATGTCCACGTCGCGCGATTCCCGTATCGGCTTGCCGTTATTGAGAGACTCCAGCACGGCAAGCTCGCGGGCTCTTTCCTGGACGATCCTGGCGATGCGGAACAGGTACTTGGCTCGTTCCCTGCCCTGCATCGCGCACCAGGTGTGCTCGTACGCCGTGTGGGCGGCAGCCACCGCGCGGTCCACGTCGACCGGGCCCGCCTCGGTCACCTCGGCGAGCACCTCCTCGGTGGCCGGGGAGATCGTCTTGAACGGGTGGCCGTCGATGCCGTGGGTGAACTCGCCGTCGATGAACAGGCCGTAGGACGGCCTGATCGAGACGATGTCACGTGATTCCGGCGCGGGCGCGTAGTCGAAGATAGGCATCCCAGGTCAGTCCAGCGTGAAGTAGTCCGGACCGGAGTAGCGCCCGGTGGCCATCCTGGTCCGCTGCATGAGCAGGTCGTTCAGCAGGCTGGAGGCGCCGATCCGGAACCAGCGGGAGTCGAGCCAGTCCTCCCCCGCGGTCTCGTTGACCAGCACCAGGTGCCGGATGGCGTCCTTGGCGGTGCGGATGCCGCCGGCCGGCTTGACACCGACCTGACGGCCGTGCGTCTCGCGGAACTCGCGCACGGCTTCCAGCATGACCAGCGTCACCGGCAGCGTGGCGGCGGGGGCAACCTTGCCGGTGGATGTCTTGATGAAGTCGGCGCCAGCCAGCATGGCCAGCCACGAGGCGCGGCGGACATTGTCCAGCGTGGCCAGTTCCCCGGTCTCCAAGATGACCTTGAGGTGCGTGCCCTGGCAGGCTTCGCGGACCGCGGCGATCTCGTCGTAGACCAGCTGGTAGGCCCCGGCCAGGAACGCGCCGCGGTCGATCACCATGTCCACCTCGTCGGCGCCGGCCGCGACCGCGGACTTCACGTCGGCCAGCTTGACGTCCAGGCTGGCCCGGCCGCTGGGAAACGCGGTCGCCACGCTGGCCACGCGCACCCCGCTGCCGGCCAGCTCGGATGCGGCGACGTGCACGAGATCGGGGTAGACGCAGACGGCGGCGACCTCCGGCACGGTCGGGTCGGCCGGGTCCGGGCGCCTGGCCTTGGCGCATAGCGCCTGCACCTTGCCCGGGGTGTCCTGGCCCTCCAGCGTAGTCAGGTCGATCATCGAGATGGCGGCGTCGAGCGCCCACCGCTTGGCCGTGGTCTTGATTGACCGGCTGGCCAGCGTGCCCGCCCTCGCCTCGGCACCCACCCGGTCCACCCCCGGCAGCCCGTGCAGGAAGCTCCGCAGGCCGGTGCCCACCTCAGCAGGCGCAGTCATCGGCGGCTCCCTCCTGTCGCCACCATTGTCACCCACCGCGGCGACCGCGCGGGCCAGGGAGGGAGTAACGGTGCCTCGGCGGCCGCGGCCAGGGCGTACCTGGTTCGCCGTATCCGGCGATAGCTGGTCTGCTATCCGGCGACCGTGATCCCATGCTCAATCAATAGGCCAGTTTCGGTTTGGGCGGCCTTTGCGCCGAGGGAGGTGAAGATGTCCCGTGCCGTGCGCAGGGGCTCGCGGGCCTCGGCTGGCTTGCGCAGCGCGAGCAGGCACCGTCCCTGTCCCAGCAGCGCCTGTGCTCGCTCCCAGGGCACCTCGAACTGCACCCAGCGGCCGGCGGCGTCGGCGAACAGGGCCGCCGCCTCGGCGTGGTCGCCGCGCTGCTCGGCGAGCAAGCCCCGGACGGTGATCAGCGCATGCTGCTGCAGCGGGTGCCTGGGCTGCACTGCGTCGGCCAGTTCCGCAGCCAGTCCGGGTGCGCCTGCCGCCAGCGCCGTGCGGGCGGCGCCTGCCAGGTTCGCGGCGTAGGGCGCTGTCCAGGCAACGTGGGGGTCGCTGAGCTCGGCCAGCAGCGCCAGGGCGCCAGGGGCGTCGCCGCGCGCCACCCGGACCGCGGCGACAGGAGGAAGAGCGGTAGCGAGCATCTCCGGGCGGGCGCACTCGCGGGCGCGCTCCGCTGCCCATTGACCGAGTGCGGCGGC
>JAFAPY010000142.1 GCA_019246795.1 Streptosporangiaceae bacterium | reverse complement strand
CGTTCTCAACGACCTGCCGTGTCACTCAACATGACGCCGGAATAGTCGCGTGGACGTTCTGAGCAGCCGGATCCTGCTGCGCCCCAGCGACCTGGACCGCAGCCGCCGCTTCTACCGCGACGCGCTGGGCCTGGCCATCTACCGGGAGTTCAGCCCCCCGGACGATCCCGGCGTGGTGTTCTTCCCCGGCCCGGGCCTGCTCGAGGTCTCCGGGGCACGCGGCCGGCCTGCCGGGTGCCCAGTGATGATGACCTGGATCCAGGTACGGGACATTCACGCCGAGCACGCCCGGCTGGCCGCGGCCGGAGGCCCCCATCCTCCGCAAGCCCGCAACCGAGCCCCGGAGCTTGATCGTGATGTGGATGGAGGATCCCGACGGGATCCGTATCGCCTTGGCCGAGGTTCCCGCCGATCACCGTCTCCGCCGTGACCCGCGATCCGCGTCACCGCCATGACCCGCGATCCGCGTCACCGCCAAGATGACGACCCCTACGCGGGCAACTGGGGCCAATCTGGCCCCGGGACCCTGCTTCGTGGCGTCGGCGCATTCGGGCAGCGTGGCAGTCTGGTGGCATGCAAAGTGTGTATGAGGCCGCGGGCGGCAGCGAGGGCCTGCTCCGCCTGGCCGAGGCGTGGCATGCCCGGGTGATGGCCGATGAGGTCGTCAGCCACGCGTTCAGCCACGGGTTCCATCCGCAGCACAGCCAGCGGCTCGCCGCATACTGGACGGAGGCCCTCGGTGGTCCTGCCGCCTATTCTGGCGCCTACGGGGACCAGACGTCGGTCGTGCAGATCCACAGCGGCAACGGCCCGCATGAGGAGATGGACCGGCGGGCGATCGAGTGTTTCGACCAGGCGATGCAAGACGTCGGCCTGGCAGCGGCCGGGCCTGTCCGGCAGGTCCTGCATGACTACTTCGCCTGGGCCACCACGACGGAAATGGCCCGCTACCATCAGTCCGCTGACGATGTTCCCGAGGGCATGAGCATTCCGCGATGGTCGTGGAATGGACTGCAGCGCTGAGCCCGCTGCTGGACCCCCTGAAATCACTTCCCCGCGAAACGGGCCTAGCCAGCACTCCCCGCGGCATGTGAGTGCGGCTATGGGCAATCGGAAGCGATGGCTGAAATGGGGCAGCCTTCGCTGCGGTTCATGTGGCTGGCTGGTTCCACCGGCCTCGGTGGACCGTCTCGCCCTGGGCTTTGCGCCGGCTGCTCAGGTCGCGTGGCGGCTCGTCGCTGTAGCCGATGGAGATCGCCCCGATCGGATGGAATTGGGCGGGGACACCGAACGCTGCCCGGTAGGCATCGATCCGCTCGACCGGAATGCCGAAAAAACAAGCTCCCAGCCCCGCGTCCACGGCGGTCAGCAACATCAGCAGTGATGCGAACCCGGTATCGATATCCCAGTAGGGAGCAGGCCACCAGGCATCGGACCGGTCGGTGAAGCCCTTGTCCGGCAGCGCATAGCGATCGAGGTAGGCCTCCTTGTTCGAATGCGGGATGATCAGCAGCGGGGCATCCACGTTGGCGGCAAACCAGTCCTCGGGATGATCGTCTGGGCGGACCGCGCCGCGGAACCGGGCCACATCGGCGGGGGTGTCGAGCACCAGGAATCCCCAGCCCTGGGAGAAGCCCGCGGACGGCGCCCGCAGGCCGTTGGCCACGATCCGGTCAACCAGCTCCGGCGGCACCGGCCGGTTCACGTCATAGCTGCGGACCATCCGCCGCCGCCCGACAACGTCCTGGAAATCCACGGCAGCAAGCTACCAGCCGGGCACTCCCGAAGGTGCAGGTGCCCGCGCTCCCAGCGGCGGAAGAATAAGTTCCTGCGGCAGCCGTGTGTGAAATTTCGCAAGGCGCAGTCAGCGGTGACGTCGTGACGTCGCTGTCCGCTGGGGCACACGATGCGCTGGCAGCCCAGGCGGGATCAGATCGGCGCGGTGATTACAGCGCCGCACTGTGGGTAGCGCCCCGACCGGAACAGCGGTACGTATGAGGGACAGCCGACATGTGGATATTCTTTACCCGCCGGTTGCGGCGCTGGGTGCTGCTAGCCATCGCTTTGCCGGTGGCGCGGCTGCTTGTCCACCGCCTGGCTCTCGCTGCTAAACACCGCGACCCGTCGACCCGGACCGCGAGGACGCTTCACCAGGTCGACTCAGCCGTGACCGCAGCATCCCGGCGATCCCGCCATAGAGTTACACGCTTACGCGGCCGATGCTCGAGTCTCGCAGCGGCATGTGGGATGGACGTTCGGACGTATCGGCGGCCGGGGGCGGCGCTGCTGAGCCGGAGCCGTTCAGCGTGAGGTGCCGAGCGCGTGCGGCGAGTGCGCCTGCACTGCTTCGATCAGCTGCCGTTTCGATGGGTTCACCAGTGCCCGGCCCGGGCGACGTAATCAGTGGCTATCGCGCCTGCGATGTGCTACCACAAGCCGGTGAAACCAGGTCGCTTCCCTTGTCATTGATGCCACCGACCCAGAGCTGCTCGCCCGGTTCTGGGCAGCGGCACTGGGCTGGCAGGTTATCAAGCGCGGCAGCTACGGCGTCTCGATCGGGGTGGACGGTGGCCCGTTCGAGATTGACTTCCGGTCTGTGCTGGACGGCCCGAAGCTGGCCAAGAACCGGCTGCACATTGACGTCAAGCCGGTCAGCCGCGCCCAGGGCGCCGAGCTTGACCGGCTGCTTGCGCTGGGCGCCCGGCAGGTCGATGTTGGCCAGGGCATCCGCAGCTGGTACGTGCTGGCCGACCCCGAAGGCAACAAGTTCTGCCTGTGCCGCCCTGACCCGCGCCCAGGCGTCCCGTCGTCGGTCTGTCGACCTCAATTCGCAACGCCGGGAACCGCGCATTGACCTCCATGACATAAACCGCACGCGCATCTTCACCGCGGCAGATGTGCGCGTTTCGGCGGTCGGTGCCTGGGGCCTACCAGCCCAGCTCGCTGAGCCGGTTGTCATCAATGCCGAAATGGTGGGCGATCTCGTGGATGACGGTCCGGCGGACCTGCCCGGCGGCCTCCTGCTCGGTGCGGCAGATCGCGCAGATCGCCTGGCGGTACATCATGATGCAGTCGGGCAGCACCCCCGCGTAGTGGGATGTGCGGCTTGGCGGCGGGATGCCCTGGTAGAGCCCGAGCAGGCCGGGCGGCCCGGGGCCATGCTCGACCGTCACCGCGACGTTACGCATTAGCCGGCCGAGTTCCTCGGGCAGCCCGTCCAGCGCCGTCACGACCATGTCCTCGAAACGGCCGGGCTCGACCTCGATCACCACACCATGTCCGCGCTCACATCCAACTCAGCTCACATCCAACTCAGCCCAGCGCAGGTCGCCAGGCAGCTCACCGCACTCCCGGCGGCAGAACAGTGCGTTTCCGGGGAAAAGTCAGAAGCATCGGCCCCTTGGCGGTAGTCACGCCCGCCGTTGTCGCCGACGGTGCGATCATGTGCTCGTGCCGGATAACGTCCTTTCCTGCGCTGAGGCGGCCCTACGCCATCAGTCCGCATTGATGTGGCGCCTACCCGATTACGAGGACTCAGAGCGCCACTGGGCCTCCTGAGCATCCGGTCCCGCCCGCAGGAGGCACGCTGCCTGCGGCAGCAGCGGTCGACCCGGCAGTCACATCTGGCCTGGGATTGATATCTGCGTTCTCGCCGGATTGGCAGCATAGGCAGTTGTGCAGCGGGTCATCGTCGTGGGTCCCGGCGCGGCAGGCAAAACAACGCTGGCCGCCCGCCTGAGCGAGATCACCGGCCTGCCGGTGATCGAGCTGGACAAGCTGTTCTGGCGGCCCAACCTGGCCGCCACCCCTCGCGGGGAGTGGGCAGCAATCCAGCGCCAACTCGCCACCCAGGAATCGTGGATCATGGATGGGGACCTCGGACCCTATGACGTCATCAATGCGCGGCTGCAGGCCGCAGATACCGTCGTGTTCCTGGATTTCGCGCCAATGCGCTGCGCTTGGCGGGCCATCCGCCGGTCCCGGGAGCGTGCCGACTTCTGGAGGTGGCTGCTTACCTACCGCCGCCACAGCCGACCGGCGCTTCGCCAGGCGATCGCCGCGCGCGCCGGCGGCATCGATGTCTACGTCCTCCGGACGCCGCGCGCAGTGAGCCGATTCGTCACGAAGGTAGCGTCTGCCCTGGCCGCGCCTCCCTGCGACCAGGATGGATGAAGCGACACGCTGAAAGCGCGCTCGACTCGCGGCACGTGCGGATGGCCGCGAGGGCGTGATCGGGCGGCCTAGAGCCACCCGAGGAAGGTCATCACCTCCCGGGCCGCGACCCCGATGGAACGGTCGTTGCTGATCGCCACGTCCTCGACGCCAGCACCTTCCGCCGCCGCAAGCTGTGCTGCCGCCTGGCGCAGGTCGTCGTGGCGGCCGCTGGTAACGTTGCCGGTCAGCCGCCGCTCGATATCCGGCAACGGCACCGTCAGGCGCACCACCCGCAGCGGCACTCCCAGCGCCTCCCGTACGCCCTGCACCTCGCGGGAGCTGCGGACGAAATAGGCCAGCACGAACAGCCGGATCCCGGCCCGCCGGTAGGTCGCCGCCACCGCTGCCAGGTTCTCCAGCATCAACCCGACCTCGGCTGCTCGACCATCGGCGCCGGTGCCCGCCCAGCTCAGGTAGTCCAGGTCGAGCAGCGCGTACGGTTCGCCCCGTTGCTCCAGCAGGTACGCGATCTCCTCCGCGACCGAACTCTTGCCCGACCCATAGACCCCAGTGAGCAGGACGCCCTCAGCCCGGCGCGTGTTCACCAGCAAAGATTAAGCCCGATGCCGTTCGGATTCTCACTTCACCCACAGCGGCATGACAGTGAATTCGAGGCGGCTGCCGGAATAATCACTGCCGAGATGCACCTCGCCCTGGTCCCGGAACGCGCGGCGCTGGCCCGAATCGAATGGACTGCACGTCGAGGTGGCGGGGCAGCCCCGGCCGGGGCCACGATGCTTGGGTGAAGGACTGGGAAGCCTGGCACGCAGCCTATGACGATCCGTCGTCGCCATTGAGCGCGCGGCTAAGATGTGTCCGATCGCACCTATCCGATGCGATTGACCGGGCACCCCCGGGCCGGGTCAGCGTGGTCAGCCTGTGCGCCGGGCAAGGTCGCGACGTCATCGGGGTGTTGCCGTATCATCCCCGCCGCGGCGATGTCCGCGCGGTGCTGGTCGAATCCGATCCGCGCAACGCCGGCGTGGCCTGCCGGGCGGCTGCCGGATACGGCCTGTCCCAGGTCGAGGTCCGCCAGTCAGACGCGAGCCTGGCCGCCAGCTTCGCCGACGCGCTGCCCGCCGACGTGCTGCTGCTGTGCGGTATCTTCGGCAACGTCAGCGACCGTGACATCAAGCGCACCGTCCACGCGGCGCCGGCCTTGTGCCGTTGCGGCGCGACCGTGATCTGGACCAGGCACCGGCGTCCTCCCGACCTGACACCGCAGATACGGGCATGGTTCGCCGAAAGCGGCCTGGACGAGCTCGCCTTCGACGCGCTTGAGACCAGCTCTCTGACCAGCGTCGGCGTCCACCGGCTCAGCCGTACCGCACCCGCCAGGCCGCCCAGCCACCGGCTGTTCACGTTCATCACTACCTGATAGCGCCCGCAGCAGACGAGGACGGCGCGACGACCGGCTACGCGGGGTCGTCGCCGGCGGTGTAGGGGCGTCCCGGCCAGTAGGGCCATTCCTCGAACCAGGTGCAGCGGCCATCATCGGCGAGCCGGAGGACCCACAGATCGCGGTACTCCTGGCTGGGCGGGTCTCCATAACAGACCTTGGCGCGGATCACCGCCGTCGGGCCGTCGACAGCAACGATGTCGGTGGCCAGGCTAAAGACCTCGTCCGGGCCTTCTCTTTCGTGCTCCCACATCTGCCTGATCGCGTCCAGGCCGGTCATGGGCTGCTCGTAAGGAGACTTCAGGTAGGTGGCGCCATGGGTGAACAGGCCCGCGAGGCCCTCCGTGCCCGACGCCCGCCAGGCGGCCTCGTATCCGGTCAGCCACCGGCTCACCGTTGCGCGATCGGTCACCAGCTTCATGGTGCCCGACATCGCCGCATAAGCCAACTCCGCACGCCGTTCCCAGACCTCGTACTCTCGGCGGCATAGCGGGCGCTGGGTCGGCGGCGGCGCGACGGGACGCCTCAATGCTCCGGACACCCCGGCCAAGGCGATACAGCTCACCACGCTAGGCACCGGTCGGCCATCCGGTTCACTTGCCCGAACACGGCCACCAGCTGCCGCCGGTAGCTAGCCGCGGCCAGGGCGAGGGCCGTGCCGCGACCCCGGCCACCTCATCCTCATCGCGCCGCCGCTGTTCGGCGCCCGCAGGTCCGCGCGGTCCCGATGCGGCCGCCGCAGCAGCCGGCAGCCCGCGCACCTAGCTGCGTCTCTGCATGCCTTAGTCGGCCTGCCGGCCCGCCTCTGCACCCAGCAGCCACTTCTCCAGCGCGGTGAAGCGTGCCCTGGACTGGGTGGGGCGGCAGCGGTCATGTGCGGTGTCACTGGTTTGCGTCGGCGTGTGACGGGCACGAACTAACCGCTTCGACGGCGCAGGCCGGTGATGCGGCTTGCGAGGGTGAATCCATGTCGCAGCACACCCGCTGGCGGAGGGGAGCTGACCGGGTATGAGCCCTGTCTCGCGTGGCTTCCGCCACTTCCGCCGCAGATCGGATGAGGAGGCGGGCCGGGTCCCGCCGGGTCAGTACGTCACCCGTGATTTCCCGGTGCTGTCGGCCGGCCCGACGCCGCACACCCCCCTGGAGGACTGGACCTTCTCGATCACGCAAGGCGGCGAGGTGAAGAAATCGTGGTCCTGGCGGGAAACCCTGGCGCTGCCAGCCGAGACCGTCACCGCGGACGTCCACTGTGTCACCCGCTGGTCCAAGCTCGATACGCAGTGGCGGGGCGTGTCGGTGGACACGCTGCTGGACCAGGTGGATCATGACGCGCTGTACGTGCTGGCGTTTTGCGACGGCGGGTACACGACGAACCTGCCGATCGAAGACGTCACCGGCGGCCAGGCATGGGTGGCCTACGAGTACGACGGCGGCCCGCTTGAACCCGAGCACGGCGGCCCGGCACGGCTGCTGGTGCCGCACCTGTACTTCTGGAAGAGCGCCAAGTGGGCGCGCGGCCTGGACCTGCGCGATGCCGATGAGCCGGGTTTCTGGGAGACCTACGGTTATCACATGTACGGGGACCCATGGCGAGAACAGCGCTACGCCGGCGACTGAGCTGGCAGGTCGCTGCCGTCACCTCCATAACCCGGGAAACGGCCTGGGTGTGCACGATCACGCTGGAGCCGCCGGACTGGCCCGGACATCGCGCCGGACAGCACCTGGACGTGCGGCTGACCGCCGAGGACGGCTACACCGCCGAGCGCGAGTACTCGATCGCGTCGGCACCAGGTGAGCCAGTCGCCATCACGGTGGAGCGGCTTGAAGGCGGCGAGGTCTCGCCGTACCTGACCGAGGAGCTGCGGGCCGGGGACGAGCTGGAGCTGCGCGGCCCGATCGGCGGGTACTTCGTGTGGGAGCCCGGTGACGGCGGCCCGCTGATGCTGCTGGCCGGCGGGTCGGGCATCGTCCCGCTGCGGTCCATCCTGCGGCACCGCCGGCACACCGGCAGTGACATCGCGGCGCGGCTGCTGTACTCTGCGCGCACACTACCGGACGTGATCTACCGCGATGAGCTCGACCAACATGACGACGGCATGCAGGTGAGCTACACGCTGACCCGCGGCCAGCCGCCCGGCTGGACCGGCCACACCGGCCGGATCAACCAGGCCATGCTCACCCAGGTCGCCTGGCCCGCCGGCGCGAACCCGCTGGCCTTCATCTGCGGGCCGACCAGCTTCGTCGAGACAGCCGCAGCCGGCCTGGTCGGGCTGGGCTACGCGCCGGAGCGGGTGAAGACCGAACGGTTCGGGACGATAGGAGGGCACTGATGGACGCACTGGACGGCAACGCGATCGGCGGCATGCTGATCGACGTCTTCGGCGCCGAGATGACCACCGCGAGCAGCACCTGCGCCGCCTGCGGCGCGCTCAGGCCCATGGCCGAGCTGGTTGTCTACAGGCAGGCCCCTGGCACCGTCGTCCGCTGCCGGACCTGCGGCAGCGTCCTCATGGTGTTCATCAAGGCGCACGGCGTGACGTGCGCCGTCGACCTGAGCGGACTGGCCAGCATGAACCGGACGGGACCATCCTGATCCGGGCAGGAGCCCCCCATAAGGCCACCGTTGTCAAGAGGGCATACGGACCGGCCCGGCGACTAGCCTTGCCGGGCCGGCTGACTGTTCTTCTGCGTTCCTCGCAGCTGCCCGGGTCTGCCTCCGCGCGGCCGCGGGTCAATCTGGAGCGCCCGCAGCTGCGCAGCACCGACGACGAACGAGCTTGACCTCGGCAAGCCGCGGAAGATCATCGAGGGCGAGGAAAGGCCAGTTGCGGTTGGATTGCCGGGGGTCGCGTGCTGTTTCCCGCTGCGTGGCTGCTGCAGGGGTCTCGCAAGCACCCATCCGGCTCCGTTCCGGCACTGTCCGTGTGACACCGGCACGCGGGCGGCTGCCATGACCAGGTGTCCCGGACCAGGCCGCTCAGGTGTTCGTGCAGCTGGAGACGTCGTTGCATGAGGCCAGGCTTCTCATATCCGTCGGGCGTCGGTTCGAGTCCCACCCGCCCCACCTGTGGTTTCAAGAACCGACTACGGCATGACCGGGCGCGTTGAGCTCTGGTGGTCCGGTAGACGATAGCGCTTGGCGTGGTCGCGTAGCGTGACAAGCGCCGCTTGCCTCTTGCAGGGCGGTCCCGGGGCGTTGCGGCGCCGGTTCAGGTGAGCCCGTTCTGGTAGGCGTAGGTGACGGCTTGGGCTCGGTCGCGGACGCCGGTCTTGGCGAAGAGATGATTGATGTGGCTTTTTACTGTGGTCTCGCTGACTACCAGTCGCCCGGCGATCTCTATGTTGGACAGTCCTTGAGCGATCAGTGCGAGCACTTCGGCTTCTCGCTGCGTGAGCCCGGCGGGTAGTTGCGGTGTGGCCGCGGTGGATGGGCCCGTCGCGATGGCGTTGACCAGGTGCTGCTGGACCGCGGGGTCGATGGCGGCCTGGCCGCTGGTGACCCGCTCGAGCGCTTCGCGGATTTCGCCGGCGCTGGCGTCTTTGGTCAGGTATCCGCGGGCGCCGGCGCGCAGCGCGTCGATGACGGAGCGGTCATCGGTGTAAGTGGTGAGCACGAGCACTTTGATGCTGGCGTCATGGTCGCGGAGACGGCGGGTGGCTTCGACGCCGTCGCAGTGAGGCATCCGGAGGTCCATCAGCACGACGTCTGGCCGCAGCCGGATCGCCAGCGCGAGCGCCTCGTCGCCGTCGGCTGCCGTGCCCACCACCTCCACCCCGCCGAGCAGCCCGAGCAGGGTGCCGAGTCCCTCGCGGACCACGCGCTGGTCATCGGCCACCAGGACGCGGATGGCCGGGTTCATGCCGGCACCCGCAGCTCGACCAGGAACCCGCCGCCGGTCGGCCCGGCGGTGAGCGTGCCGCCGAGCAGTTCGGCTCGTTCTCTCATGCCGGTGAGCCCGTAGCCGGTCCCGTCAGCGGGAGCCAGGCGGTCGCGGCAGGAGTCGAAATCTTCGATGGCCAGCCTGGTGCCGGACGGCTCGTATGCCAGGCGGATCTCGACCCGGTCGGCGCGGGCGTGCTTGCGGATATTGGTTAGTGCTTCCTGGGTGACCCGGTAAAAGGTCAGCCGGCCGTGGGTCCCCAGGTCCCGCTTGCTGCCCCCGGTCACGGCTACTTTGCAGGGCACGCCGGTGCCGACTTCGAATTCGGCGGCAAGGTCGGCCAGCCGCTCGGGGCCGGGCAGCGCGTCGCCGCGGAGCATGCCGATGGCGCGCCGCGCTTCTTCCAGCCCGGTCTTGGCCAGCCGGTGGGCCCGGTCGATCGCTTCCCCGACTTGTGGGTCTGCGGCACCCTGGGCGGCGAGCAGCCTGGCTCCCTCCAGGTTCAGCACCAGGCCGGACAGTGAGTGGGCGAGCACGTCGTGCATCTCGCGGGCGAGGCGCTGGCGTTCGGCCAGCGCGGCGGCCCGGGCTTGCGCGGCCCGGGTCTGCTCCAGCTCGGCGAGCAGCAGTTCTGCCCGCTGGTTGCTCTCCCGCAGCCGCCGGGCGAACAGCGACAGAAGGAAGAACGCCAGGATCCCGAAATCATTCAAGACGATGCCCGCGATGGGTGCGCGTCCGTTGGCCAGCCATGCCACCGAGACCGCGGCAGCGGCCACGCCCGCTACCAGCGCGCTGAGACGAACCGGCAGTACTAGGGCGGCCAGGCAGACGGCGGGAAACACGCCGAGGAACGCCGCGCCGTTGCCCTGCAAGCCGATCAGCGCCGCCGCGCTGACCACGGCAATGACCAGCACCGCTAGCTGCACTGCCGACCCGGGCTGAGTCAGCCACATCGCGGCGATGGTGGCGCCGCAGAACACAATGAGGCCCACGGCGACACCAAGCGCCTCGCCCTGGCCACCCGGCGCTGGCCGGGCCTGGAACGAGGTGATCACCACGAACGCGATCGCGGCAACCGCGAGCACGCGGATCGAAAGGTAGGCCGCCTGTTCGCGGCCCCGCGCCCGTTCCAGCTCGGACACCCCGGCCGAAGTGGCGGCTTTGGTGCTCACCCCTCAACCGTACGGCGGGATCTTGCCGCCGTCTCATGCCGATGGGGGGATTCGCGGCCAGCGGGGCCTCCTGCCACGGGTGGAGTCCCCTCCACCCACGGTTCAGGTTCTGGCGGCGGGCAAGTTCCACCGCCGCGCCGATGACTGTACAGCCGTCCCGCAGCAGGCTTGCTGGCAAGACCGACCCAGCCTGGGGAGCGAGATGGACAGCACCGGCCAGGAACGCGGTCTTGACCAGCCAGGCACCGCCTCCGCCCAGGCGGAGCCGGTGATCAGCGTCCGCGGCCTGGTCAAGCGCTACGGCAGCCAGCAGGCCCTTGCCGGCATCGATCTCGACGTGCGGCACGGGGAGATCTTCGCCTTCCTCGGGCCGAACGGCGCCGGCAAGACCACCACGGTAGAGATGCTCGAAGGCTTCCGGCAGCGCACCGGTGGCGAGATCTCCGTCCTGGGCCACGACCCGGCCACCGCGGGCGGAGCGTGGCGCGACCGGGTGGGCGTTGTCCTGCAGGAGTCAGAGCCCGAGCCCGGCTTGTCGGTACGTGAGTGCCTGGCCATGTACGCCGGGTTCTACCGCGCGCCGAGGGACATCGACCAGACCATCGCCCTGGTTGGCCTCACCGGCAAGGCAGGCACGCTCGCCACCCGGCTGTCGGGCGGCCAGCGGCGGCGGCTCGATTTCGCGCTCGCGCTGATCGGTGACCCCGAGCTCATCTTCCTTGACGAGCCGACCACCGGTTTCGACCCCTCCGCCCGCCGGGCCGCCTGGGAGGTCGTCGCCGGGCTGCGGCAGCTCGGCAAGACGATCTTCCTCACCACCCACTACATGGACGAGGCGGAGTACCTGGCCGACCGGATCGCGGTGCTTTCGGCCGGGCGCGTCGTGGCGCACGGCACTCCGCGGACGCTGGGCGGGCGCGACCACATGGCCACCGCCATCAGCTTCACGCTCCCGGATGGCCTCGCGGCCCGAGACCTGCCCGAAGGACTGCGCCCGCTAGCCGGGCCCGGGCCGGAAGGATCGACGGTCCTGCACAGCGAAAGCCCGCTCGTTCACCTGCAGATGCTCGGCAACTGGGCCCTCGGCCGCGGCTTCGACCTTCCCGACCTCGACGTCCACCGCCCGACCCTGGAAGATGTCTACCTCTCCCTCACCGGCTCCACCAGCGCAAAGGACCAGCGATGATCCGCATGGCACTGCACCAGTCCAGCTACGACCTGCGCGCCTTCCTCCGCAACCGCCAGTCCCAGTTCTTCACCCTCGCCCTGCCGATCCTGTTCCTGGTGATCTTCGCCTCGGTGTTCGGCAGCGGGACCGTCCCGGTCGCTGGCGGGCGGATCAGTACCTCGGTGTCCTACGTGCCCGGCATCATCGCGCTGGGGGTGATCGCAGCGTGCTTTGGCAACCTGGTGGCCTCGGTGACCACCCAGCGTGAACGCGGCGTGCTGAAACGGCGGCGCGCCACACCGGTCCCGGCGGCCGCTGTCATCGCCGGCCGCGTGCTCACGGCCATCGTCACCGCGGTCGTCATGTCCGCGGTGCTGCTGGGCATCGGCTGGGCCGCCTACGGCGCCCACGTCCCCGGCCGCACCGCCCTCGCGCTCGTCGTCACCGTGGTGATCGGAGCGGCCTCCTTCTGCAGCATGTGCTACGCGCTCACCTCGCTGATCCATAACGAGGACACCGCGCAGCCGGTCACCCAGGCGCTGCTGCTGCCGCTGTACTTCATCTCCGGGGTGTTCGTCGCGGTCTCGATCCTGCCGCACTGGCTGGCCGACGTGGGAGAGATCTTCCCGGTCCGGCACCTGGCCAGCGCGTTGCTCACCGCCTACAACCCGCACACCACCGGGCTCGGGTTCGCCGGCCTGGACCTGCTGATCGTGGCCGCTTGGGGAGCCGCCGGCCTGCTCGTCGCCCTGCGCACGTTCAGCTGGCTGCCGCTGGGGCGCTAACCCGGCGGGCCGTCCCAACACGATCACAGGAGGAAGACCATGGCCACCGAAGTCCAAACCCAAACCGGGCAGTGTGTGACCCACGGAATGGTCCAGGCCACCCGCGAAATCCCGAAGATGGGATTCCCGTTCATCGTCTACGCTTTCTTGCGGGCCAGGGCCAAGCGCAAGCCGTTTCTCTGCCCGGAGTGCGGAGAGGCGGTCGAGGCCGACTGAGCCGTACACCGCCAAGCCCGAGGTCGGCCAGTTCGGCTGTTGTACGGCACGATGTCTATATGCGCGAGATCACGATTCGGGTGCTTGGCTATCCGCCCGCGAAGAACGAAGCAAAGTCGATGCTTGCGGTTGGATACGTTCATGCCGAGCGGGTGGTGGCACTCTTGCGAGCAGCCAACGACGAGGCCAGGTTGGGTGACGCCGCCATCTATTTTCCCGATGAGTCTCTTGGCCTCGAACTTATCGTGATGAGCCCCGCACCGCCGCCATCGGACGCGACCAACTACCTCGGCGGTGTTGCTGATGTGCCTGAAGACAAGGGCACCGCGGTGGCTTGCCACACTTCGGCGAGCTCGCGGGCTTCGCGCTGTATGGCAACGACCGGCAGTTTCACGACGTCCGATACCGGTGGGAGCAGGGTCAGGGCGTCCGCTACTAGGTACGCATCTGGGAGCGGTAATATGCTGCACGCGGCATGAGCGGGCGAATTCTCAGGGATGCTGGGGCAGTTTCGCCTTGCGGGCTTGACCTGCAGCGTATGCGGGTTTGTAGGGTGGCTTCGTGGCAGAGGACGCGGGGAACCCGGCCGCCTATGCGGCCAATATCGACGCGGCCAGAGAGCGGCTGATCAGCTTCGTAAGCGGCTGCGGCGACGA
>JAFAPY010000349.1 GCA_019246795.1 Streptosporangiaceae bacterium | reverse complement strand
TCCCATCCGCCGAGGATAGGCCCGCTGAACCGGCGTCCGCGCCAGCCCGGACCGATCCGGGCGAGTGGAAGGGATCCGTCGGGCGCGCAGGCGGCGCAGCATGCTGCTGTCGCCGCCCATCCGGCGCCGTTCCGGTCGCGGGAGGCGGAGCGTCTAATGATGGACGGCGGCGAGCAGCGTGGCGTAGGCGCGGACCAGCGCCGCGCGCTCGAGCGGGAGCAGCGGGCTGTCCGGCAGGCGCCCCTCCCGGACCCACCGATCGGACAGGCACATCGCCCGGGCCCGGTGCTCCGCGGCGGGCCGGAGCGCCGCCTCGGGCTCGCCGAACAGGTAGGAGTACAGGCGGGTCACCGACTCCACCAGCTCCTCGCACAGCTGCTGCGGATCCGGCGAATACTGTACCTTCCGGTGCACCCGCCACCAGTCAACCTCCAGCTCGGCCGCCCTTGCCGGGTTCTCGGGCTGACCGCAGCTGCGCCGCACCAGCGCGTAGAACCGCCGCATGCACTGGCGGGCACCGGCGGGATCGTTGTCGGGGAACGGCGCCCACAGCCGGATGGCGTGCAGCGCCAGCCAGGCACCGCGCAGGGTCCGCAGCCAGTCCATGCCGAAAGCCTCGCGGAACAGGCCGACCGAGGCCAGCAGCACCGCAGGCCAGCGCCGCAGGTAGTAGCCGACCCACGCCCGGTACTCCAGGTCGGCGATCCGGACCGGATCGAACGACCTGAGCCGACTGGGACCGGAGACATCCCGGATAGCCATTCGCCCCCCTACGACAGCCTGGCCTCCTCGGCAACCAATCGGACAGCGGCCTCGACGAGCTCGGCGTTCCCCCCGGCCTGACGGCCGTCGGGCAAGACGGTGGTGTCCTCCAGGCCGACGCGGATGTCGCGGCCGAGCCGGACCGCCGCGCGCAGCACGTGCCAGGTGGCCTCGGCGTAGCCGTGGTGCAGGCGCGGCGCGTCCAGGCCGTGCCGGTCCAGCGCCGCCTCCGCCGCCGCGGCGGCCGCGACCGCGGCGGACGGCACCAAGTCCCGCGGCTCGATGAGGACCCGCAGCACCTGCCCGCCGAAGCCGCTGGCAGCGAGCCGGTCCGCGTCGGCCGCCGACCAGACCCCGGCCTCCACCGCGATGCCGAGCTCGCCGAGCTGTGCGGCCAGCTCCGCCGCGCCGGGCTCGGACAGGTTGACCGAGGCGAATTCCGGCGTGTCCGGCCCGGTCCACCGGGACACCAGCGCCATCCGGCGCCCCGGGTCACCGCCGACCGCCCACAGCCCGGTCGTCACGCCCACCGGCGTGCCTGGCACCGCGGCCCGCACGGCGGCCACAGCGGCCAGCACCGCGTCCGGGTCCAGGGTCTCGGCACCGGATGAGTCCCTGGGGTGCAGGTGAACGGCGCCCGCGCCCACGCTGACCGCGGCCGCCGCATCGGCTGCCAGTTCGCCCGGTGCCTGCGGCACCGACGGGTGCGCCTGGCGGGTGGTGCCGCCGTTCAGGCATGCCTTGATCAGCATCGAGCCTCCAGCGAACAAAAGCGCGGACACCGAACCATGTCCGCGCTGTGCTCCCTACTTTGCTGGGGTACCAGGACTCGAACCTAGACTAACGGGGCCAGAACCCGTCGGGCTGCCAATTACCCCATACCCCACCGGCACTGGGTGTGCGCCCACGCAGTTTAGCGGACGCGGCCCACGCCGGCCAATCGCCGACGGCGGGCTGGTCAGCCGGCGGTGGAGCCGGCCCCGGCGGTGGCGTCGGCGGAGCCGGCCCCGGCGATGAAGGCACGTGCCGGGCCGGTGCACCAGAGCGTCCCGTCGGCCGCGGACACGAAGCATGACTCGCCCCGGCCTACCTTCGCTGCCGCACCGGATTCGCTGCCCAGCACGGCGACGCCTGCGGTGCACAGCAGGATGCGCGGACCAGCGCCGGGAAGCGCGGCGGTCTCGCCTGCCAGGCTGGCCACGTGCAGCCGGAACTCCGGCGCCGGGGTGTCGTAGGTGGCCACCCCGGCGGCGAGCCCGCGCGGCGCCAGCACCGGCACGGTGACGGCCGGGTCGAGCAGCGCCAGCAGCTCCGAGGTGTCGACGTGCTTGCCGGTCAGGCCGGCCCGGACCACGTTGTCGGAGTTGGCGAGCACCTCGACGGCGGTGCCGCGAAGGTAGGCGTGCAGCCCCCCGGCCGGCATGAACAACGCCTGGCCGGGCCGCAGCACCGCATGCCGCATCAGCAGCATCGCGACGACCCCGAGGTCTCCCGGATGATGCGCGGCCTCCCGTGCCGCCGCCGCGCAGGCGTCCGCGTAAGGACCGTTCCCGGCGGCCAGCCCGGCGCAGGCGGCGGCGACATCGCCGACAAGCCGCTCGCGGCCTGCCAGCGGCCAGTCCAGGATGCCTGCCAGCACGCTGGGCAGCACCTGCGGGCCGGCCGCGGCCTCGAGTTCGGCCGCCAGCGGCCGGAGCTGGCCGACCCCCAGGGCACGGAGGATTCCTGCCGCGTCCGCCGGTGGGCGCAGGCCGGCGAGCGCCTCGAACGGGGTGAAAGCGCACAACAACTCGGGCTTGGGCCAGTCGTCGGTGTAGTTCCTGGCCGGGTCCCCGGCCGCCAGGCCGCGCTCGTTCTCGGCACAAAAGCCGGCCTGCGCCTGGGCGCGCGAGGGATGCACCTGGATCGACAGTGCCCTGGCCGCGGACAGCACCTTGAGCATGAACGGCAGCCTGGTGCCGAACCTCGCCACGCAGCCGGCTCCGAGCTCGCGCTGCGGATCGGCCGCGATCACGGCGTCCAGCGTCGTGCGGTGCCCGTTCCGGGCGACGCCGGAAGGCGCCGAGGGATGCGCGCCCATCCACAGCTCGGCCTCCGGGCCGGCAGCCGGGACCGGCCTGCCCTGCAGCTCCGCGATCCCGTGCGCCGAACCCCAGGCATACGGGCGGATCACCGGCTGGAGAAGCTCCATCCGCGCATGCTACCGGCCGGCCGCTAGTCCTCATCCGGCTCGGGAGAGCCTGCCGGGTGCTCGACCAGCGCCAGGACCCGGCTGGCCATGAACTGCGCGGTCCTGACCGGCGTCCCGGTCCTGGTCACCTCGCTGACCTCGATGACGCCGCCGCGCCGGCTGCTGATCTCGACCCGCCGGCCAGCCCGCGTGGCCGCCACCTCGAAAGTGCGGATCCCGTCGCCGGAATCGATGACGATCTCGACCCAGTCGCCTTTCATCGGCGCCGGTGACCTTCTCAGTAGGCGGGCAGCGAGGGATCCACCTGGTTAATCCAGGCCAGGATGCCGCCGCCCACGTGCACCGCGTCGTAGAAACCGGCGTTCTTGACCACCGCGAGCGCCTCGGCGGACCGTGCGCCGCTCTTGCAGTGCAGCACGATCCGCTTGTCCTGCGGCAGCCGCTCGAGCGCGGCTCCGGAGGTGAATTCGCCCTTCGGGATCAGCGTCGCCCCGGGGATGGACACGATCTCGTACTCGTTCGGCTCGCGCACGTCGACCAGGAAGATGTCATCTCCGGCGTCCAGCATGGCCGCGAGGTCCTTGGCGCTGATGGTGGAACCCGCGGCCGCCGCGGCGGCTTCCTCGGACACCACACCGCAGAACTCCTCGTAGTCGATCAGCTCGGTGATCGCCGGGTTCTCGCCGCAGATCGCACACTCGGGATCCTTGGTGACCCGGACCGTGTGGTAGGTCATCTCCAGCGCGTCGTAGATCATCAGCCGCCCGGCCAACGGCTCCCCGATCCCGGTGATGAGCTTGATCGCCTCGGTCACCTGGATGGAGCCGATCGACCCGCACAGCACGCCGAGCACGCCGCCCTCGGCGCACGAGGGCACCATGCCCGGCGGCGGCGGCTCGGGGTACAGGCAGCGGTAGCACGGGCCGTGCTCGGCCCAGAACACGCTGGCCTGGCCGTCGAACCGGTAGATCGACCCCCACACGTACGGCTTGCCGAGCAGCACGCACGCGTCGTTGACCAGGTACCTGGTGGCGAAGTTGTCGGTGCCGTCCACGATCAGGTCGTAGCCGGCGAAGATCGCCATCACGTTGTCGGTGTCGAGCCGCTCGTCGTGCAGCACCACGGTGACGTACGGGTTGATCTCCGCGATGGCATCCCGCGCCGATTCCGCCTTGGGCCGCCCCACGTCGCAGACCCCGTGGATGATCTGCCGCTGCAGGTTGGACTCGTCGACCACGTCGAAATCGATAACGCCGAGCGTGCCCACGCCCGCCGCGGCCAGGTACAGCAGCGCGGGCGAGCCCAGGCCGCCGGCCCCCACCACGAGGACCTTCGCGTTCTTCAGCCTCTTCTGCCCCGTCATCCCCACGTCCGGGATGATCAGGTGGCGCGAGTAACGCCGCACCTCATCGACGGTCAGCGAGTCGGCGGGCTCAACCAGCGGGGGCAGCGACACTGTGCACTCCAAAGGTCACTTCTGTATTCCGAACGGCCTGAGCGGGCCGGCTCAGGCCCCCGCAACGGTCAACCGGCCGGCGTGAGCGGGAATTCCCCGGCCCGGTCGGCGCGCACCGATTCCAGCAGCGCGCCGATCTCGGCTGCCACCGCCTCCGGACGTTCCATCTGCGCCACGTGCCCGGTGCGCGGCAGCACCACGACTCGCGCGTCGCGGAACGTACGCGCGGCCCGGCCCGCGGCCCGCGGATCGACGAGCCGGTCATGACTGCCGTAGATCACCAGGGCGGGCGCGGTGATCCGCGCCGCGTCCTTCCAGGCGGCTTCGCCGCCATGCCGCAGCGCCTCGGCGACCAGCGCCCGCACGCAGCCGATGAGGACCGCCGCCGGATAGTCGAGGGAATCCCTGCGGGCCAGTTCGGCCACCTCGCCGGCGAGCCGGTCGGCCGGGAACGACCGGGGGTCGTAGTAGCAGGTGGCGATGACGTTGGCGACGCGCTGCTCCGGCGGGAGGAGCCTGAACTTATCGAGGATCGCCGAACCGACACCGGGGACGCTCATCAGCGGGAAGCGCAGCAGGTCCATCCGGACGCGCCAGTCCGGCAGCGCGGGGGAGATCAGCGTCAGCGTCCGGATCAGGTCGGGCCTGCTGGCGGCGACCCGGACGGCGACCGCGCCGCCGAGCGAGTTGCCGATCAGGTGCACCGGGCCGCGGTATGCGGGCCCGCGCCGTTCGATCAGCGCGATGACCGTCCGCGCGAGCGCCGCGACCGAGTACCTGCCGTCCGGGGGCGGCGGGGAGGAGCCGAAGCCGGGCAGGTCCAGGGCCTCGCAAGCCAGCCGCGGCCGCAGCAGGTCCATCAGGTCGGTCCAGTTCCGCGAGGATCCCTCCAGCCCGTGCACGCACAGCGCGGGCTCGGCCGGCGGCAGGCCGTCCCGGGTGGCGCTGCGCAGGTAAACCTGCCGGTCACCGAGCGAGACCATGCTGCCCGGCCAGTGCGCGATCGACCGCGGGCTCACGCCCCGTTCCTCGCTCATGCGGTCTTCTTGCGCCGGGACGGCGCTGGCGTTTCGCTCTTGGCGCGGGTGCGGGATGTGCCGCGGGTGCGCGTGGCGTCGCCGGTTTCCGCCTTGGCCGGGGTGGTGCTGCGGCGCGCCGAGGAGCGGTCGGCCTTGCCGGAGCGGTCGGCCTTGCCGGAGCCGTCGGCCTTGCCGCGCTCGGCCTTGACGGCTGCGACGCTGGCCCGCAGCGTCTCGGCCAGGTCAGCGAGCTGGGCCCGCGGCGGCGGGGCGATGCCGTCGGGCCTGACGACGTCGTTGCCCTCGATCTTGGCCTGGATCAGGGCTTCCAGGGCCTCCCGGTAGTCGTCGTGGTACTGATCCGGCTCGAAGTCCTCGGTCATCGTGTCGATGAGCGACGCCGCCATCTTCAGTTCCTGCGGCCTGACCTCGATGTCCTCGTCGAGGAAGGCGAAATCCGGCTTGCGCACCTCATCAGGCCACAGCAGCGTCTCCAGCGTGATCACCCCTTCCCTGACCCGCAGCGCGGCCAGCGCCTCGCGCTGGCGCAGCGCCACCTTGGCCACCGCCACCTTCCCCGATCGCTCCAGCGCGTCACGGAACAGCACGTACGCCCTGGTTCCTGCCTCCTCCGGCTCCAGGTAGTAGCTCTTGTTGGCCATGATCGGCTCCACCTGGTCGCCCGGCGCGAAGTTCAGCACCTCGATCCGGTGCGCGGTCACCAGCGGGAGCTCGGCGAGATCATCGTCGGTCAGCACCACCATGTCCCCGGTGGGCAGCTCGTAGCCCTTGGCGATGTCGGAATAGGGAACTTCCTCCTCGTCCACCGTGCAGAACCGGCGGAACCGGATCCGCCCGGCGTCCTCGCGGTGCACCTGCCGGAACGCGATGTCCCGCTGCTCGGTCGCCGAGTAGAGTTTCACCGGGATCACGACCAGGCCGAAGGAGATGGCGCCGGACCATATGCTGCGCATGTTCTTCCACCTACCCCGGTCAGCCTGCCGCAACATCGGCGATTCTCGCGGTCAGCGCTCTGCCGTGTTGCTCTTCAGCGAGCTTACGGCCGCGGCCGGGGTGAGATGATGGGCAGGTCGGCACCGGGCCAGCATGGCCGATCAGGAGGTAGGGCCATTGAGCGAGTTGGACATGGAGACGCCCGAGGGCGATGCCATCGAACAGCACCAGGAAGTCGTGGAGAACGAAGAACCTGCCGTCACCCGGCGAGCGATCCCGTTCGACGTCGACGAGGCGGACGCGGCCGAACAGGAACGCGACGTCGGCTTCGACGATGACGATTACCGCTGACGGCGGCTTCGGCCTCCCGGGCCCTAGGATTGGACGAGGCACGCGCAGTGGCCGCCCGCGAGCATCCCTGGAGCCAGCATTGACCGCAACGTCCGACGCTCGGGCGCGCAGCAGCCGGCTGCCGCGGCACGAACGGCGGCGTCAGCTGCTGGATGCGGCGCTGGAAGTGTTCGTGTCGCGCGGGTACCACGCCGCCGCCATGGACGAGATCGCCGAGCGGGCCGGCGTCAGCAAGCCCGTGCTGTACCAGCACTTCCCGAGCAAGCTCGAGCTGTATCTCGCCCTGCTCGACGAGAGCGTCGCAACGTTGGCGGAAACCGTCCGCGCCGCTTTGCGTTCCACCACGGACAACAGGCAGCGGGTGGCCGCCACCTTCAGTGCCTACTTCGAGTTCGTGGCGGGCGAAGGCCAGGCGTACCGCCTGGTGTTCGAGTCAGATCTGGGCAACGAGTCCGCCGTCCGCGCGCGGCTGGACCGGGTGCAGCGCGAGTGCGCCGAGATGGTCAGCCAGGCGATCAAGAAGGATACCGGCCTGGACGACGACGAGGCGTACCTGCTCGGGGTCGGGATGGTGGGCATGGCCCAGGTCACCGCGAGATACTGGCTCAGCGCGCGCGATCACATCCCGCGGGAAGCCGCCGAGCAGGTGGCCGCCAGGCTTGCCTGGCGCGGCATCAGCGGCTGGCCCCGCAGCGAGCACTGAACCGGCACCGGGGCAGGAGGGCACCGTGGAAGTAAAGATCGGAATCCAGTCCGTGCCGCGCGAGCTTGTCGTGGAGACCGACACTTCTGCAGAGGAGATCGAACGCGCCCTGAGTGCCGCGATGGCAGGCGAACGGAGTTCGGTGTTCACGTTGTCGATTGCCAAGGGCGGCAGGCTCCTGGTCCCCGCCGACAAGGTGGCGTACCTCGAATTCGGCGCTTCTGAGTCCCGGCGGGTCGGCTTCGGCAACGCCGTCTAAGCGGCGCCCGGCGGGTCAGGCAGCATCCCAGCTGCTGGTACCCTTCGTTACGGATGATCAAGGAATGACGTAACACCAGGTCGTGTTGATTATGGCGGTGGTCCGCCGCGGGCACGACAGGCCCGCCGGAACGGGTGAGCGGGCCACGACGAAGGATGGAACTCTGACAACTCAAACGTTCGACGCGGGGATGGAGCATGCCCCCGGCGCGGCCCCGGGAGGACACGACGGCCGCAGTCATGCTATCGCTTTCGGTGATCTCGGCATCAGCGATGTCATCTGCTCCGGCCTGGAGGCCGCGGGCATCACCACCACGTTCCCCATCCAGGCGCTTGCCCTGCCGCTGGCGCTGCGCGGCCAGGACATTATCGGCCAGGCCCGGACCGGCACCGGCAAGACGCTCGCGTTCGGCATCCCGGTGCTGCAGCGGCTGACCCGCGGCGGCACCCGCCCCCAGGCGCTGATCGTGGTGCCGACCAGGGAACTGGCCATCCAGGTC
>JAFAPY010000019.1 GCA_019246795.1 Streptosporangiaceae bacterium | reverse complement strand
CAGCCGAACCGCCGCTAGCGCTTTCTCCCGATGCCGCAGTAGCCGGCCAGGCCGCTCACCTTGCCGGTATCGGGCTGGCTGGCGCCGAACCACTCGCTGAGCGGCACCAGCCCGCGCTCGTCCATGTCCAGGCCGTCGAAGAACCGGGCGACCTGCTCGCGGCTGCGCGGGGTGATCTGCGCCGCGGCCCGCTGGTTGTACCGGCGGGCATGCTCCGCCACCGCTTCCGCCTCGATGTCGCCGGCCGCATGGCAGATCACCAGGTAGCTGCCGGACGGCACTCCTGCCATCAGGCGCCTGATCACGCCGTACGGGTCGTCGGAGTCCGGGATGAAGTGCAGGACCGCGAGCAGCAGCACCGCGACCGGCCGGCTGAAGTCCAGGGTCCTCGCCGCGGCGGACAAGATCGCCTCCGGGTCCCGCAGGTCCGCCTGGAGGTAGTCGGTCTTACCCTCCGGGGTGCTGGTCAGCAGCGCCCGGGCGTGGCTCAGCACCACCGGGTCGTAGTCCGCATAGACGATCCTGGCGTCGGGAGCCACCCGCTGCGCGACGTCATGGGCGTTGTCGGCGGTGGGCAGCCCGGTCCCGAGGTCGAGGAACTGCCGGATCCCGTGCTCCGACGCCAGCTCGTGCACGGTGTTGATCAGGAACCGGCGCACCAGCTGGGCGATCACCGGCAGCGACGGCATCACCTCCAGCGCCTGCTCGGCCGCCTCCCGGTCGGCGGCGAAGTGATCCTTGCCGCCGATCCAGTAATTCCACATCCGCGCCGGGTTCGGCACGCTGGGGTCGAAGGGCAACGGCTGGCTCGCGGCGCCCTGCGGGCCTGCCTGGGTCACGGCGCTTGGCCCGTACTGACCGGTATCGTTGACATCCCGCCCAGATTAGCTCAGGTCTGCGGCTGCTGAGCACGGCCGGCCACGGACGCCGCCTGCAGCGCTTCCCATATCCGCTGCGGGGATGCGGGCATGTCGACGTGCCGCACGCCCAGGTGGGCGAGCGCGTCCACGATCGCGTTCTGCACCGCCGGGGTCGCGCCGATCGTGGCTGCTTCCCCGATCCCCTTGGCGCCGAGCGGGTTGTACCGTGTCGGGGTGGCCATGTCGGCCAGCTCGAAGCTCGGCATCTCGGTGGCCGACACGAACGCATAGTCGGCGAAGGTCGTGGTCAGCGGGTTGCCGTCGGCGTCGTAGCTGAACTCCTCGAGGAATGCCTGCGCCGCGCCCTGGGCGATCCCGCCGTGCCGCTGGCCCTCCGCCAGCGTCGGGTTGATCACCGTTCCGGCGTCATCGACGGTGACCACCCGCCGCAGCACGGCCTTGCCGGTTTCGGTGTCCACCTCGACCACCGCCAGGTGCGCCCCGAACGGGAACGTCGGCCCCGGCGCCCGGAACACCGTGCGCACGGCCAACCGCTCGCTGGCGGCGAGCGCGGTCAGCGGCACCGAGATGTCCGGGTCGCCGGCGACGGCGAACGCGCTGCGCCCGGCGTCGAAGACCAGGTCGGCGGGGCTGGCCTCCAGCTGACGGGCGGCGCGCTGCCTGGCCAGGCTGACCAGCTCGCGCGCAGCCTGCTGCACCGCCGCGCCGCCCTGCTGCAGGCTCCGCGAGCCGCCGGTGCCGCCGCCCTCGGGGACCAGGTCGGTGTCGCCCCATTTCATGGTGATCTCCCCGAGCGGGATGCCGAGTTCCTCGCTGGCCAGCATCGCCCACACGGTGGCGTGGCCCTGGCCGTGCGGGGACGTCCCGGTGAGGATCGTGGCGCTGCCGTCCGGGTGGATCTCGACGGTGGCGTTCTCGCTCGGGCCGCCCGCCTCCACGCCGGGACCGGTGATCTCCACGTAGCAGGACAGGCCGATGCCGAGCTGGACGGCGCCGCCGGCGGCGCGCCGCCGTGCCTGCTCGTCGCGCAGGCCGGAGTAACCGGCGGCGTCCAGCACCTTGGCCAGCGCCGCCGGGTAATCGCCGCTGTCGTAGACCGCACCGAACGCGGTGGTGTGCGGCTCGGTGAACCGCGGCAGCAGGTTCTTGCGGCGCACCTCCGCCGGGTCCATGACGATCTCGGCGGCGAAAAGGTCGATGGCCCGCTCCACCGCCGCGGTCGCCTCAGGCCGCCCCGCGCCGCGGTAGGCACCGACCGGGGTGGTGTTCGTCACCACCGACCTCGCCACCGCCTCCACGCGGCCGAACGCGTACGGTCCCGGCGCCATCAGGATGGTCGCCGCCGGCAAGACCGCGCCGAACCTGGGGTAAGCCCCGGCATCCTGCAAGATCTCCAGCCGGTAGGCCGCCACGGTCCCGTCGCGGCTGCCGCCGATCGTGACGGTCTGCCGCTGCGCCCGGCCGTGCGTCATCGCGACCAGGTTCTCGGCGCGGGTCTCCGCCCAGCGGGCGGGACGGCCCAGCCGCCGGGCCACCCAGCACACCAGCGCGTGCTCCGGATCGGCGCCGAACTTGGCGCCGAACGCCCCGCCCACATCCGGCGTGATGACCCGGACCTGCGCCGGATCGATACCGAGCATCGCGGCCAGCGCCGCCCGCGTGTCCTGCGCCCCCTGGTTCGGGATCCACGCGGTGAGCCGGCCGCCGGGATCCCACGTCGCCGCCGCGGCCCTGGCCTCCATCGGCGCGGGCGCGACCCGCTGGTTGACGATCGTTCGGGAGACCACCACGTCACAGCCGTCGAACAGGTCGGGCCGCAGGCCGGCGGCGTCGCCGAACGTGGCGGCGATGTTGCTCCCGGCGCCGGGGAACAGCAGCCCGGAGGCGCCGGCTGCGGCCTGCTCCGGGTCGATGACCGCCGGCAGCATCTGGTGATCCACGTCCACCAGGTCCGCGGCGTCCTCACCCTGATAGGCAGCGTCGGTGACGACAACTGCCAGCGGCTCGCCCACGTAGCGGACCACGTCCCTGGCCAGCAGCGGCTGGGCCATCTCCGCGCTGATCCGGCGGGACACCGGAGAGGGCAGCGGCAGGCCGCCCAGGTCGGCACCGGTGAAGGCGGCGATCACGCCGGGCGCCTGCAGCGCCGCGCTGACGTCCACGGCGCGGATCCGCGCGTGCGCGACCGCGGACCGGACGAACTGCACGTGGCAGGCGCCGGGCAGCGCGACGTCGGCGGTGTATACGCCGCCGGCGGTGAGGAAGCGCGGGTCCTCCGTGCGCAGCACCCGGGTCCCCAGAATGCTCATGCAATCAGCTTCCCGTGTCAGGCCGGTCTCGGTGCCACCCTATCCCGCTGTCCCCATGGCCCTTTCGTTTGTCTCGAACGAGCCGATGGTGCCTGGTCTCGTCACCCGGCGCGGAGCGTGACTCGAAGCCGCTGGCCGGTGGCCGTGGCCAGATCCCAGTCGTGCACCGCCAGCCCGCGGAATGTCCGCAACGCCTAAGATCACGGTGGACAGCGGAGGTGACCCGGGTGAAGGCGACGGCGCTGATCGCAGGCGGATCGGGTGGTCTCGGGACGGCGGTGGTAGCCGAGTTCCTCGAGGGCGGATGGCGGGTCGTGGTGCCGTGGATTGTCGACAGCGAGGTTGCGCGGCTGCCGAGCAGCGAGAACCTGCAAACCGTGCGGGCCGACCTGTTCGATCCCGAGTCGGCAGCCTCGGCCGCGTCCGTCGCGGCCGCTGAGCCAGCGGCGCCGCTGCGCGCGGTGGTGAACCTCGTTGGCGGGTTCGCCGCGGGCGGCCGGGTGCACGAGACGCCGGCGGAGGAGTTCCTCCAGCAGCTCCGGCTCAATCTGCTTCCGGCCTACACCATAATCCAGGCGGCCCTGCCGCACCTGATCGCCGCCGGCGGCGGAGCCGTGCTGTGCGTGTCCAGCCGGGCCGCCCTCCGCCCGTTCCCGGGCGCGGCGGGCTATGTGACCAGCAAGGCCGCCGTGCTCGCCCTGGTGGACGCCCTGGCCGTGGAGTACCTGCGCGACAAGATCCGCGCGAACGCTGTCATCCCCAGCGTCATTGACACCCCCGCCAACCGGGCTGCCCAGCCCGGCGCCGACTACTCCAACTGGGTCGCCCCCTCGCGGGTGGCGAGGGTGATTCGTTTCCTGTGCGAGGATTCCTCCGACGCCGTCTCCGGCGCGCACGTCCCGGTCTACGGAAGCGCCTGATGCCGCCCTGGCCGCTCGCCTCAGTTCCGCCCATCTTTTTCCAGAACGAACTTAGGTTCTCCGGCCCTGTTGCCTGCGTGGCCACCGGATGCTGGCGGCCTGCTGGCAACGCGGCGGCCAGGCTATGCCACGATCGTCACTGTCCCCGCCAGCCGACCGGGGCGAGGCCTGCCGGAAGGAGTGCCCATTGACGACAGCGATTCCGGTCCTGCTGCGACGCGGCGCCGCAGCCGTAGCCGCCGGCCGCGTGGCGCTAGGCCTGGCTGCCCTGGCCTTTCCGTCCGTGCCGTCCCGTCCCTGGGTCGGCTCCGCAGCCGACGACCTCGCGGCGCGAGTTTTCGCGCGCGCCCTCGGCGCCCGCGACCTCGCCCTCGGCCTCGGCGCGCTGGCGGCCTTCCGGCGCGAGGAATCACCGTCGACCTGGGTGGCGGCGGGCGCCCTCTCCGACGCCTTGGACGTAGCCGCCAGCCTGGCCTCGTGGCGTGAGCTGCCCCCGGTGACCCGCTGGTTCGTAGCCGGCTCCGCCGGCAGCGCCGCGGTCATCGGCGCCACCGCCGCAGCATCGCTCCGCCGCAGCGAACCACCCGCCTGACCGGCCGCCCTTCTGGACCGGTGGCAGGCAGGCCGCGCCGTCCCAGACCTAGAGCGCGAGGACATCAGGGAGAGCTTAGAGTACGCGGCCGCTTCTGCAAATGTGCACCTTCGGCAGCTTGGTGCGGTGCTTGCGCCGATTCCCAGGAGCATGACCCTTGCTACAAACGAGGCTGCCCCGATGTGCCATTCCGCTCGCGGAGCTTCTGGATAATTCTGTCAGCCTCTTCGTGACTGATCTCCACGAGTTCGTCGGCAAAGTCGCCGCGTTCCCACTCGAGAATCACTGGCGTGAAGCTCCAGCTGAAATCGTTCTGCAACGCCTCATCGGTGAAGCCCCAATCTGTTTCCAGCCGTCGAGCTAGTCCAAGGGGACGGTCGATGGTGCTGCCACCACCAACGATCGCGTAAAAGGTGATCTTGTCTGGCATCTAGAAACCCTCCTTCTTGAAGTCTGGAATATCCATTGCCCCATCGGGGATAGAGATCGCCTGCGACACTTCTCGCTGAAACTCCCTCAACTCCTTACGTTCTCGATCTGTGATCATGGGGTTACGGATCCGTTCATAGGCCCTGTGGGTAATATCTTCCTTGGCGTGGAAACTTTCTGGCGTATGGAACTGCACTTCGAACCGCTGTCCATATTGGTTTATCCATCGGGTGTTAATTCCCTTGTACTGTTCCTTGTCCCACGAGTTCCTGCTCTCGTACATCTCGTATCCGCGGCTCTCCAGCCGCTCCCTGATGTCGTAGTAGCCCCTAGTATAGTTTTCCGGCTCGAAGCAGGAGGTAAAGCGAATCGCGTCCGGAATCTCGCAGAGAGCCTGTGTCGCAGTCTTGCGCGGTTCCGCATTCAGTTGCTCGGCCTTGAGTTCTTCGGCGACCTTCTCCTTCAGGCGATCGTCGCCCTTTATCCGGCGGTCGAAGCCTGCCAGCCAGCCGCCGCAGGTGTTCTCCTTCTCGACCGCCTGCATGTCCGCGGATATCGAGGGCTCAGCCTTCCGTATCCGGCCGATCGCCTCCACGGTTTCCGTGTGGCGCTCCGGGTCCAGCTTGAAGCCGCCCTTGCTGCAATACGTCCCCGGCAGATCTGCCGGATGGTCGGTGTCGGCGGCGCGCTGCCGCTCAGGCCAGCGTCGCTCGTGGTCTTCCCACATCTGCCGGAACCGCGGCACTTCGTCCCAGTAGCACCGCTGTTCCCCGTTGTCAGGCCGCTGACCCGGCGAAGCCTCCTCGGGGGTTTCCGCGGAGGTGTGCGCCCGCATTGCCTCGTAGACCCGGCCGCGTTCATCGGGGTCCGGCATGTCACAGGACTTGGGCACGATCCGATCCGCGCCGCCCTCACCGGCATGCTCGGCTCGCCTTGGCCCATCTGGCTGGTCCGGAAGGTCCAGGGACCCCACAGTACTCTCATCCCAGGACTTGCTGTGATCGAAGCATTATCTTAAGTGACACGGCCGAGGCAGGAGGAAAGCAAGGACGAACGACTTTATTACGCTCGGTGCCGGACCTCGCTACCCTCGACGTCCCCGGCTCCCTCTACGGCTGCGGGCGGACAGTCGGGTTGTCACCAGCATGAGGGCCAGCGCAGCGAGGATGAGCCAGATACCCAGGGCCTGGGTTCCCAGCGAGCGCGCCGAGGTATCCGCGACCGGGCCGACGCGGCGCTCACCTGTGCCGGCAACACCGTCCGGGGCAGGCCTCGGCGTCGCGGGCGGCAGGTCCTGGGACAAGCCTGAAATGCTCCCGGCGCCTGCGTCGGCCGCGCCGTTCGCTGCGGGGATCGGTGCGATGACCGGGAACAGGCCCGTGGCGTTCTGGGCGGCGATGAGCTCCATGATGATGGTGCTCTGGGCCGCCGCAACCGGTAGCAGCGGGGGGATGATGACCGGGAACAGCCCGGAGGCGTTCCCCGCGCCGATGATCGTGCGAGCGCCGCCGTCCCGGGCCGGCCCGGGAGCCGAGGGTGCGGATGAGCTGCTGGCAGACGGCGTACGCGATGCCGGACGGCCCTGGCTCGTCGTGGGCGAGGGCGACGCCGACTGGGTGGGGCTGGAGGTCGGCGTCGGTGAGGCCGACTGGGTCGGGCTGGGGCTGGAGGTGGGGGTCGGTGAGGCCGACTGGGTGGGGCTGGGGCTGGAGGTGGCTGACGGTGAGGCCGACTGGGTGGGGCTGGGGCTGGAGGTGGGGGTCGGTGAGGCCGACTGGGTCGGGCTCGCGCTGGAGGTAGGCGAGGGCGTAGGAGATG
>JAFAPY010000212.1 GCA_019246795.1 Streptosporangiaceae bacterium | reverse complement strand
GATGCGCTGGGATCCGAACCCGACAACCGCATCAGGAGGACGTCTTCACATCCAGCACCGACGCGCATAAAGAGTTACTAGCGCGCGTTCATCCCAAGCGCGGCGATGTATGAATATGCGGCTCGCACGGGGCCGAGGCGCCGGTCTGCCCGGGCAACGGCCAACCAGCGTGAGGCCCGGTATCGGGCTGCCCGGGGCGGCTGATCGGGCCGGCCACCTGTCCGGTCCAGGTCCGCGCCCGCGCTCATGGCGCCCCAGCGCCCGGTTGGGCGTCCGGCAGCGCCGACTACTGATCGTAGTGGCCTTCGGGCAGGCCTGGCCCGGCAGCGGTGCCGACCGCCCGGGACGGCGGGCGGCGGCACCGCGTGATCGGGGTGCATGGCTCATGCGGCCGCTGGCCGGCGGGCAGCCCGGGCCCGGCCGGCGAGCACGGCCACCGTGGCTGCCAGTAGCGCGGCGCCGATGGCGATCAGGGCGATCTGCCAGCCGGGCGTGCCGATCGCTGCGGCGGCGTGGCTGGAGGCCGGGACCAGCGCGTGGTGCGGACTGGCCGGCGTCCACAGGTCGTATCGTGACTGCGGACCAGGCGGGACCACCTGGGCGAGCGCGGCGGGGGCGGCGGCGAGCGCCACCAGGACGCCCGCCAGCGCGGCCAGGACGGCGGCGATGCGGCGGATGTGGCGGATGGGGTTCATGGCGGTCTCCTTCGGCTCCTGAACGAGTCTGGGTCCGGCCGGAAGCCCCGGCCGGCTGGTTCCACCGTGGGTCCCGGCCGGGTTGATCACCACACGTGGCGGCCCACAGGAGACCCACAGGATTTGCGGTGGCCGCTGACACCGCGGCGGCGTGGCCGGTGCCCGTGCTGCTGGGCGGCTGTGGTGCCCAGCGGCGCAGCAGGCAATCACGGCCAGCCCGAGGACCGCATCTACCTGGTCCGTGCCGACGACGGCGGCCAGTTTCGGCCGCGCGGGCCATCTTCGACCGATGCGCTGGGCGCCGGACGCGCCGGCGTCGGTCAGCCGCCGCTGCGCGCTGTCCCCGAGCGCCCGGAACACTGCCTGGGCCTGGGTACGCACCGCGGCTGTCGCAGCAACGGGTGCTGACGGTGGCCGATTCCGGTGAGGAGGAGCGGTCACCTTCTCGGGATCGGGTATGCGTCACCGCGGCGAGCCGATGAGTGTCTGGGCGGCTTCGGGGACACCGAGTTCGGAGTAGATCTTCAGCGCGCGCTGCCGGTGCTGGTGTGCCGTGCCGGGCTGGCCGACGACATGCCAGGCTTCGGCCAGGCCCCGATGGGCGCGTGCCCGCTGATGGCGGTCGCCAGTCCGGCGGGGAGGGTGAGCGCGGCGGTGTGGGAGGTCCGGGCCTGCTCGGGCTGGCCGACGGACAGCAGGGTTTCCCCCGCCCCGTTGAGCGCTGCGGCTTCCCGTACGGGTCGCCGATCTCCCGGTATAGGGCCAGCGCCTGCTGAGCGTAGCCGAGAGCCTGGTCATGCTGGCCCTGCCGACGGCTGATCTCGCCGAGCCCGGTGTTCTCCATCTCCGACATCAGGTGGCTGGACACGAACACCGTCCGGCCCTCCCCAGCCAATCCCGTCATCAGATTGCGGATCCACAAGAAGCCCTCGGGATCCAGCCCGTTCACCGGCTCGTCGAACATCAAGATCTGCGGGTCGCCGAGCAGGGTGGCGGCGATGCCGAGCCGCTGGCTCATGCCCAGCGAGAGGCCCTTGGCGCGCTTGCGGGCCACATCGGTCAGGCCGACGATGTCCAGCACGTCCGCCACCCGGCGGCGCGGGATGCCGCTGGTCTGGGCCAGGCACAGCAGGTGGTTACAGGCGTTGCGGCCGCCATGCACCGCCTTAGATTGAGCCGCTGCGAGATCCCCGCGGAGAGCTGCCTTGATCGGCTGCGCCTGTGCCGGAAGTCATGATCCGTGCGCGGCCGGCCGCGCCTCGGTGACAGCGTCGAGTTCGGCGGAAACGCCGGCGGTCTCGGCTGCGCCGATCCGCTGGAAGATCGCCAGTGCCTGCCGCAGGAGGAGCCCGGCCTGCGTGGCGTGGCCGTCGGCCAGGGCGCAGCGGCCAAGGCCGGCCAGGGCGTGCGCCTCGTCCCAGGGGCTGGCGATGGCGCGGGCCAGGTCCAGGGCCTGCCGGTGGCACCCCTCAGCCTGCGCGAGGTCACCGGTGACCCGGTGCAGCGTCGCTGTCTCGTTGAGCGCCGTGGCCTCGCCACCTCGGTCGCCGAGGTCGCGGGAGATGCTCAGGGCCTGCTCCAGGGCCTGGGCCGCGGCCGGGAAATCACCCGTCGCCAGCCGCACCTCCCCGAGGTAGCAGAGAGCGCTGCCCTCGCCTTGCCGGTCGCCGAGGTCCCGGTACATGCTCAGGGCCCGCTCCAGGGCCTGGGCCGCAGCCGGGTAATCGCCCGTCATCCGCCGGACGGCCCCAAGGCAGTCGAGGGCGCTGGCCTGGCCGAGCCGGTCGCCAAGGTCCCGGGAGATGCTCAGGGCCTGCTCCTGGGCCTGGGCCGCGGCGGGGAAATCACCCGTCATCCGCCAAACCTCGCCGAGGGCGTTGAGGGCGCTGGCCTCGCCTTGCCGGTCGCCGAGGTCCCGGTACATGCTCAGGGCCTGCTCCTGGGCCTGGGCCGCGGCCGGGAAATCACCGGTCAGGTATCGGACGTCTCCGAGGTCTTTGAGGACGTTGGCCTGGCCGAGCTGGTCGCCGAGGTCCCGGTAGAGGTCCAGGCCCTGCTCCAGGGCGTGGGCCGCAGCCGGGTAATCACCCGCCAGCGCCCGTACGTCCCCGAGGTCGCTGAGGGCATTGGCCTCGCCGAGCCGGTCACCGAGATGCCGCGCGGCCTGGACCGCGACGGTATGCCGGGTGATGGCCTCAGCCCAGGGGCCGTCGTGCCGCAGCAGCCCTGCCAGCCCGGCGGTCAGCGCGGTAATCCGGGCGTGCTGGCCGGTGCCGGTGGCGTGGTCCAGGCAGGCGATCAGGCTGGCGCGCTCGGCCCTGGCCCAGGCCAGCGCCTGCTCGCGGCCGGCCAGGGCGGGAACCGCGGCCGGTATCGTGCCGTGCGCGGGGGCGCGAGCGGGGCGGCCCTGGAGGGCGATGAGGGTGTCGGCGCGGGCGGCAGTGTGCTGGTAGTGATCCAGCAGGCGGGCGGTGGCCTGGTCCCGCTCATCGTCCGGATCGACGCGGTCGGCCAGGGCGCGGGCGTGCTCGCGGATCAGGTCGTGCAGCCGGTACCGGCCCTGGGCCGGCTCGGTCAGCAGGTACTGGTCATATAGCGCCTCCAGGCCGCGGCGGGCGGCCACCAGGTCGGTGCCGTCGAGTGCGGCGGCGGCGTGGCCGTTGATGTCGGCGCCCGGGTGCAGCCCCAGCCGGCGGAACAGCCGCTGCTGGTTGGGGGTGAGATCGGTATATGACAGGTTGAACGCCGCTGCCACGGACAGGTTCTCGGTGGCCATCAGCTCCAGCCGGTCCACCGCTGAGGCCAGCTCGGCGGCACGCCCGGCCACCGACCACGCCGGATGATGGTGCAGCTGGCGGGCAACCATCCCGATCGCCAGCGGCAAGAACCCGCACACCCGGATGATCTCCCCGACCGCCGGATCTGCCGGGCTCAGCCCGGCCCGTCCTGCCAGCCGCACCAGCAGCCCGGCCGCCTCCCCGGGCGGCAAGGTGTCCAGGCTGACCGCGGTCGCGTCCTCCAGCGCGGACAGGTGCCGACGGCTGGTGACCAGCACCAGGCTCCCGCCAGCGCCGGGCAATAGCGGCCGGACCTGGTCGCTGGTGGCAGCGTCGTCCAGCACCAGCAGCAGCTGCTGTTCGGCCAGCCGGTCCCGCCACAGCGCCATCCGCGCCTCAAGACCGGGCGGGATCTGCCCGGCCGGGACCCCGAGGGTGAGCAGTAGGCTGGCCAGCGCCTCGTTAGGGTCGACCGGCCGCTGCCCGGGCGTGTGCCCGTGCAGCGGCAAGAAGATCTGCCCCGCCGGGAACCGGCCCGCCAACTTGTGCGCGGCATGGACCGCGAACGCGGTCTTGCCAACCCCGGCCATTCCCCCGATCGCATAAATGCTCACCACCTCGCCCGCGCCCCCGCCCGCCGCGCCGGCTGCGGCCTGGACCAGCTCGGCCAGCTCGTGCTGCCGCCCGGTGAACGAGGCGACATCGCGGGGCAACGTCCGCGTTGCCGCCGCGACCCCGCCCGTACCGGCCCCGCCAGCGACGGCGCGGCCCCGCGCGACCGCCTCGAACTCCGCCCGGGCCGGGCCGGCCAGGCCCAGCGCGTCGGCCAGCAGCCGGGCGGTGTCCTTGCGGGCGGTCAGGTTGATGCCCCGCTCCAGGTCACTGACCGACCGCGGGCTCAGCCCCGCCGCCTCGGCCAGCTCCTCCTGCGTCAGCCCGGCATCGGTGCGCAGCTGCCGCAGCAGCCCCCCGAAACGCGGCGCCGCCTGCTCCGCCACGGGCCTCACCGTCCCAGATCAGCCCCGCCCGGCGCGGCCGGGTGACCAGCCCAGCCCGCCACAAAGTTTACAAGTCTGCCGCCAGCCGGCCCAGTATCCAAGCTGACGTAGCTCCCGCACCTCCGCCAGGTGACCACCCGCAGACGGCCCGGGAAACCGGCCGCAACCCAGATGCCGGCCGGCGGCACCCTACGTGGGCCAGCATGCAGACCCGCAGACCGCGGCCGCGCCAGCAATCCTGTGGGTCTCCTGTGGGCGGCTACGTGTGGTGCTTACCCCAGTGCCCAGGCAGCGTGTCGGTCAGCGGCCCGCAACGTCCGGGCCAGATCCAAGCCAAGGGAGGCAGCCATGTTCACCCGCCCCTATACCAGCGGCCAGCTCGCCTGCGAAAGGCAGCGAGAAACGCCGGCACGGGCCGGCCGGCAGCGCCTGGGACGCCAGCTGCACGTCCTCGCGGGAACGTCCCGGCGCGTGCCGGGAGCCGGGCGCGGGCCGGGACGCTGGCTGCGCACCGAGCCGCGGCTGCACGTCGTGGCCGGCGTGTGACATCACGGTGGACAGGAGCCGGCGACGTGATCGAGACCTACGTCTTCACCGCCATCGCGCTGGTGGCGGCCGGTGCGGTGATCGGGGCCTTCGCGGTGGTGTCGCTGGGCATCCGCCGAGATGACCGGCCAGGCGGCTTTCCGGCCCGCACCACCGACCGGATCATCCGCAACGCCCGGACGGTGACCGGAGTGGGCACCCGGAGTCTTGAGCCGGCCAGGCGCTGACCAAGGCACTCGGCCAGCCCAAACACTACGACGGCTGCTGGACCGAATATGGCTCACTGCTCGGCGTCCCGGTTGAGGTGCCGAAGCGAGGGCCACCATCCCCGGCTTCGCTATCCCGGCCGGGGACCGCATGTGACCGCAGATGACTACCAAGACCGTAGATGACTACCAAGGAGGAAGCCATGACACTGGCTCTGGGGGATACCGCCCCGGACTTCCATGCCCAGACGACCGAAGGCCCGATCGACTTCCACGAGTGGATCGGGGACTCCTGGGCGGTCCTGTTCTCGCATCCCAAGGACTTCACCCCGGTGTGCACCACCGAGCT
>JAFAPY010000163.1 GCA_019246795.1 Streptosporangiaceae bacterium | reverse complement strand
AGGAGCGCAGGCTGGCGGCCAAACGGCAGCGCTCGCAGATCAAGCGCCTGCGCCGCGGCGACGACGTCTGACTCGCGGGTCGGGGCAGCCCCTACAGGTCCGGGAGCATCCCTCTACAGGTCCGATAGCATCACTGTGTAACGGGCTGTGGCGCAGCTTGGCTAGCGCGCGTGCTTTGGGTGCACGAGGCCGCGGGTTCAAATCCCGCCAGCCCGACCAGCGCAGCCGGCTCTCCTTTACCGCGATGCCGTCAGGCAGATGAAAGCCTCATTACACCGGCCGGCGGTACCGGCGCACGTCGGCGGCATCCCATCTTTGATGATCGCGCCTCAGCCGAGCAGCCAGCCGCCGTCGACGGTGAGGTTGATGCCGTTGACCGCCGGGTTGCGGAGCAGGAACGCGACCGCGTCCACGATGTCGGCCATCTGGGGAAGCCGGCCGCACGGCGTCCTCGCCAGCACGTGACTGAGGTCCCGGTCGCTCCAGTACGGGGTGTCCTCGATGAAGCTGGGGTGGATCGCGTTCACCCTGACGGGCGCCAGTTCCAGGGCGAGCGTGTTCACCAGCCCGGTGACGCCTCCGTTCACCGTCGACACAGTGGTGGACCCGGGATAGGGCCGGTAGTAGGCGGTCCCGCCGAACAACACGATCGCGGCATCGGGCGCCAGCCGCGCTCGCAGCGCGTGCACCACCTCGGTGTAGCCCACCAGCTTGAGCGTGACCAGTTGCAGCGCTCGGTCGACGTCGTAGTCGGCCACAGTGTTGCCTTCCCGGTCTATCGCCGCGAGCACCAAGCCGTCCACGGTGCCGATGTCGGCCAGCGCGGCGGCGATGCCGTGCGGCTCGGCCAGGTCCAGAGCGATCCCAGTCGTGTTGCCGCCGATCTCCTTAGCCACCGTCGCGGCCCGGGCGCCGTCCCGGCCGGTGAGCGTCACCCGGTTGCCGGCCTCGGCGTAGTATCGCGCCGTCTCCCGGCCGATGCCCTGAGTGCCGCCGACGACCACGACGCTGGTCATGAGCCTACGATCCCCTGCAGGTAGTCCCAGTCATTGGCGAAGCGGTAGGAATGGCGCGCGGGCGGCTGCGGCGCCTGGGTTTCCAGCCAGCGCACCGGCTCGCTGCCCGCGTTGCGGAACGAGTGCACGCAGCCCGCGCCCGCCCAGGCGATGTCGCCGGGCTCCAGCCGGTAGGCCTGCCCGTCGAAGGTCGCATCCGTGGCGCCCTCCAGGATCAGGTACGTCTCCTCGAAGGGGTG
Organism: Streptosporangiaceae bacterium; assembly: GCA_019246795.1. GTDB lineage: Bacteria > Actinomycetota > Actinomycetes > Streptosporangiales > Streptosporangiaceae > Palsa-504. The sequence continues at coordinate 5,029 of JAFAPY010000163.1, read as the reverse complement.
ATCGTGCGCCCCCGCGACCCCGTCGGCGGCGTAGGCGACCATGAACATCGTCTGCAGCTGCGCCCCCAGGTCGGTGTCCACCATCATCTTCACCGCGATCCCGCTGTAGACCAGCCGCGCGGTGCGCATGCTGACCTCGTCCGGCGAGGGCCCGCTCATGCTCGCCGCCGTGATATGGCCGAACGACCGCGTCCGCGGATCCTTCAGATCTAGCAGAACGGCCGACGGGTGCCCGGCCACGTCCACTTGCAGCGTGTCGCCGTGGTAGCGGCCACGCGGCTGCGGCGCCTGCATGTCCGCCCAGCGCGTGGCCACGGCGCCTTCGTTGCGCCAGGCATGCGGCACGCCGACAGGGACCAGGCCGTAGTCGCCCTCGCCGAGCCGGAACGCGCCTTCCGGCGTGCGGAGCACCGCCTCGCCCGCGAGCAGGTAAAAGGACTGCTCGAACGAGTGCACGTGCCCGGGCATCTCCCCGCCCGGTCCCAGCTCGCAGACGCCGAACCCGGTGTGCGCCGCCCCGGTGTCCTCCGAGATGGCCGCCCACCTGCGCAAGCCTTCGGCCTTGGCCGCCCACTCCGGCGGCCCGGCGAAGTCAGCGTCGCGGGCGCGGCAGACGATGTGCCTGGATGCCGTCACTTCTTCGCGAATCCGGTCGCGGCGACAAGGTAGTCACGAGACGACTCGGCGAGGTTCCTGGCCCGGCCGACGTCGGCGAGCAGGTGTCCGTCGCGCTTGCGGATGACCCCGCCGACCATGACCGTGTCCACGTTGGACACGTCGGCCGAGCACACCACCGCGGCGACCGGGTCCAGCACCGGCGCGACATTGATCGCGGTCGCGTCGATCAGCACGATGTCGGCCTGCTTGCCGGGTGTCAGCGAGCCGGTGCGGCCGTCGAAGCCGGCGACGCGGGCGCCGTTGATCGTGGCCATCTCCAGCATCTGCCGCGCGGTGGGCATGTACTCGGGCACCGGGGTGTCCGCCTGCCAGCAGTCCGCGTTGATCCTGGCGCGGTCGGCGCCGAAGGCGGCGCGCATCTGGGTGAACATGTCGCCGGGGACCGTGGTCACCACGTCGATGGACAGGCTCGGTGCCAGGCCTTCGGCGTACGCCCGCACCGCCGGCGGCCAGCCGTGACCCATCTGGGTTTCCACCTGCGCGGCGACTGAGATGTAGCCGCCGCTGTGCGCGACCATCCGCCACTCGTCGTCGTGCAGGTAGCAGGAGTGGATGTAGGTGGTGCCGGGGCGGAGCAGGCCCATGTCGCTGAGCGTCTTGACCATGCCGAACCGCCCGGCCAGGCGTCCCATCGCCACGTGGACCGTGATGGGGATGTCCAGGTCGGCGGCGATCTGCCATTCCGCCCGGACCACGTCGGGCAGGGTGAAGCCCGGCCCGCGGGTAGCCAGCGCCATCGTGAGCAGGCCGTCGGTGGAGCTGAAGTAGGAGTCCCTGATCCGGCGCACGTCATCGGCCGGGATCGCGATCTTCGACTCGTTCCAGTAGTCCGCCAGCGAGGTGTTCGCGCTGCCGTAGGCGTACTGCGCCCGGATGCCTGTCTCCTGCAGCGCCCGGATCGCGGCGTCCGGGTGCTCCGGGGTGTTGTTGATGTGCGACCAGTCGACCAGCGTGGTGATCCCGGCGTTAAGGCATTCCAGCGATCCCGCCAGGTTGGATGCGTAGACGTCCTCGGGCCGGTACTTCGGCGCGAAGGTGTCGAGGATCTCGACGAAGTAGTCGTCCAGGGTGGCGTTCGGCGCGCTGCCGCGGATCGCCGCCTCCCAGGTGTGCCGGTGCGAGTCGATGAAGCCGGGGATCACGATGCGCCCGGTGGCGTCGATGACCTCGGCGTCGGCGACGTCGATGTTCGGCGTGACGGCTTCGATCGTGTCGTCGGTGACCAGGATGTCGCCGCGGGGCAGGTCGCCCACGCCCGGGTCCATCGACACTATCTGGCCGCCGCGAATCAGTGTCCGGGTAGTCATACCGCATCGCCATCCTGGTTCGGGTCTTATCGGGTCCGTGACACCAGTTAAGGGCTGGCTCTTGAGATGTCAAGGACTTTGGCTGGAAGGCCGCGGACCGGGGCGGGTAGGAGGCACCATCAGCGCGTTCGGACTAACGGGTTTGTTCGGTACGCCCGGCTGCCCACAGCGTGTGGAAGGTACCGGGCCGGTCGGTGCGGCGGTAGGTATGCGCGCCGAAGAAGTCGCGCAGGCCCTGGATGAGCGCGGCGGGCAGGCGCTCGGCGCGCAGCGCATCGTAGTAGGCCAGGGCGGCGGAGAAACCGGGGACGGGGATGCCCAGCCGGACAGCGGTCGCCACCACCGCGCGCCAGGCGTCCTGGGCCTGCTCGAGCTCCGCGGCGAAATCGGCGTCGGCCAGCAGGGTCGGCAGGTCTTGGTTGCCGGCATAGGCGGCGCGGATGCGGTCGAGGAACTTGGCGCGGATGATGCAGCCGCCGCGCCAGATGACCGCCATGCGGCCCAGGTCGATGTCCCAGCCGTACTCGCGGCTGCCGCCGTCGATCATGTTCCAGCCCTGCGCGTAGGAGACCACCTTGGAGGCGTACAGGGCCTGCTCCACCTGGTCGGCGAACTCGGCGGGCTCGGTGGAGGCCCGCTTGGGCCCGGCCAGCCGGCGCGCCGCCTGGCGCAGGTCGGCGTGACCGGACAGCGACCGGGCGAACACCGCCTCGGCGATGCCGTTGACCGGCACGCCCAGGTCAAGCGCGTCCTGTACCGTCCAGCGGCCGGTGCCCTTCTGCTCGGCCTGGTCGGCCACGATGTCGACGAACGGCTTTCCGGTCGCGGCGTCGGTGTGCGCGAGGACCTCCGCGGTGATGCCGATGAGGTAGGAGTCGAGCCTGCCGGTGTTCCAGGCGCGGAATACCTCGGCAAGCTGCGCAGGCGCCAGGCCGGCGGCGTGCCTGAGCAGGTCATAGGCCTCGGCGATGAGCTGCATGTCGTTGTACTCGATGCCGTTGTGCACCATCTTGACGAAATGGCCTGCCCCGTCCGGGCCGACGTGGGTGCAGCACGGGGTGCCGTCGACGTGCGCGCTGATCGTCTCCAGCATCGGGCCGAGCGCGGCATAGGACTCCTGCGAGCCGCCCGGCATGATCGACGGGCCGTTCAGCGCGCCTTCCTCACCGCCGGAGACCCCCATGCCGACGAAGTGCAGGTCTGCGTCGCGGAGTTTCGCCTCGCGGCGGCGGGTGTCGGTGAAGTGCGCGTTGCCGCCGTCGATGAGCATGTCGCCGGGCTGCAGCAGCGGGGCGAACTCGTCGATGACCGCGTCGGTGGCTTGCCCGGCGTTGACCATGATCAGCACGCGCCGCGGCCGCTCAAGCCTTGCGACGAACTCGGCGGGGTCCGGCGCTGCGACGAACGTGCCCTCGGTGCCGAACTGGGTGATCGTGTCGGTGATGCGGGACGAGGTTCGGTTGTGCAGGGCGACGGTGTAGCCGTGGCGAGCGAAGTTGCGCGCCAGGTTGCGGCCCATCACGCCGAGCCCGGTGACGCCGATCTGCGCGGTCGCGGCCATGTGGTGCGGCCTCCTTGCCTGCGTGCTCCCCAGCTGCCTGGTAAGGCTCACTATGCCACCCCGGGTGGCGCTGGCAGGGCCCCGGGCGGCGCCGGCCGCTGCCCCGGCGGCTCAGCCGGCGATGCCGGTGCGGCGGCAAGCCGGGCCTACCAGCGAGCGTGAAACGGTACGCTACCGGTGACAGCCGCTCCCGTGTAGGCGGCTGATGCGGGCGTAGCTCAATGGCAGAGCCCCAGCCTTCCAAGCTGGTCATGCGGGTTCGATTCCCGTCGCCCGCTCCGCTTCGTTCCAGTCACTTCTTGTTTTCGATCCATTGTTCGCCTGATTGCCGTTTGATGTCGTCTACTGATCTGTAGTGGCGTCTATTACGGTGTTTTTCCTGCTCAGAGAATGTCACTAGCCCGAGTTATGCTGGGTCGAACGGTCGAGTGGAGCCCCGTCGTTCTACCCAAATTTCTACCCAAGCCTGGGGCTGACTATGGCGTATGCGGAGCGCAGAGAGCGCCAGAAGGGTGTTCGCTACCGCGGCATCTACAAGGCTGCGGACGGCCGCTACCGGTCTGCTGGCACCTTCAGCACGGAGGAGCGCGCGCTGGAGGTCGCTAAGGAGGCGGAGCGGCGCGCCGCTGAGGTCATTAGGGGTGCGGCAGGCGGGTTGGATCCGCGTATCCGCGCGACGCGGAGGATCAAGGAGTACGCCCCGCTGTTCCTTCGGCACCACCGGGTCGAGGGAAACACCAAGGACACCTATGCGGACACGCTGCGGCTGCACGTGGTTCCGTTCCTCGGCGACTGCCGACTGGCCGAGACTGACCGGACGGTAGCGCGCAACTACGTCACGGCGCTGCTGGAGGAAGGACGCTCGGCGAACACGATTCGGCAGGCCAAGGTGGTCCTGTGCGCGATGTTCGGAATGGCCGTGGCGGACGGCTACGTGGATTACAACCCGTTCCATGACGTCAAGATCCCCAAGGTGCCCGGTCGGCGGGCGATCAAGGTGGCCACGCCCGAGCAGTACCTGACGGTGCGGGCCTGCCTTCCCAACAAGCCCGCTCAGATCTTCTCGACACTGCTGGTCTCCAGCGGGATCCGGTTCTGCGAGGCGGTCGGACTGCAGCCCACCGACTTCGATTTCGAGGCGAGGATCCTGGAAGTGGCCAGGTCGGTGGTCAAGGTGTCCCGCCGGCATCATCCCAGGGCAAGACGTTCCTGGTGCGCGACTACACCAAGAACGGCCAGACCCGCAGGCTCAAGCTCGACCGGGCCGTGGTCGAGCTCGTGCGCGGACACGTGGCCGAGCACGGCATCGGCCAGACGGAGGTAATTTTCCCGGCGGATCTGGTCGTGCCGCCACGACGCACCAAGCCGCGGCTGACGGAGGAGCAGCTGCGGGCGCTGGGCGACTGCGAGCCTGCTGGCGGCCGCGTCTATGCGCACGGCACTCTGGGTGGTTACGTAACGGCGAAGTGCCGGTGTGCGGGCT
>JAFAPY010000417.1 GCA_019246795.1 Streptosporangiaceae bacterium | reverse complement strand
GACGACCAAGATCTGCCAGAACTCACAGACGCAGGGGCCGAACGGGCCACAGGCCTGCCCCACCAACAACTCGCTCAGTACCACGCTCTGCGAGTACGCCGACGCTACCTGCTTGCCCAAGGGCACCAGGCCGGTGACCATCAACGGCGTGGCCAGCACGGAAAGCTCGATAGCCAACTGGTGCCAGGCCAACCGCTACCAGAACGGTGACCTGGACTACGACGGCGTCGACTATGTGCCGAACGCCTGGCCGGACGGCACCGGGAACCATCCGACGTCGTTCCAGTACGTCGGGCCGTTCCAGGCCAACGGGCAAACGTACCCGCAGATCCAGTTCGAGACCGACTCCGCCGGCTCGGCGTTCCTGTGCAACACGGCCACCGGCGCGGGCTGCGTGGTCCCGCCGATCAGCGCGAAGTTCTACCCGTTCTGGTCCATGAGCCCGACGTCCTCCGCGCTCGGCACCTCCAGCACCAGGTGCGTGTGGAACTTCGGCAACGTCCTGCCCACCACCATCCAGACGTTCGGCAAGGACGCCCAGTACGGCGCGCCCGACCTGTCCTGGTTCGGCGGCACGAACATCAGCGCGCCGATGCCAAACCCGCAGTTCGCCGGCCGCTGCAGTTCGTAACCGCAGGTCCTGACGACCTCGCCGTGTCCGCCGGCGCAAGCCGGCGGACACGGTGTCTGCGACGGCCAGGGCGCCCCGGTGCCCGGGCAGGTCCTCCAGCAGCACCGGGTCGCCGTTGCGGTCGGTGAGCGGGATCTGCCAGTTCGGGTACTCATCCGTCGTGCCGGGCATGTTCTGCGGGCGGCGCTCGCCCGCGGCCTCGGCCAGCGAGACGCCGATCAGCATGGCCTGCGTCCGCGTCAGGTAGGCATACAACGCCGTGGTGAACTGCTCCGGCGACGGCGCGGCGCTACCGGCAAGCAGTCCCTCGCAGGCCAGCATCGCCAGCCACGTGGCCGCCTCTGCCTCCGCGGCGGCCCGCTCTTCGCGCTCGGGGCGGGTGAGCAGGCCGAGTCCGGCGCGGAGCGCGACCTGGTCGCCGGTGAGGAACGCGGCGGCGGGCGGCATGTCATGGGTGCCTACCGTGGCCAGGCAGCCGCGGCGCCACCCGCGCGGCCGGCGCGGCGTGCCGTCCGCCCGCCGCTCGAACCACAGCATGGACGTGCCGAGGATGCGGCGGGAGGCGAGGAAGCCGCGCAGCCACGATTCCACCGTGCCGAGATCCTCGCCGATCGCCAGTGCGCCCGCGCGCGACACCTGTCCGGCCAGCACCCCGCCGAGCAGCTCGTGGTCGTATCGCACGTACGTGCCCTGCTGCGGCGTCATCCCGGCCGGTATCCACCACAGCCTGGCAAGCCCCATGACATGGTCCACGCGCATGCCGCCCGCATCGCGCGTCGCCGCCGCGACCAGCTCGGCCAGCGGGCCGCCCGCCAGCTCGGCCAGGCGCTCGGGATGCCACGGGGGCAGCGCCCAGTCCTGGCCCCGCTGGTTGAACTCGTCCGGCGGCGCGCCGACGCTGATCCCTGCGACCACCACGTCCTGCCCCGCCCAGGCATCGGCGCCGCCGGGATGCGCGCCCACGGCGAGATCGGCGATGACGCCGATGCGCATGCCCGCCTGCCTGGCGGCGTGCTGCGCCGCGGCTGCCTGCTCGGCCGCCAGCCACTGCAGCCAGGCGTGGAAGTCGACCCGGTCCGCCAGTTCCCCGCGCAGCCGCTTCACCTCCGCCGAGCCAGGGTCGGCAAGCGCCCCCGGCCACGACCGCCAGTCCGGGCCGTGCCGCTCGGCGATCGCGCACCACAGCCCCCAGTCGTCGGCGGCGCCGCCGTCACGGGCGCGGAACGCCGCCAACTCAGCGCTGCGGCGCGGACCGAGCCCCACGGCGCGGATGATCTGCAGCGCCGCCCGTTTGACGTCCCAGACCGCGTCCCTGTCGATGAGCGCCGCCGTGGCGCTGGCGGCGCGCAGCGGCCCGGCGAGCGCGTCGACCCGGGCCCGGTCACCCGGGTCCAGCCCCGCGTACTCCGGTATGTCCTCGATGCGCAGGTACAGCGGGCTGATGTGCCGCCGGCTCATCGGCAGGTACGGGGACGGGCTGACCGGGGGCAGCGGCTCCGCGGCGTGCAGCGGGTTGACGACGACGAAGTCCGCGCCGAGCGCGCGGCCGCTCCACGCGGCGAGGTCCGCGAGGTCCCGCAGGTCACCGTGCCCCCACGACGCCCGGGAGCGCAGCGAGTACAGCTGCACCGTGAAGCCCCATGACCGGCGCGAAGGAAACGGCGCGACCCCATCGCGCACATCATGCGGCACCCGGGCGGCGGCGTTGGCAGGCCCGTCGCCCAGCGCGTCGAGCACCGCGGCCAGCGTCTCGTCGGCCACCTCGACGCGGCGGCCCCGCCAGTCCTGGTAGCAGACGGCCACGTTGCGGGCCTGCGCCCTGTCCCTGAGTTCCGACCGTGTCGTCACCGCACAGTCTCAGGTGCCCTGCACCGGCTCCAGCACGAACACCGGGATCTGGCGGCTGGTCTTCTCCTGGTACTCCGCATACGGCGGGTACGCGGCGACCGCCCGCCGCCACCACTCGGCCCGCTCGGCCCCGCTGAGCTCCCGGGCGATCATGTCCTGCTTGCCCGGGCCGTCCTGCAGCTCCACCAGGGGATTCGCGCGGATGTTGTGGTACCACAGCGGATGCTCCGGCGCGCCGCCCTTCGACGCCACCACCGCGTACCGCCCCTCGTGCTCCACCCGCATCACCGGCGTCTTGTGCACCTTGCCGCTCCTGGCGCCGCGGTTGGTCATGATCACCACCGGCAGCCCGGTGTCGCGAAACGTGGTGCCCTTGGTCCCGCCGGAGCCCTCGTACAGCTCCACCTGCTCGCGCACCCAGGCCGCCGGGCTCGGCTCGTACTCTCCCACAACAGGCATGCCACCAGTCAACACCACCCGCCCGGCCGCCCGGACCCCGATGCCGTTTCCTGGGCGTGGCGCGTTTGCGCTATGGTGGATGTGCGTGCCGCGGCACGCGACGGGACGTGGCTTAGCCAGGCTAAAGCGCCAGTCTGGGGGACTGGAGAACGCGGGTTCAAATCCCGCCGTCCCGACAAATCGCGCGATTCGTCAAAATGTCAGTGCCCAACATTACCGTACTGACATGACGGAGCAAGCACCACATAAGGTGGCCTGGTCAGACGAGCGACTTTCTGCGGCCATCGCAGCGGCCAGGTCGTGGCGGGGGGTTATGCGCGGTTTGGGCCTTAATCCCAACAACGGCGGGGTCACTCAGACAATTCGTCGTCGCGCTGCTCGGCTCGGGCTCGATACCTCTCATTTCAAGGGAAACCGCTCGTGGTCCGATGCCGTGCTGCGGCAGGCGGTCACGGAGTCTCGCACGTGGGACGAGGTACTGAAACGGCTCGGCCTTAGCTCGCGAGCTGGTGGCGAGCGCACGCTGGTGAAGGCCCATGCGCTGCGCCTGTGGCCTGACGTCGCCGTCGCCGCCACACCGGGGCGGGTGCGTGAGGGGCGGCGGGG
>JAFAPY010000413.1 GCA_019246795.1 Streptosporangiaceae bacterium | reverse complement strand
CGGGAACGTGACGGCTCCGGGAACGGGTGCGCAGGCTCCGTGGGCGGCCCGGTTCGTGCGCCGGGCCCGCGCGGCCGATGCCGGTGACGTGGCACGCGTGCAGGTGGCGTGCTGGCATCACGCCTACGCGGGGATCGTGCCGGACCGCCTGCTGGGCCAGCTGACCGGCGGCGAGGCCGAGAGCGTGTGGCGCGACCGGTGGCGCGCGGCGATCACCAGCCCGCCGACGAGCAGGCACCGGGTGTTCGTCGCGGTCGATGACGGCCAGGTGGCCGGTTTCGCGTCGGCCGGCCCCGCGACCGACGCCGACCGGTGGCCGGGCACCGACGGCGAGATCTACGAGCTGGTGGTGGCACCGGACCGGACCCGGCAAGGGCACGGCAGCAGGCTGCTGCACGCGGTCGCGGACACCGCCGCCGAAGACGGCTTCGGTTCCCTGTCGATCTGGGTCCTCCAGGCGGCCCAGGCGCTGCGCCGGTTCCTGGAATCGGCAGGCTGGGCCGCCGACGGCGCGACCGGCGAGCTGGACGTGGGCGTCAGCGTGCCGGTGGTACGGCTGCACACCGCGATCAGCCAGCCCGGGTGAGCCGCGGTCGATGCCCCCAGCCGGAGCCCTGGGCCGCCTGCCCTCCGTGCGCAGCACGGGTCCTAGTATCTGGGGGTGGCTGATGCGCGGGAATGGCTGGCCGGGACGCGGCCGCGGACGCTGCCCGCGGCCATCGTGCCGGTGCTGATCGGGTCGGGGGTCGCGGCCGGTTACGGCAGGTTCGTCTGGTGGCGGGCGGTGCTCGCGCTCGTCGTCGCGCTCGCCCTACAGGTCGGGGTCAACTACGCCAACGACTACAGCGACGGCGTGCGCGGCTCCGATGAGCGGCGCGTCGGCCCGGTGCGGCTGGTCGCAGCGGGCCTGGCTCCGCCGCGGCAGGTGCTGGCCGCGGCGCTGTGCAGCTTCTTCGTGGCCGGGCTTGCCGGGCTGGCGCTGGCCGCGGTCACCTCCTGGTGGCTGGTCGCCGTCGGTGCCGCTTGCATCGCCGCGGCCTGGGGCTACACCGGCGGCCCGCGGCCCTACGGCTATCACGGGCTCGGTGAGGTCTTCGTCTTCGTCTTCTTCGGCGTGGTCGCGGTGGCCGGCACCGCATACGTGCAGATGAGCTCGTTCAGCTGGCTGGGACTGGCCGCCGCGGCGCCGGCCGGGCTGCTGGCGTGCGCGCTGCTGATCGTCAACAACCTGCGTGACATCCGCAACGACACGGCGGCAGGCAAGCGGACGCTCGCGGTCCGGCTCGGGGACGCGCGCAGCCGCCACGCCTACCTGCTGGCGCTGGTGCTGCCGTTCTGCTGCGTAGCCGGGATCGCGTTCGTCCGGCCGCTGGCGCTGGTCACCGCGGTCACGCTGCCGCTGGCCCGGGCCCCGCTCCGGGCTGTCCGCGCGGGTGCGTCGGGCCCGGCGCTGATCAAGACGCTGGGGCAGACGGGCCGGCTCCAGCTCGCGTTCGGGATCGCTTTCACCATCGGCCTGGCCATCCGGGTGTGACGACCCCGTTTGCCACATGATGGGCAGCAAAATGCGCGGTATCCGCGACATCACGGCGGCCGACGCGATAACCTGCGCATAATCCCAGGCGATGTGGTGCGGGCCGGTGCCTGAGCCCATACGTATCGGACGGGAAGGTGCCCATTTGCAATCCCGGGGACTGTGGCAGGCCGACGACGGTGACGATCAGGCACGTTTCCTTGCCGACCTGCGCGCGCTGCGCGATGCGGCGGCAATCGGATACGACGAGCTTGCGGCTGGGGCACACTACCCCAGCGACATCCTGAAGGAGGCGGAGAACGGCCCTAGCCTGCCGGGACTGCCGATCCTGGCCGCCTACGTCCGTGCCTGCGGAGGGGACGTCCCCGAATGGGAAGAGCGCTGGCGGCGTCTCGGTGCCGCGCCGCACATCGACCGTGGACTGCCGGTCCGGCCCGCCGGGGCCAGCGAGGCGGCGGCGGCAGGCGCCCGCGCGAGCGTCAGCATCGCGCCGCCGGACGTCTACAACCCGGAGCGGATCAGGGCCGTGCTCCGGGGCAGCCACGACCGTCGGTTCCACTACGCCATGATGTCGGACACGGCTGCCGCCCAGGGTGCCGTGGCGGCCAACGGCAGGCATCACGCGGCGCGGGCCGGTGAGGTCGCCGGATCGTCCCTGCCGCCGGATGCGCCCTTGCTGGACAGGGATGTACCCGTGCTGGACAGGTGGGTCCCCGAGGACAGCAGCACGGCGGTCGCCGGGGCCCCGGCCCCAGCCGGTCAGGGCGACCAGGCGGAGACGGCCGCAGCGTGGCCAGAAGGCGGCGGCCCGGCCACGGCGGTCCCGGAGCAGGCGATCCCGCCCGTCCCGGACCAAGCGATCCCGCCCGTCCCGGACCAGGCGATCCCGCCCGTCCCCGGGTCCGCCCTCGGCACCAGGACGCCCGGCTGGGACGGGGCCTTTGCCGCGGAGCCGCCGACAGGCAGCGGGACCTCGGTGACCGCCGGGCAGCCCGGGGGTGCCCAGGCGGCCCCGGCCCGGCGGGATGCCGCAGGCACGGCGGCAGCGGGAACGCAGCAGCATTACCGCCGCCGGAGCCGGCTCCGCTATCCCGGGTGGGTGCTCGCGATCATCGTCGTCGCCCTGGTGGTCGGCGCCATCCTGGTGATAGTGCTGCGGTAGCCGACTCGCTACGCTGCAGGCTCGCTGCCGTTTGCAGCGCCGGGCTCCTGGCTCACCGCGGTGGCGCCCTGACCGACCTCGCCAGGGACGCCGGGGGTTGCCGGTGCTGGCGCGCCGAGCGGGTCGGCGAAACCGGCAGCGGGGATGGCGGCGGCAAGCATGGCGCTCATCGCCTCGGCGGCGGCCGCACCGGGCACCGCGGCCGGCCCTGCCGCCTCCGCGGCGGAGGCGGCGCCGATCGCGGGCGCCTCCTCGGCCGGGATCGCCCGGCTATCCCGGGCGTCCGGCCGGCTATCCCGGGCGTCCTGCCGGGAGCCGTCGGCCTCGCGGCTGGGCGCAGCGCCGGGGGCGGCGTCCCCGGTGCCGCCGAAAGCGCTGGCGACCGCCTTGAGCGCGGAGGTCACCTCGCTGGGAATGACCCAGAACGTGTTCCCTGCTCCCTGCGCGAGCTGAGGCAGCGTCTGCAGGTACTGGTAGGCGAGCAGCTTGGGGTCCGGGTCGTTGTCGTGCACCGCCTGGAAGACAGCGGCGATTGCCTGCGCCTGGCCCTCCGCGCGCAGGATCGCGGCCTGCTTGGCCCCCTCGGCGGAGAGGATCGCGCCCTGCTTCTCGCCCTCGGCGGTGAGGATCTTGGACTGGCGGACGCCTTCGGCCGTCAGGATCGCGGCTCGCTTCTCCCGCTCGGCGCGCATCTGCTTTTCCATCGCGTCCTTGACCGACTGCGGCGGATCGATGGCCTTGATCTCCACCCGGGTCACGCGGATGCCCCACTTGCCTGATGCGTCGTCGAGCACGCCGCGCAGCATGTTGTTGATCCTGTCGCGCGACGTCAGCGTCTGCTCCAGGTCCATCGACCCGATCACGCTGCGCAGCATCGTGGCGGTGAGCTGCTCGATCGCCTGAATGTAGTTGACGATCTCGTAGTCGGCGGCACGCGGATCGGTAACCTGGAAGAACAACACGGTGTCGATGAGCACGACCAGGTTGTCCTGGGTGATCACCGGCGCGCCGCGGAAGGAGACGACCTGCTCGCGCAGGTCGATCAGCGGCTTGACCCGGTCGATGAACGGGATGATGAAGTTCATCCCAGGTTCCAGGGTCTTGCGGTAACGGCCGAAGCGCTCCACGTTCCGGGCACGTGCCTGCGGCACGATCCTTACCGAGCGCATCACTGTGACGATTACGAACACCGCGACGATCACCGCGATGATGAGCTCCGCTGACATCATTGCTACTCCCGGGGATATACGAGGGCGGTCGCACCTTCGATCCGCAAGACATCGACCTTGGCGCCGACCGGGATCACCAGCGACTCGTCGTAGGCACGCGAGGACCATTCCTCGCCGCCGATGCGGACCCGGCCTCCGTGCTCGGTCACCTCTTCGAGCACGATCGCCGAGCGGCCGACCAGAGCCGCCGCTCCGGTGCGCAGCGGCGGCGGCTGCCTGACGTGGCGGATCGCGATCGGGCGGACGAAGACCAGTCCGGCACCTGCTGCGACGACGAACGCGGTGAGCTGCAGCGGCAGCCCGATGTGGAACGTCCCGATCACCGCCGCGACCACCGCCGCGGCTGCGATGAGTCCGAAGGCAAACGTCGTGGTGAGGAGTTCGGCAACGCCGAGCACGGCTGCCACGATCAGCCATACGATCCAGGACACCATGGGCGCTCCGCGGGATGCATCTACTTGAGCGTATCTCCGCAGGACCGCGTTCGCACCATGCCGCGTACCCGATGCAGCCGACGTTTGTGACCGCGGGCGGACCTTGGTAATTGATGACAATTGCCCGTCTGGGCCCTCAGCGGAGATCTGCCGCCCTACACTCGTGGCATAGGAGCGGCGGCTGCCCCTCGGCGCGGCTGGCCTCAAGGGGTCCAGGAGGTACCTGGTGGAGCGTGGTGACACCGGCCTGGGCCATGACAGGAACAGGGTGCCCTGGCGCCGCAGCCCGCGCGACCGGCTCAGCCGCGGGCCCGACGACCCCGGTGACCAGGGGTACGGATATGCGCCGGAGGCTGCGGAGGACGGCTACGGCCAGTTGCTGCGCCGCCCCGGCGAGGTGCCGGTACAGCCGCCGCTGCCCCACTGGCCTGCCCAGCCCCCGCCACCAGGGTCCCCGCGACTGTCCCATTCGCCTGCTGCCCCGTTCTCGTCATCGCCCCGTCCCCCGTCACGGGGACGTGTTCCGCCGCCAGGTGCCGGTCCGTGGAACGGCACGCCGCCAGGCGCATTTCCCGACGGCCGCGGCCCGTGGAACGCCGCGGCGGCAGATGCCGCCGGGTACGCCGGGCAGCGGGCGGGCGCGCCAGCGGGCGGGTACGCCGGGCCGGCCGACGGCTCATGGCCCGACGATCGGTGGAACGGGGGCAGGCCGGAGCCCAGTGGAGCGGGCCGGCTGCCGGACGGACACCGGATACCTACCGGGGCCGCTCCGCTGCACCACCCCGGTCCGGCCGCAACGGCAAGCCGTCCGGCGCAGCACCCGCCGGCAGGACGACT
>JAFAPY010000297.1 GCA_019246795.1 Streptosporangiaceae bacterium | reverse complement strand
ATCCGGAGACCCGCATCCTGGTCAGCGAGGACACGGCACGCCGGGTGACCGAGGCGGCCGCGAGGCTCGGCTACCGGCCCAACCCGGTCGCGCGCAGCCTGCGGACCCGGCGCTCGCACACGGTCGGCGTGCTGATCCCGGACCTGAACAACCCGCTGTTCCCCCCGATCGTGCGCGGCCTGGAGGACAAGCTCGCCGCGGCGGGCTATGTGGCGCTGATCGGCAACACCGACGCCGACGCCGGCCGGGAGCGCATGATATTCGAACAGATGCGGGCGCGTCACGTCGACGGCTTCGTGCTCGCGACCGCCACGCTGCACGACCGCCTGCTCGCCGACCTGGCGACGGCCGAGCTTCCCGTCGTGCTGATGAACCGGCTGGCGGCGGACTACAGCTTCCCGTCGGTCTCGGTCGACAACGAGCAAGGCGCCCGGATGGCGGTCACCCACCTGGCCAGGCTCGGCCACACCCGGGTCGCGCACATCGCGGGGCCGCAGGAGGCCTCCACCGGGGTGAGCCGGCTGCGCGGGTTCCGTGACGGCATGGCCTTCCACGGCCTGGAGGCAGACGATCGCCTGATCGCGTACGCCAGCCGCTACACGGTCGAGGAAGGCACCCGCTGCGCTGCGGAGCTGCTCGCCAGCGGCGCCTTTACCGCGGTGGCCGCGGCCAACGACATGCTCGCCATCGGATGCTACGCGGCGCTGGATCAGGCCGGGCTGGTGTGCCCCGACGACGTGTCCGTGATCGGCTTCAACGACATGCCGTTCATCGATAGGCTCCGGCCGCCGCTGTCCACGGTGCGCTTCCCGCACTACCAGCTGGGAACCGAGGCGGCCCAGCTGCTGCTCGAGCGGATCAGCGGCGGCGGCGGCCCGGTGAAGATCCTGTACCTGGCGCCCGAGCTCGTGGTGCGCGGATCCACCGCCGGGCCCGCCGTCGGGGCCGGCGCACCAGATCAGGCGGATGCGGCCGACCTTCCGGTCCCGCTGCGCCGCGCCGCTGCCCGCAGAGCCCCCGAGGCGTCCTCCGGGTGACCCCGCCGCCCGGAACCGTCCGGCTCGCCCGGAGCCGTCCGGCCCGCCCGCAGCCGTCCGGCCCGCGATGCAATCGATTGCCGCCGGTGCGGAATCGACAGGGACCGATTTGGTACGGCTTTGGTAACAGCTTGGCCACTTCGGATTGACAAGGGCGGGAGACAAGACAAGTCTCTATGGCACCAGACGGGTGCAAACGATTGTCACCGAGGGGGAGGCCGCATGGCCGGAGACGAGGACCGGCACCGGCTCGGCTGGCTCGGCACCGGGCGCATGGGCGCGGAGATGGCGCGGCGGCTGCTGGCGGCCGACTGCGACCTGGCCGTCTACAACCGGTCACCGGCCAAGGCCGAGCCGCTGGCACGGCTCGGTGCCAAGCTCGTCGCCTCTGCAGCCGACCTGGGCGCCAGGGACATCGTCTTCATCACCGTGGGCACCTCCGACGATCTCATCTCAGCCGTCGGCGGCCCGGACGGCCTGGTATCAGGGGGAGCGGCGCCCGAGGTCGTCGTCGACTGCTCCACGGTGTCGGCCGAGGCCTCCGCGCGGGTGCGGGCCGAGCTTGCCCGGCACGGTACCGCGCTGCTGGCCGCCCCGGTCATGGGCAACCCCAGCGTGGTGCGGGCCGGGAAGATGACGGCCGCGGTCTCCGGGCCGCATGACGCATTCACCCTGGCCGAGCCCTACCTGGACATGCTCGGCCGCGGCGTCACCTACGTCGGCGAGGGGGAAGCGGCCAGGACAGTTAAGCTATGCCACAACCTCCTGCTGGGCATTACCGCCCAGTCGCTGGCCGAGGTGACGGTCCTCGCGGAAAAGAGCGGCATCACCAGGCAGGCGTTCCTTGACTGCCTGAACAAGAGCGTGATGGGGTCGCTGTTCACCGGGTACAAGACGCCCGCGTACGTGAACCTGGACTTCAGTCCCACGTTCACCGCCGCGCTGCTGCGCAAGGACTTCGACCTCGGCCTGGCCGCGGCGCGGGAACAGGAGGCGCCGATGCCCGTCGCCGCGATCGTCCACCAGCTCATCGGTGGCCTGGTCGGGCGCGGATACGGCGACGCCGACTTCGCCGCGCTGCTGCAGCAGCAGGCGGACTCCGCAGGCCTGACCCTCGTCAGCGAGCACGCAGACGTGTCCGACGGCCTCGACACCAGCGAATCTGATAACGGGATACCCCCCTTCCGCAAAGGAGGCACGCGATGAGATCCGACCTCCCCTGGCTGTCCAGAAACGCCGCCGCCGTGGGCGCGATAGCGGTGGCATCGGTCACCGCGCTTGCCGCATGCAGCAGCAGCTCCACCAGCTCATCCAGCGCGGGCAGCAGTTCCAGCCCGAGTTCCAAGGCGCCGATCACGATCGGCGCGTCGCTGTCGCTCACCGGCGACTTCTCCGCCGACGGCCAGGCGTTCCAGCGCGGCTACCAGCTGTGGGCGAAGGACGTGAACTCCAGCGGCGGCCTGCTCGGCCGCACGGTGCAGCTCAAGATCCTCAACGACAACAGCTCGCCCACCCAGGTGCAGACGAACTACCAGACCCTGTTCGCCTCCGACCACGTGGCCCTGGCGTTCGGGCCGTTTTCCTCGCTGCTGACCACGCCGTCGGCATCGGTGGCGGCTCGGTACGGCTACGCCCTGGTCGAGGGCGCCGGCGGGGCGCCGGCGGTGTTCTCCAGCCCGGCGAACATGTCGGCTCACAACGTCTTCGACGTCAGCCTGCCCATCACCGACGAGATGATCCCGTTCGTCAACTGGGTCGCGTCGCTGCCGCCCAGCGAGCGGCCGGCGACGGCGGCCTACCCGATGGCCGAGGACCCGTTCGCCGACCCGCCGGTGCAGCTCGCCCAGGCCAAGCTGCAGGCGCTCGGGGTGAAGACGGTGTACTCCAAGATCTTCCCCGAAGAGGAGTCCTCCTATAAGCCGGCGGCTGACCAGGTGGCCGCCACCGGCGCGCAGGCGGTGCTGCTCGGGTCCACCGACGTCCCGACGGTGGCCGCGTTCATGCAGGCGTTCGCGCAGCAGCACTACAACCCGAAGATGTTCATCTGCGCGGCAGGCCCCGACCAGGGCGCCGCGTTCGTCTCGGTGGTGGGTAAGCAGAACGCGACCGGGATGATGGTGCCCAACGGCTGGTACCCCGGCTACGCCAACCCGGACAGCCAGAAGATGGTGCAGGCCTACGTGGCCCAGTACGGCGGGAACCCGTCGGACGTCAACGCCGACGTGGCCGAGGCCTATTCGGTGGGCCAGGTGATGGCCCAGGCGGTCAAGGCGACCGGCGGCACCGACAACGCCAAGATCATCAGCTACCTGCACAGCGGCGTGACGCTGTCCACCGTGCAGGGACCGGTGAAGTTCAACGAGCTGGGCATGAACGACAGCGCCGCGGCGTTCGTCTTCCAGTGGCAGAAAGACACCACGTTCAGGCAGGTCCTCCCGGCCAGCGCGCCCGGCTCGGTGCCGATCATCAACCCCAAGCCGGGTTGGGCCAGCTAGGCAGATGGCACGCCAGGTCTACCAGGCCGTCGTCGACGGCATCCTCGTCGGTGGCGTCTACGCCCTGATGGCCGTGGGCCTGACGCTGATCTTCGGCGTGCTCGACATCATCAACATCGCCCAGGGTGTCCTGGTCATCCTGGGCGCGTACCTCAGCTACGTGCTGTCGGTGCGGCTGCACATCGACCTGTTCGTCGGGCTGGCGATCACGGTGCCGGCCATGTTCGTGATCGGCGTGGTCCTGCAGTGGGCGTTCATCCGGCGGCTGCGCGGCCGGGAGCGCACCGCGATGACGCTGCTGGTCACCTACGCGGCCGCGCTGATCATCGAGGGCAGCCTGTATGAGGCGTTCGGGCCCGACTACAAGCAGCTGAGCGCCCCGTACGTGACCTCCAGTGTGCACGTGCTCGGCTTTTACCTGCCGTATATCTACCTGTACGGGTTCGCGCTGGCGGTGGTGATCATCGCGGGCATCTACGCGCTGCTGTACCGGACCAGGTTCGGGCGCAGCGTCCGGGCGACCACGCAGGACGAGACGGCGGCACGGCTCATCGGCATCGATACCAGCCGCGTCGCCACCCTCACCTTCGGCATCGGCGTCGCGGTGACCGCGGTCGGCGGCATGATGTTCGGCGCCACCAACAGCTTCAACCCCAACAGCGGCTACGACCTGATCTCCCGGCTGCTGGCGATCATCATCCTCGGCGGGCTGGGCAGCATCGGCGGCGCGCTGGCCGCGTCGGTTTTCATGCTGACGCTGGAGTCGGTCGTCGACATCTGGTCGCCGCAGTGGGCCATCGCGGTGTTCTACGCCGCCCTGGTGGTGGTGCTGGTGGTCCGGCCGACCGGGTTCTTCGGCCGGGCGCCGGCGCGAGCGCAATGATGGGTACCGTGACCAGGCAGCGCATAGCCGCGGCACTGGCGCTGGCCGTCCTGGCCGGGGCCGCGGTGACGTTCCCGCTGGTGTTCAGCAGTCCCGCCACCACCAACTACGGTGTCTATGCGCTGATCTTCGTGACCGCGGTCTCCGCGTGGAACGTGTTTTCCGGCTTCTCCGGTTACATCTCCCTGGGCCAGGCGGTGTTCTTCGGCAGCGGCGCCTACGCCGTCGGCATCGCGGCCCGGGACTGGCACGTCAGCGGCGTGGCGGTCTTCGGCCTGCTGCCGCTCGGCGCGGCGGTCGGCGCGGCGATCGCGGTGCCGTTCGGCCTGGTGGCCCTGCGGGTGCGCAGGCACACGTTCATCGTGATCACGATCGCGGTGTTCTTCATCTTCCAGCTGATGGCCTACAACCTCAGCTCCTTCACCGGCGGGTCGGTGGGCGTGTCGGCGCCGTTCCTTCCCTGGACCGCGACGACCTTCAACGAGCGCTTCTACTACATCGCGCTGGCCTGCGCCGTGGTCATGATCGTCATCGCGGCCGGAGTCCGGCGGTCCCGGTTCGGCCTGCAGCTCCGCGCGATCAGGGACGACGAGGACCGGGCCCGCGGCCTCGGCGTGCACGCCATGCGGGTCAAGCTGGCGGCGTTCGCGCTGTCGGCGGCCGTGACCGGACTGGTCGGCGGGGTGTGGTTCCTCTACCTCACCCAGGTCCAGCCGCCGTCAGGCTTCGACCCGCTGTTCGACCTGTCGGTGGTGCTGATGGCGTTTTTCGGCGGTGTCGGGACCATCTCCGGCCCGGTTCTCGGCGCGCTCATCATCGAGCCCGCTCAGCTCTACCTGACCGCGACGTACACCAACGGCTACATCAGCGAGATCATGCTCGGCGCGCTGTTCCTCGCCGTGGTGCTGTTCATGCCGCGCGGCATCATCCCGACCGCAGGGGAGTGGATCACGCGGCTGCGCACCAGGGGCCGCCCCGCGGTCCCGGCCGCTGCCGCGGCCGCGGCGCCGCAGAGTGCCGGCAAGGCCGCCGCCGGGGACACGGCGTGACCCCCGGGGTCATGCTGCGCACCGAGGGGGTGCGGAAGTCATACGGCGGGGTGCGCGCGCTGGACGAATGCACCATCGAGGTCGGCGAGGGCACCGTGGCCGGGCTGATCGGCCCGAACGGATCCGGCAAGACCACCTTGTTCAACGTCATCACCGGCTACGCCAAGGCCGAGGCGGGGAACGTGTACCTCGCGGGCACGAAGATCACCAACATCGCCCCGGACAAGGTCTTCACGCTCGGCATCGGCAGGACCTTCCAGCTCACCAGGATCTTCCCCACCCTGACCGTGATGGAGAACATGCTGGTCGCGTCCAGGCACGCCCGCGCCGCGGACCGCAAGCGGGCCATGGCGCAACTGGAGTTCGTCGGCATCGCGGGCCACCACGCGGCGCTGGCGGGCACGCTGTCCTACGGCCAGCGCAAGCTGCTCGAGCTGGCCTACGTGCTCGTCGCGGACCCCGCGGTCATGCTGCTCGACGAGCCCGCGGGCGGCGTGAACCCGTCGCTGGTCAACTACATCGCCGACCGCATCCGCGAGCTGCACGCCGCGGGCAAGACCTTCCTCATCGTCGAGCACAACATGGAGTTCGTGATGGGGCTGTGCGACCGGATCACCGTGCTGGACTCCGGGACGGTGGTGGCGGCGGGGCCGCCGGACATCGTCCGCACCGACCGCCGGGTGCTGGACGCCTACCTCGGCGAGGATGTCGAGGACAGCACATGACCGGGCCGGGCACCGCCGCCCGTCCGGTGCTGACGATAGACAACCTCGTCGCCGGGTACGGCGGCGGGGATGTGCTGCGCGGGGTGCACCTGGACGTGGCCGAGGGCGGCATCACCTGCGTGGTCGGGCCGAACGGCGCCGGCAAGTCGACGCTGATGGCCGCGATCAGCGGCCTGCTGCGGCCGCGGCTCGGCTCGATCATGCTGGCAGGGGAGAATCTGGCCGGGCGGTCGCCGCGGCAGATCCTGCGCCTCGGCGTGGTGCACGTGCCGCAGAACCACAGCTTGTTCCGCGACATGACGGTCACGGAGAACATCGAGCTCGGCGGGTACACCCTCGCCGACCGCGCGACGCGGGCGCGCCGCATGGCGGCCGTCTTCGAGGTCTTCCCGCAGATCGCCGGCTGGGCCCGGCAGAAGGCGGGCAGCCTGTCCGGCGGGCAGCAGCGGCTGGTCGAGTTCGCCCGGGCGCTGATGCTCGAGCCCAGGCTGCTCCTGCTCGACGAGCCGTCGATGGGCCTGGCGCCGCGGGTGCTGCGCGACGTGTTCGGCGCGATCAGGCAGATGAACCAGGCCGGCACCACCATCTTGCTTGTCGAGCAGAACGCCCGCGCCGGCCTGCGTCTTTCCAGCCACGGCGTGGTGATGGAGAACGGACAGGTCCGGCTGTCAGGCTCCGGGCGCGAGGTGCTGGAGAACCCGGAGATCGGCGCGCTGTACCTCGGCGGCGCGGTCTAAGCCCGGGTCTGAGCCAGGTCTAAGCCGCCCGGTCCTTCTTGCGGGCCAGCGTCAGGCCGTCGCCGATCGGGACCATGACCAGGTCGACCCGGTCGTCGGCGGCGGCGTGGTCGTTGAAGTCCCTGATCGCGATCACCGCGGGATTGTCGTTGCCCGCGTCGATCACCCGGCCGTGGGAGAACGTGTTGTCCACCATGACCAGCCCGCCCGGGCGCATCCGCGGCACCACCTGCCGCCAGTAGCCGAGGTAGCCGCCCTTGTCGGCGTCGATGAACGCCACGTCGAACATCTCCTGGTCCGGCAGCGCCCGCAGCGTGTCCATGGCCGGGGCGAGCCGCAGCTCTATCCGGTCCGCCAGGCCCGCCTTCTCCCAGTACTTCCTGGCCACCGAGGTCCACTCGTCGCTGATGTCGCAGCAGATCAGCTTCCCGCCGGGGCGCAGCCCCCTGGCGATGCAGATCGAGGAGTAGCCGGTGAAGGTGCCGATCTCGATCGCCGACGCCGCCCGGGCCAGCTGGGTGAGCAGCGTCATCAGCGTGCCCTGCTCCGGGGCGATCTGCAGCTCCGCCTCGCTGCCGAACAGCTCGGCGGTCTCGTTAGCCAGGTCCCGCAGCACCGCGTCCGGCGGGGTGGTGTGCGCGGTGAGGTAGGCGTTGAGGTGAAGGCTGATCTGCTCGCTGCGCCGACTCATGGCATAACGCTAGCGTCTCGATTGCGGGCGCGACGAGGCCGGTGTGAGCCAGGGGCTAGCCGGCTTCGGCGACGGCGGTGATCCCGGCAACTGCGTGCCGTGACGCGACCGCGCGCCACCAGGCCTGGCCGGATTCCGGCAGCATGTGGACCGGGTCGTAGTAGGGGTACTCGCGGCTGAGCGCAAGCTCGTCGTCTGCCTCGATCGCGGTGCGGTAGTTCTTGGTCCAGTAGGAGATGCCGCGCTCGGTGTCGTATTCGGTCACCTGGTGCACCCAGCGCTTGCCCACGTACGGGACGTCGCAGACCAGCCGCGGGGTGGCGAACCCGGGCAGGTAGCCCATGATCTCGTGCTGCAGCGACTGGCCCTCGCCCAGTGTCAGCCGCCAGTGCTCGCTGCCCGGGATCATGTCGCACATGTAGAAGTAGTAGGGCATGATCCCGGCCCCGTCGAGCAGCGCAAAGCACAGGTCGAGCAGCGCCGCGGCGCTGTCGTTGACCCCGCGCAGCAGCACGCCCTGGTTGCGCACGTCCCGCACGCCGACGTCCAGCATGGCCCGGGCCGCGCGGGCCACCAGCGGCGTCACCGACTGGGCCGCGTTCACGTGGGTGTGGATGGCCAGGCTCACCCCGCGGCGCTGCGCCACCTCGGCCAGCCGGGCCATCCCGGCGCGGACCGGGTCAGAGAGCCAGTGCTGCGGCAGCCCCATCAGCGCCTTGCTGGCCAGCCTGATGTCCCTGATCGAGTCGATGTCCAGCAGCGCGGCCACGAACGACTCCAGCCGCGGCCACGGCAGGTTCGCCACGTCGCCGCCGGACACCACGACGTCGCGCACCCCCGGCGTGCGGCGCAGGTAGGCGAGCATGGCCTCGAGCCTGTCCTCCCGCCGCAGCCCGAACTTGTGCTTGTCGACCGCGGCGGTCGGGTTGCCGACCAGGTCCATCCGGGTGCAGTGCCCGCAGTACTGCGGGCAGGTCGGCAGCAGTTCGGCCAGCACCTTGGTGGGGTAGCGGTGGGTGAGGCCCTCCACCGCCCACATCTCCGCCTCGTGCAGCGAGTCCCGCTGCGCGTACGGGTGCGACGGCCAGTCGGGCCGCCGGTCGCTGAAGGCTGGCAGCATGTACCTGCGCACCGGGTCCGCGTAGAACGCCTCGGTGAACCCCGGGTCGGCGGGCGATCCGGCGGCCACGATGGTGTTCAGCATCTGCGGTGGCAGCAGCATCGACATCGTGGCCCGCTCGCGCTGGTCCCGCTCCAGGTCGGCGAAGAACGCATCGGCCAAGCCCGGGCCGGTGACCTCCCGGAGCTGGCGCGCGTTCTTCACGCAGTGCGCGCGCTGCCACTGCGCGGACTGCCAGTCCTGCGCCGACACCCCGGCCCAGCCGGGCAAGCGCCGCCAGTCGGGTTCGGCCAGCTGGCGCTGCCGGTAGACGTAAGGCTGCGAGGCCATAGACAAAACCCTCCCACGACGGTATCTTACCGAAGAATCTACGGTATATTACACAATACACCGAAGATTTTCCAGAACGGAGGGTGGTGCGTGGCTACCTCACCGCTGGGGCTGCACCGGGTGGCCGACCCGGCCGGGGTGCTGCCGCAGGCGGCATGGCGGCTGGACCCGAGCCTGCCGATCGCCGCCGACGAGGTCCTGATCCGCGTGGACCGGCTGAACCTCGATGCCGCCTCCTGCCGTCAGCTGCGCGAGGCCTACCCGGGCGACGCGGACAAGATACGGGCCGCGGTCAGCGATATCGTGGCCGCCCGGGGCAAGATGCAGAACCCGGTGACCGGGTCGGGCGGCATGCTCACCGGCACCGTCGAGCAGGTCGGCCCGGACTCCCCGCTGGGCCTGGTGCCCGGGCAGCGGGTCGCGACCCTGGTGTCGCTGACGCTGACCCCGCTGGTCATCACCGATGGCCTGGCCCGCTGGGACGGCCGGTCCGAGCAGGTTCCGTGCGAGGGTCACGCCGTCTTGTTCGCGCGGTCGATCGCCGCCGTCCTGCCCAGCGACCTTCCGGTCCCGCTCGCGCTGGCCGTCCTGGACGTCTGCGGCGCCCCGGCGCTGACCCGGCGCGTGGTGGCCGACGGCTCGGTGGTGCTGGTGCTGGGCGCCGCGGGCAAGAGCGGCTCGCTGTCGGCCGCCGCCGCCCGCCAAGCCGGCGCGGCGAAAGTCATCGGCGTGGTGCCCAGCCAGGATGAGGCGGCGCTGCTGCGCGACGCGGACCCGGCGGCCGGGCTGGTCGATGACATCGTCATCGCCGACGCCAGGGACCCGGTCACGCTGGCTCGCGCGGTCACCGGCGCCGGCGGACCCGCGGATGTGACCG
Source organism: Streptosporangiaceae bacterium (assembly GCA_019246795.1). Lineage (GTDB taxonomy): Bacteria > Actinomycetota > Actinomycetes > Streptosporangiales > Streptosporangiaceae > Palsa-504. The sequence continues at coordinate 16,407 of JAFAPY010000297.1, read as the reverse complement.
TGGTGTGCGTGGACGCGCCAGGCTGCGAGGGCGGCGCGATACTGTGCACCGCGCAGGGCGGCACGGTGGTCTTCTTCTCGATGGCGACCTCGTTCAGCGCCGCCGCGCTCGGCGCCGAAGGGATGGCCGCCGACGTGACGATGCTGATCGGCAACGGATACGTCCCGGGCCACGCCGACCTAGCGCTTGACCTGATCCGGGCCACCCCGTCGGTGCGGAGGCTGTTCGAACGGAGGCTCGCCGCATGACCACCAAGCTGAACCTGGACCCGGCCGTGGTGGCGCAGGCCCGTGAGCTGGCCGCCCTGGCCGGCAAGCCGGTGGTGCAGCTGGCGCGGACGCACACCACCACCTCGGTGGAGCGGGCCGTGCTGCGGCTGGCCGGCCTGCACGGCGCGGACTCCGACGGCATGCCGTGGGTGAACCGGCTCGCCGACGCGGTCCGCGACCAGACCGGGCTGGAGCACGGCGTCGCGCTGCCGGTCTGGGACGCGATGCTGGCCGGCGGCTACCCGGACCTGCGCACGCTCGCCGTTGACGCCTCGGCCGGCCTGGTCAAGTTCCGCCTGCCCGAGGGCCAGGAAGCGGACCAGGCCCGCGCAGCCGCGGATCGTTCGGTCAAAACGGGCATCGCCCGGATCGACGCCCAGCGCGCCGAGCGGGACAGGATGCTTGCAACCACGTCGAACCCGCCGATGCCGTGGATCTATCTGATCGTCGCCACCGGCGACATCTACGAGGACATCCCGCAGGCCCAGGCGGCGGCGCGGGAGGGCGCCGACATCATCGCGGTGATCAGGTCGACCGGGCAGTCGCTGCTCGACTACGTGCCCGAGGGCGCGACCCGCGAGGGGTACGCCGGGACGTACGCGACGCAGGAGAACTTCCGGCTGATGCGCGCCGCGCTCGACGACACCTCCGCCGAGCTCGGGCGGTACGTGCGGCTGACCAACTACGCCTCGGGCCTGTGCATGCCGGAGATCGCCACGCTGGCCGGCCTGGAGCGGCTGGACATGATGCTGAACGACTGCATGTACGGCATCATCTTCCGCGACATCAACCCGGTGCGGACGTTCATCGACCAGCGGTTCTCCCGGCAGGTGCACGCGCGGGCCGGCATCATCATCAACACCGGCGAGGACAACTACCTCACCACCGCCGACGCGGTCGACGCCGCGCACACGGTGGTGGTGTCGCAGCTGCTCAACGAGTACTTCGGCCGCGAGGCGGGCCTGGCCGACTCCCAGCTCGGGCTCGGGCACGCGTTCGAGATCAACCCCGAGCTGCCCGACTCCTTCCTGCTGGAGCTGGCGCACGCCCAGCTGATCCGGGAGCTGTTCCCGGACGCGCCGCTGAAGTACATGCCGCCGACCAAGCACATGACCGGCAACATCTTCGACGGCTACCTGCTCGACGCGTTCTTCAACCTTGCCGGCTGCATGACCGGCCAGTCCATCCTGCTCATCGGCATGATGACCGAGGGCATCCACACCCCGTTCCTGTCCGACCGCGACCTGGCCCTGGAAAACGTCCGCTACGTGCGCCGTGCCGCCGGGCGGCTCGGCGGCTCGTTCCGGCCGGAGCCGGACGGGCTGGTCGCGCGCCGCGCCCGGCAGGTCCTCGCCGAGTCGGTCGACCTGCTGCGCAGGATCGGATCACAGGGGCTGCTGACCGCGATCGCCGCGGGGACGTTCGGGGTGACCAGGCGGCCGGCGGACGGCGGCCGCGGCCTGGACGGGGTGGTGCGGCGCGCCGAAGGCTACTACAACCCCGCGTCGCAGATTCTGGAGGCAGCACAATGAGCCGGACCGGGATCGTGCGCCCGTACGGGGACACCACCAGCGACGGGCGGGTGCAGCTGTCGTTCACGCTGCCGGTGCCGTTCGGCGACGAGGCCGAACGCAGGCTCGCTGAGGGCGCGGCGCTGCAGCTCGCCGCGAAGATGGGCCTGGACCCGGCGATGGTCGTGCACGCGAAGGGCATGGGACCCGACTTCACCTTCTTCATCGTCTACGGGCGGGCCTGCCACGTTGTCGACCTGTCGGCGGTCGCGGTGGCCGAGCGCGAGTTCCCGCTGCTGGCCTCCGCCGAGGTGAACCTGCGGATCCGGTCCGCGCTCGGCCGCAAGCTCGTCGTGGTCGGCGCGTGCATCGGCACCGACGCGCACACCGTCGGCATCGACGCGATCCTCAACGTGAAGGGCCACGCGGGGGAGAAGGGCCTGGAGTACTACCGGGAGATCCGGGTGGTGAACATGGGCGCGCAGGTCGGCGTGGCTGACCTGGTGGCGCGAGCCGCCGCGGAGCACGCCGACGCGGTGCTGGTCAGCCAGGTGGTCACCCAGCGCGACGCGCACCTGTCCAACGCCCGGGAGATGGCGGCGGCGTTCACCGACGCGCTCGGGCCGGCGCGGCCGCTGCTGGTGGTCGGCGGCCCGCGGTTCGATCCTTCGGCGGCCCGCGACCTAGGCGTGGACAAGATCTTCGGCCGCGGCACCACGCCGCGCGAGGTGGCGAGCTACCTGCTGCACGCGCTGGTCCGCTCGCGGGGGGGTCCTGGGGGGTCGTCCCCCCCGGCAAGCACTCCGCGGGGGGGTCCTGGGGGGTCGTCCCCCCCGGCAAGCACTGCTGAGGAGGCAGCATGACCGCGCAGGCCGGGCTGTCGGTGACGCACCGCCGGTACGTGACCCACGGGGACGCCCACTACGGGGGGGATCTGGTGGACGGTGCCTACGTGCTCGGGCTGTTCGGCGACGTGGGCACCGAGGCGTCGATCCGGATGGACGGCGACGAGGGCCTGCTCGCCTCCTACTCCGACGTGCAGTTCCGGGCGCCGGTACGGGCCGGTGACGTCATCGAGGTGACCGCGGCCGTCACCGCCGTGGGGCGGCGCAGCCGCCGGCTTGCCTTCGAGGCACGGGTGGTCTGCCGTGCCGACCCGTCCCGCGGCCCGTCCGCGGCCGTCGTGCTGGCCGAGCCGCTCGTCGTGGTCAGCGCCGAAGCGACCGTGGTAGTGCCGTAACCATCCCGGCGAAGACCAGCGCCCATACCGCCGCGGCAGGCCAGGCGAGCGCGGCGCCGATGTCGTGGATCAACGGCCGGCCGGCGGCGTCGCCCAGCCGCATGCTGGCCAGCGCGTACATGCCGCAGGGGAACGAGATCATCCACAGCTCGCGGCGGAAACGCGGCTTGCCGGGCCTGCGGAGCCGACGGGCCGCGCCGGCCACGATGAGCACCGGGATCAGCCCGGTGGCCACAGACCAGAAGATCAGCGCCATGTCGGTGAGCACGGGTCCGCCCCGGGGTCCGGGCAGCACCTGCGTCGCGGCCAGCACGGTGATCGAGGCCGCGCCCATCGTCACCCAGTAAGGCGCGAACGGGTCGTCCGGGCCGAGCCCTGCGACCAGCAGCCGCGTGACCACCATCGCGGTGACCAGGGCGTAGAGCACCACGCCCGCCGACCACACGGCCACGGCCACGCCGGCGGGCACGGCGGCCGTCGTGGCGGCGATAGCCGTTGCCTGCGTGCCCACCACCCACAGCTCCCAGCTCCCGGCGGCATGCCTGACCGGCCAGCGTTCGGCCGTTCCCGTGGAGATGACCGCGCAGGTCACGGCCAGCCAGGCCAGCGCCGTCGCCACGGCCAGCGCCGCGGCGGCCTGGTGCTGGCCGGAATCGGAGCCGAGCACGCTGGCGGCTGCGGGGAAGGCGAAATAGCTGAAGACCCGGTCGGTCCGCATCAGGTCGCCGCGCACCTCGGCGGGAAACGCCGCGGCACGGGCCGCCGCTGCAAGCGTGAGGACGCCGAAGGCGGCGGCAGCCAGCCACAGCAGCGCCTCGGACGGTTCCCGGCTGCCCGCCTGCCGCAGCGCCGCCGACACAATGCCGGTCGCCATCACCATCGCGAAATTACCGGGTGCGGCACCGCGGACCGCCCGCTCCAGGAGCTTCTTAGCCAACGCCTCCCCGGTCGGTCGCAGCCACAGCGAAGCTATATCGTATCACGAAGGAAATGGGCCGGCGTCCACCGTTGCCGCGTGCCGCACCCTATCCACTGCCGCCCGCTCCTGGCGCCGCAGGGGCCGGTGCAGCTCATGCGAGCCATGGTGCAACAGCGCACTGTGTTGCGCGGAGCCGCCGCAAGAGCACGTAGGATTTGTGCTTCGCGAAGGAAAAACGGCTGAATACGGCCGCTTTTCCTACCTAAGGCACAAATCCTTCGCCTTAACCGGTCCCATATCCCGCATACTATTCGAGGCACACCGATACCCGAGGGCCTTCCCGCGGCCAGGTTCGCGCCGCGAGCCGAAGCTAGCCCCGCCGCGCGGAGGAGCGGCTGATCCGCGCCGCGAACAGGTCACGGAGACTGACCACCCCGCACACCTGGCGGCCCGCCACGATGGGAAGATGACGGAAGCCGTTCAGCAGCATGATCTGCGCCGCCTCGTCGACGGTCGTCTCCGGCCCGGCCGACTGCGGATCCCTGGTCATCCAGCCCGAGACGGGCATGGTGGCGAGGTCTGACCCGGATGCCGCGGCCCTGAGCACGTCGCGCTCGGTGAGGATGCCGGCCAGGAACGTGCCCTGCATCACCAGGGCCGAGCCAACATTGACCCGCACCATCGCGGCGGCCGCCTCCGCCACCGGGGTTTCCGGAGTGGTCGACACGACCCTGGTGTCCATCACCTCGCCGACCGTGACGGCGCGGCGGACCCCCTCAGCCACCTTCGCCGATCTCGTGAAGTTCTGAGTCGCCGTGCGGCGCGGAAGGCCCGGTAAGTTCCTCGGAGAGCAGTCGCCACAGTGACCCGGCCCAGCCCGAAAGCTGCGGCCACCGCATCCAGAACAGCTGGAGGGTCGTCTCGTCGAACTCGGTGTGAGCCTGCTCAGGGGAGACCGCGTGGGTAAAGTCCTCAAGCTGATGGAGGAGGTCGAGGAACCGGTCGGCGCTGCCATCCATTCGTGTACCTCCGGGAGGGGCATGCGGCGTCGGCCGCGGGAGCTGGGGGTCATGACACGCCAGGTGGACAGATCCATACCCCGAAACGGCGCCGCGCAAGAGGCGGCAACCGGATATTTTCCCGCGGTTCGCCGGACTGTTGACATTGCCAGGATGAGGGGTAAGTTGCTGCACAGTCCAGCACCGGGCTCGCCAGCCGGACCGGCAGGCCCGGGGTCCGCGGCAGGAGGCGCCAGCACCCAGCTGTCCCCGGACGCGGCACCGGGAAGGGCTGCGCGCCCATCCGGCTGGACGGGGGGGTTGGGCATGGAAGGGGGCCCGGGCACCCAGTAGACAACGGAATCCCCGCCCGCCGCCAACGGGACGGATTCCGGTCCGAAGGCGCCGCCCGGGCCCCTTTCCTACGGTTTCCTGCGCCTTGTCCAGGCAGCGCCGCCGCGGCGCCAGAGCCGGAGGCTGCACCGGGAGACGCGGATATCATGGCGTGCACCGTCCGTGACTGGCACCGCGTGTCGAACCGATGAAGCGCTAAGGCAGGGATCGTGACAGAGCCAACTGGTCCGTCGGTCGTCATCATCATGCCCACCTACGACGAGCGGCAGAACCTGGAGTCCGTCGCCGGCCGGGTCCGGGCGGCGCTGCCCGCCGCCGACCTGCTCATCGTGGACGACAACAGCCCGGACGGCACCGGTGACATCGCGGACAAGCTCGCCGAGGCCGATCCGCACACGCACGCCATGCACAGGACCGAGAAGGCCGGCCTGGGCCGGGCCTACATCGCCGGGTTCGGCTGGGCGCTCGACCGCGGCTACGACGTGGTCGTGGAGATGGACGCGGACGGCTCGCACCAGCCGGAGCACCTGCCGGCGCTGGTCGGCGCCCTGGCCGGCGCGGACCTGGCGATCGGATCCCGGTGGGTTCCCGGCGGCGAGGTGGTCAACTGGCCCAGGTCCCGCCAGGCGCTCTCGCGCGGCGCCAACGCCTATGCCCGGCTCATGCTCGGCCTTGGCGTGCGTGACGCCACCGCGGGTTTCCGCGCCTACCGCGCGTCTACCTTGCGGAAGATCAGCCTGAATCGGGTGCAGTCAGCCGGCTACTGCTTCCAGATCGACCTGACGGTGCGGGTCGCTGCGGCGGGCCTGACGATCGTCGAGGTTCCGATCACGTTCGTGGAACGAACCCATGGCGCCAGCAAGATGAGCAACACGATCATCGGCGAGGCGTTCTGGCGTGTCGCGCGGTGGGGAGCCGCCCGGCGGGTGCGCCAGCTGCGGGCCCTGCTCGGCGGGCGGAGGGCGCGCTGAGCTAGGCGCTCCTGCGGTTGGCGCGGCCGACGCCCAGGTCCTGGCCGGCGCTGCGGCGCTCCCTGATGACCTCCAGCCGCTCGGCAAGGACCGCCTCGAGGTCCTCGATCGTGCGCCGCTCCATCAGCATGTCCCAGTGGCTGCGCGGCGGCTTGGCCTTCTTCGGGGAGGGGGATTCTCCGGTGGCCGCGATCGCCACCGAGCCGCAGACCCGGCATTCCCACGTTGCCGGGAGTTCCGCCTCAGCCGCGAAGGGGACGCTAAAATGATGCCCGCTGGGGCAGTCGAAGGCGACCTCCTGACGGGGTGCCAGGTCGGTGTTCCGGTCGTTCTCGTAACTTGTCGCACCGAGCCGGGTGCCGCGAAGTGCGCGTTCGGCCATCGTTGGCTGCCTCCAAGGCGGTCAGCGGTCTTATCGAGCAACGCTGAGTACCCGGACAAGATTCCCCATACGGGCGTTTCCCAACCGTATTTACCCAGAGATGATCATCAGCTGCCCGCCCTGGGATGCCACTGCCCGCGCTCGATGAGGACATCGCGGAGCGTCGTGATGTCGTCGGTCATGATCCCGTCGGCGCCGAGGTCGAGGAAGCGGGCCATCCCGGCACGGTCGTTGATCGTCCACACGTGCACGCTGAGGCCGAGCGCCTGGGCGCGGCGGATGAACGACCGCGTGGCCAGCCGGCCCGGCGCCTGCGCGCAGCAGGCGCCGGACCGGGCCACGGTGTCGGCCAGCAGCCCGGGACGCTGGCCGCCGGCTCCCGGCCCCACCGCGCACTGGACCGCAGCCAGCGCGGCGGGCGAGGTGGCCATGCACACCGGCCGGTCCAGCAGCGCCCGCACGGCGCGCAGCCTGCTGCCGGAGAACGAGGTCACGCACACCCGGTCCCACGCGCCGGTGCGGCGCAGCACGCCAGGCAGCAGCGCGGACCCGGGGACGTCCTTCACGTCGATGTTGAAGCGCACGTCCGGCCAGGCGCCGAGCAGGTCCTCGATGAGCGGTATCGGCTCGGTACCCGCGACCCGCATCGCGGCGACCTCGCGGTACGGCCGTGCGTTGACCGGACCGGACGCGTCGGTCACCCGGTCCAGGGTGCGGTCATGGAACGCCACCAGCTTCCCGTCCGAGGTGGCCCGGGCGTCGGTCTCCAGGTACGCGTAGCCGAGCTCGACCGCGTGCTCGAAGGCGGCCCACGTGTTCTCCGGCGCATGAGCTGCGCCGCCGCGGTGCGCGAACGCCACCGGCCGCGGGTGGTCAAGGAACGGCACAGGCACGGCCGCATTGTGCCTGCCGCGGGTGCTGGCGCGGTTAACGGCGGACGTCGGGCGCATGTCAGCTCCGGGTCCATCCCCTGCGCCGGGCCTCGGCCATCGCGATGGCGGCGGCGACCGCGGCGTTCAGCGACCCGACCCGGCCGGGCTGCGGGATGTAGGCGACCGCGTCGGCGGCGGCCAGCAGCGCCGCGGTGCAGCCGTGGTCCTCGTTGCCCACGGCCAGGCACACGTCGCCGTCCAGCGGCGCCTCGTGCAGCGGGACCGCGCCCGCGGCCAGCTCGATGGCCACCACCCGCAGTCCGAGCCCGGCGGCCGCCTTCGCCGCGGCGGCCGGGTCCGGCTCGCTGACCGGCTGCACGAACCGCTGCGTGCCGAGCGCGGTCCTGGCGACGCCCGGGTGGCCCAGCGGCGCGGTGTTGCCGCACAGCCACACGCGTTCGGCTCCGAACGCGGCGGCGGAGCGGATGATCGAGCCGACGTTGAACGGCTGGGCGACCGAGTCGAGCAGCACCGCCAGGCGCGCCTGGGTGGCCCGGCGCCACTCGCGGTTCAGCCGCTTGACCTCGACCGGCCGCAACTGCCGCGGACTGCCACCGGGGGGGAGCATGCTCACGGAGGAGTCACCACCGCTCGTTCGGCGGAAAAATCCACCTGGAGCAGGCGGTACCCGCTGCGTGCGGCGAGGCGTGTCACCGGCCAGCCCTGCCCGGCCAGCCAGCGGTGCAGCGAATCCGCGCCGAGGTTGCGCGCGGCCACCAGGTACGCGCGGGCGCCGGGCGCGAGCCGGTCCAGCCAGGCCGACAGCAGCTGGTGCAGGGCCTGCTTGCCGACGCGGACCGGCGGGTTGGACCAGATCCCCGCCAGCTGCGCCGGGATGGCCCGGTCGCCGGGGGTGACGCACCGCACGTTGGCCAGGCCAGCCGCGGCCGCGTTCCGCGCGCACAAGGCGAGCGCGCGGGTGTTGACGTCGAGCGCCCACACGGCCGCGCCGGGGGAGCGGGCCGCGAGGACGCACGCGATCGGGCCGTAGCCGCAGCCGAGGTCGAGCAGGGCACCGGAGGCGGGCGGGGGAGGGGCGGCATCGAGCAGCAGGCGGGTGCCCGGGTCGAGCCGGCCGGGGGAGAAGACCCCGGCGTCGGTCGCCAGGTCCAGGTGCACGTCGGGCAGGATCACCCGCACCCGGCCGGGCCGGTGCGGCGCCCGCGGCCGCGCGGAGAAATAATGTTCGGCGGTCACTGGTCAAGGTGCCGGCCGCCTGCGGCTGGGCGGCCAGGGCGGGGTCGATGAACCGGCGGGTCACCCAGCGCTCGACGATGAACGTCATCACCGGGATCGTGCCTGCCAGCAGCATGATGAGCGTCGGCTTGACGGCCAGCCGGAGCATCCTGGCCAGGCGGTAGGCGGTGATCAGGTAGATGATGTACAGGATGCCGTGCATCACGCCGACGTCGTTGGCCACGGCCGGGTGCCCGGCCACCTGCAGGGGGATGCCGACGAAACACAAGACGATCAGCACCACGCCGGTCACGTAGGCCATCACCCGGTACCGGAGCACCGCCGTCTTCACACCGAATCCTTTCCGTGTCGTGGCATCGCTGAGTCAGGGCGCTAGCGCAGCCCGTGCCACCTGCCGTGCCGCCTGACCTCGGCATGGAGCCGCTGCAGGTAGGCGTTGTAGGCGCGCAGATCCTCGTCTTCTTCCTCGCCGGGGACGGCGGTGCTGGCCTGCACCTGGCTCACCCGCGCCGGCAGGGCCGCCTCGGCGGGTTCCGCGCCCGGTGCCGGTATCTCGCCGCGCTTGATCCGGAACTCATCCCTGATCGTCTTGGCCCAGAACACCACCGCGAAGCCGGCGAACAGCGGCCATTCGAACGTGTACGCCCAGCTCAGCGAGTTGCCGGACAGCGCGCGGTGCAGCTGCCAGTCGCCGAGCCACAGCATGCCCCAAAAGGAGACCACCATGAGCAGGTGCCACCCCAGCCACCGCGGCCTGATCAGGAACGGCCACACCGGGCCGGGGGGAGCAGCGTTGTCGCTGCCGCCGTCCGGCGCAGGCCGGGCAGACCCCGCCGCCTCGGCCGACTGCGCCGGCTCCGCTGGCTCGGCCGACTGCGCCGGCTCTGCTGGCTCGGCCGCCCGCGCAGACCCCGCTGGCTCGGCCGGGTGCGCCGGCTCTGCTGGCTCGGTCGACTGCGTCGACGGGCCGCCGTTGTCCATACCGCCAGCTTAGCCCGCGTGCGGGGCATAATTCCGCCACGGGCCCATAGGCCCGGAGCCGACAGCGCCATAGGCTGAGCACATGCGCAAGTACGTGATCATGGGGGTACAGGGCAGCGGCAAGGGGACGCAGGCGCTGATGCTCGCGGCCGACCTGGACCTGGAGCACATCAGCGTCGGGGACATCTTCCGCTGGAACGTGCAGCACCACACCAAGATGGGCGCCCAGGTGCGGCGGGTCATGCTGGAAGGGGAACTGGTCAGCGACGACCTGGTGGAGTCGGTGGTCAGGGACCGGCTGGCCGAACACGACTGGAACTACGGCTTCATCGTGGACGGGTTCCCGCGCAACCGGCGGCAGGCGGAGTTCTTCCTGGAAAGCTACGACATCGACGGGGTAATCCACCTCGACCTGCCGGACAGCGAGGTCCGGCGCCGGGTGCTCAACCGCAGGGTGTGCCCGAACTGCGGCATGAACTACAACCTGATGGACAGCACCCCGGTGGTGCCGGGCCGCTGCGACGTGTGCGGCGCCGAGCTGGCCACCAGGGAGGATGACACCGAGGAGGCGCTGGCGGTCAGGCTGCGCGACTACCACGAGAAGACCGACCCGGTGCTGGCCCTGTTCCGGCGCAAGGAGTACGTCTTCACCGTGGACGCCCGGCCGGGGCCCGACATCGTGCAGAAGCAGATCAGGGAAAGCCTCGGCCTGCCGGCCTACAAGCCAGAGGGCAACCCGGAACACGCCAGTGCGTGAGATCGTGGTGTTCGGCGGCAGCGCCCATCCGGAACTGACCGCCGAGATCTGCGCGTACCTGGCCGTGCCGGCCCAGCCGATGCGGCTGCTGCGGTACGCCAACGACTGCCTCCAGGTGCAGCTGCAGGCCAGCTGCCGGGAGCGGGACGTGTTCCTGATCCAGCCGCTGGTGCCGCCGGTGCAGGAGCGCCTCGTCGAGCTGCTGCTGATGGCGGACGCGGCCCGGGGCGCATCGGCGGCCCGGGTCACCGCGGTGATGCCGCACTACGCCTACGCCAGGTCGGACAAGAAGGACGCGCCCCGCATCTCCATCGCCGGGCGGCTGGTCGCTGACCTGCTGGTCACCGCGGGCGTCAACCGGGTGCTCACCATGGCCCTGCACGCGCCGCAGGTGCACGGCTTCTTCTCGGTGCCGGTGGATCACCTGAACGCGCTGCGCGAACTGGCCGCGCACTTCGGCGGCCGGGACCTGTCCCGCACCGTCGTGGTCTCGCCCGACCTCGGCAACGCCAAGAACGCCGCACGGTTCGCCCGCAGGCTCGGCGTGCCGGTGGCGGCGGGCGCCAAGGAGCGGTTCAGCGACGACTACGTGACGATCTCGGCCATCATCGGCGACGTGGCAGGCCGGGACGTGATCGTCCTCGACGACGAGATCGCGCGCGGCACCACCGTGACCGAACTGCTGCAGCGGCTGCGGGATCAAGACGTGGGTTCGGTCGCCGTGGCGTGCACGCACGGGCTGTTCCTCGGTGGCGCGCTGGACAAGATCGCCGCCGCCGACGAGGTGACCGAGGTGGTGTGCACGAATTCGGTGCCCGTGCCCGGCGGGCACCCGAAGCTGCACGTCATCTCGGTGGCGCCGGCGCTGGCCGAGGCGATCAGCCGGATCCACGACGGCGAGTCGGTCAGCGCCCTGTTCGACCGCTGACGGTGCGGATGACCCAGGCGAGCACCAGCGCCTCCTCCTGCCAGGCGTCGTAGCGGCCGCTGCGGCCGCCGTGCCCGGCCTCCATCTCGGTCTTGAGCAGGAACGGGCCGCCCCCGGCCACCGCCCGCAGCCTGGCGACCCACTTGGCAGGCTCGTGGTAGCTCACCCGCGTGTCGTGCAGGCCGGCCAGGGCGAAGACCGGCGGGTAGTCCTGCGCGGCGACGTTCTCATACGGCGAGTACGACTTCATGTACGCGTACACCTGCGGGTCGTGCAGCGGGTCGCCCCACTCCTCCCATTCGGTGACGGTCAGCGGCAGCGACGGGTCCAGGATCGTGTTCAGCGCGTCGACGAAGGGCACCTGCGCCACGATCCCAGCGAACGCCTCCGGGGCCATGTTCGCCACCGCCCCCATCAGCAGCCCGCCCGCCGAGCCGCCCCGGGCCACCAGCCTGTCCGGCGCGGTCCACCCGCGTGCGGCCAGGTGCCGTGCGCAGGCGATGAAGTCGGTGAAGGTGTTCTGCTTGCGCAGCAGCTTCCCGTCGGTATACCACGGCCTGCCCAGCTCCCCGCCGCCGCGCACGTGCGCGATGGCGTAGCTGAAACCCCGGTCGAGCAGCGACAGCACCGGGATGGAGAAACCCGGATCCCGGGATATCTCGTAGGCGCCGTAGCCGTACAGCAGCAACGGCGTGCTGCCGTCGCGGGGGGTTCCCTTCCGGCGCACCAGCGAGATGGGCACCCGGGCGCCGTCGGCGGCGGTGGCCCACTCCCGGTGCTGGGAGTAGTCCTCCGGGCGGTACTCGGCGCCGTCCGGGCCTGGCAGCACCGGCTGGCGCTTGAGCAGGGCCAGCTCACCGGTGGCCATGTCGCAGTCGTAGACCGAGCCCGGCGTCACGAAGGAGGCATAGGACAGCCGGAACCGGCCGGACTCGAACTCGGGGTTCGGGCCGGGCGCCGCCCGGTAGACCGGCTCGGGGAAGGTGACCTCGCGCTCGCCGGCGCCGGCCCGGTCCAGGATCCGCAGCCCGCACCTGCCGTCCCGCCGGAAGTACACCACCAGGTGGCCCGCGAACGCGTCCACGCCGAGCAGCCTGGTGTCCGCCCGGTGCGGGACCAGCGGCGTCCAGCGCGCCGGATCGGCGGGCGCGGCGGTGGCGAGCTCGAAGTTCTCCGCGCCGTCGTTGTGCACGATGAGCAGCGAGTCGCCGGCGTCCTCGACGTCGTAGTCGACGCCGTGCCTGCGCGGTGCCACCACGGCAAGCTCGCCGTCCGGCGCCGCCGCGTCCAGCAGCCAGGCCTCGCTGGTCAGCACGCTGGCGGTCCTGACCACCAGGTAGCGCTCGCTGCGGGTCTGCGCGACCTGGACGTGGAAGTGCTCGTCGGGCTCTTCGAAGATGACGACGTCGGCCGCCGCCGGGGTGCCGACCTTGTGCCGCCACACCCGGTAGGCGCGCCAGGCGTCGTCGACGGTGACGTAGAACAAGGTGGAGCCGTCCAGCGACCACGAGCACCCGTAGTACGCGCCCGGGATCTCGTCGGGGAGCACCTCGCCACTGGCCAGGTCCTTGATCCTGATCGTGAACCGCTCGTCCCCGGAGAAGTCCGTGGAGTAGCCGAGCAGGCGCCAGTCCGGGGTCGGCTGCAGCGCGCCGAGCGCGAAGAACCCCGCGTCCCCGGCAAGCTCGTTGCCGTCGAGCAGCACCTCCTCGCCGTCCAGCGGCTGGCCGTCCGGGGCGGCCGGCGGCAGCACCTCGCCGGGCCGGACCGCGCGGCGGCAGTACACCGGGTACTGGCTGCCCTCCACGGTCCGGGCGTAGTGCCACCACCCGCCCTTGCGCACCGGAACCGACAGGTCGCTTTCCTGGGTGCGCGCCTTGATCTCGGCGAAGACCGCCTCGCGCAGCGGCGCGAGGCCGACGGCGGCCGCCTCGGCGTAGGCGTTCTCGGCCTTGAGGTAGCCGATGGTGTCCGGGTCGTCCCGGTCAGCCAGCCAGGCGTACTCGTCGATGACCGTGTCGCCGTGGTGGGTGCGCTTGGCGGGAACCTGCTTGGCCCGGGGCGGCTGGCTGCTCATGATCCGCCAAGTTTACGCAGAACGAACGATGCTGCCTGCTGTCCTGCCCCCGCGCCGGCACCCCCGCGGACGGCCCGGAACCGGTGCCGTTAGCCTGTGCGTGGGAAGGAGCACCTGGACATGAACAACCTGCACCGCGAGCTTGCCCCGGTCTCCGATGCCGCCTGGGCGGACATCGAGGCGGAGGCGCGCCGGACGTTCGAGCGGCACGTGGCGGGGCGGCGGGTCGTCGACGTCAAGGGACCCGACGGGCTCACGCTGGCCAGCGTGGGCACCGGTCACCTGAGCCAGGTCGAGCCCCCCGCGGACGGGGTCAGCGCCCGGCTGCGCGCGGCGCAGCCCCTGGTCGAGCTGCGGGTGCCGTTCACGCTGGACCGCCGGGACATCGACGACGTGGAGCGCGGCGCGGCCGACTCGGACTGGCAGCCGGTCAAGGACGCGGCGAAGAAGACCGCGTTCGCCGAGGACCGGGCGATCTTCGAGGGATACAAGGCGGCGGGCATCACCGGGGTCAGGGAGAACTCGTCGAACCCCGCGCTGTCGCTGCCCGCCGAGGTCCGCGACTACCCCGATGCGGTCAGCCAGGCAGTCAGCGCGCTGCGGCTGGCCGGGGTGGGCGGCCCGTACTGCCTGCTGCTGTCCGCCGACGCGTACACGGCGGTCAGCGAGACCTCCGACCACGGCTACCCGGTCCGCGAGCACCTGGCCCGGGTGGTGGACGGGGAGATCATCTGGGCGCCGGCCATCGACGGGGCGTTCATGCTGAGCGGCCGCGGCGGCGACTACGAGCTGCGGCTCGGCCAGGACCTGTCCATCGGCTACCTGGCTCACGACGCCGAGCACGTGCAGCTGTACTTCACCGAATCGCTGACCTTCCTGGTGTACACCGCTGAGGCCAGCGTCGCGCTGACCGCCTAGCTGTCCTCGTAGCGGGTCGGCGGGAACGGGTGCTGCTCGTCGATCGACCACACCTCGCCCTTGTCGACCTCACGGCGCAGCTCCGCCCGCTCCTCGGCGACCTCCTCGGACTCCGGGACGTCCTCGGGCAGCGGCGCCTCGTCCGCGGCCGGCGGCACCTCATCGGGATCGAAGGCGTCCACGCCGAACTCGACGCGCTCTTCCTCGGCCAGCTCGGCGAGCTGGTCGTCGTCGAGACGCTGCGGCGCGCCCCCGTGCTCGCGGCGGGTCTGGCGGAAGTCCCTGCCGAGCCGGATGTCGTCCGGGAGCTCGTCGCCGCCCTGGTCCTGCTGCTCCGACATCGCGCCTCCTCGCCCTACCCGGAACTCGGACGCGGGCACCCGGTACCGGGATGCCCGCCGCCACCAGCATGCCACCCGCCGCCGGGCCTGCTGGCGCGGGGGTCACCCAGGGTCCCAGCGCACCCTGAGCTCGGGCGGCTTACGGAAAACCAGGCCGTGCGGGGCGGCGGGATAGCGCGGGTCCAGGCGCAGCCGGGGGAGCAGGTCCAGCAGCGTCTCGACGGCGATCCGCGCCTCCAGGCGGGCCAGGTGCGCGCCCAGGCAGAAATGCGGGCCGTGGGCGAAGGCCAGGTGCCGTGCGGCGTTGCGGCGGCGGACCTGGTACCGGTCCGGATCGGCGAACACCGCCGGGTCCCGGTTCGCGGCGGCGATCGACACCGTGACCTGGTCCCGTGCCTGGATGCGTGCGCCGCCAAGCTCGGTGTCGCGGGTCGCGTACCGGTCGACGACGGCCGCGGCCGGCTCCAGCCGCAGCGACTCCTCGATCGCCGCGGCGACCAGTGCCCGGTTCACCGTGACCAGCCACAGTTCGCCCGGGTGGCCGAGCAGGTGCAGCACGGCGTTGGCGATCATGCCCTCGGTGGTCTCTATGCCGCCGAACATCAGCACGGCCGCGTTGGAGATGACCTCGGCCTGCGACAGCGCCTGGTCGCCGCCCAGGTTCCCCGCGGGCCCGGCCAGCAGCGACGAACGCGGCGGTGCCGCGAGAACCTGCTTCAGGCTGGCGGCGAGCTCGGCGAACGCGGCCGTGCCCCCTGCGGCAGGCGGCCGGCCGGGCTGCGGCGCGCGCGCGGCGGCCTGCACGGCGGCCACGATCCCGTCGTACCACGCCAGGATCCTCGCGGGGTCGGCACGGCCCAGGCCCAGCGCCTCCGCCATGACGGCAGCGGCAAGGGGCCCGGCGACGGCGCGGCGCAGCTCGGCCTCGCCGCGCGGCCGGATGGCCGCGACCAGGCGGCGGGCTTCGCCGCGGATGAACGAGGCAAGCCGCGCGCGGACCTGCTCGGCCCGGAAGGCGCCGCTGAACGGGGCCCGGTGCCGTGCGTGCTCCGCCCCGTCCAGCGAGAGCATGCTGGGGCCGACCACCGTGGCCGTGGAGAACCGGGGGTCATCGACGGTGAACGTCCGTGAATCACGCAGAACCTGCAACGCCGGGCCGTAGCCCGTGACCAGCCAGGCGCCGAGCACCGGGACCCAGCAGGCCGGGGCGGTGCTGCGCAGCCGGGCCAGCACCGGGTGCGGGTCGGTCTCGAGCGCGGCCACCGTGACGTCCGGCGCCGCGGGCGTCCGCGCCCCGGTGACCTGGTTCGGCATTGACGGCATCAACGCACAAAATACCCCCGGCCTGGCATGCCCGGCGTGCGGCGATCCGCCGCTTCCCGCCCTGCTGACAGCCACCGGGCGAGGCGATCCCGGCGCGACGTACAATCTCGCGTGTGACGAGCAGGCCCGCCTCGGCGCAGCACCTGCGCGACCTTGAGCGGCTGCGCCGCGTCCGCGACCGGATCGACCGGGAGTACGCGCAGCCGCTGGACGTCGAGGCGCTGGCCCGCGGCGCGCACATGTCGGCCGGGCACCTCAGCCGCGAGTTCAAGCTCGCCTACGGCGAGTCGCCGTACGCCTACCTGATGA
>JAFAPY010000248.1 GCA_019246795.1 Streptosporangiaceae bacterium | reverse complement strand
CCAACGGCGTCCCGATTCAGGAGATCAGCGACACCGTGGGGCACAAGTCCACCCACGTCACCGAGACTGTGTACCGGCACGTGATCGTTCCCGCCATCCGGGGCGGGGCGAGTGTCATGGACAGCGTGTTCGGCGATCACGACGCAGACGGGCATAGCGACACGGCTGGGAGCCAGTAGTCACTTGGTTAGTCACTTGATCTCGAAATCAGCCGACAAGGATAAATTCGAAAACCTCGCTGAGCTGGAGAGGTCTTCACGTTTGGGGCTGACCTGAGGTGATGCGGCTTGCGGGGATGGCAGCCCACAGGTTAAGCGGGTGCTGCCCACGCTATCTGGAGGCTTCAGTTCCGGTTCTGGCGGGCGGCGGGCGGGCTGCCCGCAGGTCAAGCGCCGGGTGCCCATGTTTGTCTTGGCCTAGCGGTTCCAGCGGGGATCGTTGTCGGCGATTTCCTGGCTGAGGGTTTCCAGCTCGGCGATCAGTTCACGGAGGCGGCGCTGGTTGTCGAACCAGGGGCGGTAGTCGGCGAGCTGGTCGTCGGACAGGATCCGGGTGACGGTCTTGCCGCCGATCTTGCGGGTCCACTGGTGGTAGGGGCCGTGCAGGGCGGGCGGGTCGGCGTGGCAGCGGCAGCGGGGGTAGCCGCAGCGGGTCATCCGCTCGGTCAGGGTGCCGGGCAGGATGAAGCTGGCCTGGGCGGTCTGGGCGATCTGCGCGGCGATGGCCGCGGCGCGGGCCTGCTGGGCGGGTGTGGGCGGCACGGTGTCATTGTCGCAGCCGGGGTCTGGCGTCTCGCGCATCCTTGAAGTATTAATCCTGTATGGATTCTGCGGAGACTGCCGCCTATATCGGGCGGTGGCGGCCGTCGTCGGTGTCGCCGCGGGCGGCGGCGTTCGCCCGGGACGTGATCGGCCAGGTGGCCCCGCAGGAGCAGGAGCGGGCCAAGAACCTGCTGTGGGCGGCCGGCAAGCTGGCCGATTACGCGATCGGGCTGGGGCTGGACCTGGTGCCGGACGTGGTGCTGCATCCGTCGACAGCGGAGCGGTTCACCCGGTGCGCGCCGGGCCTGACCGGGGTGGCGCGCCGCACGCTGCGGACGAACCTGCGGTTCATCGGCCGCCGGGTGGTGCCGCACCTGTATCCGGCGGATGTGCCGCTGCCCCGGGAACGGGCCAAGGCCCCTTACAGCCCGGCGGAGATCACCTGGTTCCTCGGGCTGGCCGACGCGCAGCCCACGGCGGAGCGGCGGATGCGCGCGGCCGGGCTGGTCTGCCTGGGCGCCGGCGCCGGGCTGATCCGCGGCGACCTGCGTGACGTACGCGGTACCGACGTCGCGTGCCGCTCCGGCGGGGTGATCGTGTCCGTGCGCGGCACCCGGCCGCGGGTGGTGCCGGTGCTGGCCGGCTACCACGCCCGGCTGCTGGCGGCGGCCCGGTTCACCGGACCCGGGCTGGTCTGCGGCGGGGCCGATCCGGGCCGGCGGAACCTGACGAACCCGCTGGTCGCCGCGCTGGACGGTGGCGGCCTGCCGCGGCTGGACACCAGCCGGCTGCGCGCGACCTGGCTGCGCGACTGCGCGGAGTTGCTGGGGCTGGCCACGTTCATGCACGCCGCCGGGATCTGCTGCTCCCAGCGCCTGGGCGACCTGATCGCCGGGCTGGAACCGGCCGGGGAGCAGGACGCGGTCCGGCTGCTCGGGGCGGTCCGGCCGTCATGATCATGATCCTGCCGCGGGTGCTGGAGGAGATCATCGACCGCTCCGGCGTCGCGCCGCGGATCGAGCCGCTGCTGCCGGCCGGGGTGCGCGCCCGTCAGCTGCTGGTCCGCACCTTGCTGCTGGGCATGCTGCTGGTGCTGGCCGATCACCGGCCCGCCCACCTGACCAGGGTCCACCAGGCCCTGGCGGATCTGCCCGAGGCCGATCAGCGAAGGCTCGGCGTGCTGGCGGACTGGAAGACCGGCCCGCACCTGCTCACCTACCGGCAGACCGAGCGCACCTTCGGCCTGGTCGCCGGCGCCCTGGAAAAGGGCAAGCCGGACGGGACCCCGGCGGAAATACTCGCGCGGATCTGCGACGAGCTGCTCGAGGCATCCATCCCCGCCCAGTTCAAAAACGCCAGCACGGCGCTGGCCGTGGACTGGACCGACCTGGAGACCTTCTCCCGCCCGCCGCCCCGCGGCACCCGCGACTGCGCCGACCCCGAAGCCTGGTGGGGGCACCGCTCCGGCGGCGGCCCCGGCCAGGACAGCGAGCTGTTCTTCGGCTACTACGCCTCCGCCGCCACCATGATGCCCGGCGAGCACGGCCCGCCCGTCCCCGAGCTGACCCGCCGGATGACCGTCTGCTCCTGCGACACCGACCCGGCCCGCGCCCTGGTCCCGGTGCTGACCACGATGCCCGGAGCAGGCATCCCGCTCGGCGACATCCTGGCCGACTCCGGCTACGCCCACCGCGACGCCGGCGCCTGGGCCATCCCGCTCCGCGCCGCCGGCGCCCAGCTCATCCAGGACCTGCACCCCTCCGACCGCGGACCCCGCGGCACCCACCACGGCGCCGTCATCGCCAACGGCAACCTGTACTGCCCGTCCACTCCCCGGCCGCTGCTCCAGCTTGGGCCGCTGGCCCGCGACGCCACCCCCGGGCAGGCCAGCGCGCATGACCAGCAGTCCGCCGAGCTCGCCCGGCACAAACTCGGGAAGATCACCTCCGACGACGCCGACGGCTACCACCGGGTCATGTGCCCCGCGGTCATGGGCAAGATCCGCTGCCCGCTCCGGCCCGATTCGATGACCCTGGACCGGAACCGGCCCGAGATCCTCACCCCGCCCGGGCACCCGCCGGCCTGCTGCACCCAGCAGACCATCACCGTGCCACCCCAGGTCAACGCGAAGACCGCCCAGAAACACGACTACCCGTCAAAGGAGCACCGGCGGTCCTACGCCCGGCGCACCGGTGCCGAACGGACCTTCTCCACCGCCAAGGACCCGGCCAGCAACAACATCACCCGCGGCTGGTGCCGCCTCATGGGCCTGACCCCGCTCACCCTCTGGCTCGCCTGCCTGCTCGTCATCCGCAACCAGCGCATCCTGATCGCCTGGGACACCCGCCAGCACGACGACGCCCGCCGCGCCGCGGCCGGCCTGCCGCCCCGGACCCGCCGTCGGCGCCGCAAGACCCTCACCGACCTGGCCACCGCGGGCACCCCGCCCTGACACGGCCGGCGAACCTAGCACCGTTACCAGATCAACGCAGCTCAGGCACGCCAGACCAGCCGACCCTGCCCAGACACCCGCCAGGCACCCCGCAACCACGAAAACTATGCCCACGGCGGCCGCC
Organism: Streptosporangiaceae bacterium; assembly: GCA_019246795.1. Lineage (GTDB taxonomy): Bacteria > Actinomycetota > Actinomycetes > Streptosporangiales > Streptosporangiaceae > Palsa-504. Next base: position 699 of record JAFAPY010000248.1, on the reverse strand, counting down.
CACGCGGAATATCAGACCCAAACGTGAAATAGATGCAGGTCAAACGTGAAGACCTTCTGGTGGGCGCAACTGGGTTCGAACCAGTGACCCCTCGCTTGTAAGATACGGCCGATCTGTCCGGTACTGTCGCTGACCTGGGTGCCGGCCAATCCAGGTGTCGCGTGAGTCAGCTCCCCGTCGCATGTCGTTGTGGTCAGGATTGGTGGTCAGCTCCAGCCAGCTTGATGCTGGCGGGTATGGCTGGCTGGGTCAGGACCCGGGAGCGTCGTAGGAAAGTCTGGCACCTGCGGCGCGGTCGACCTCTTCAGCTGTAAGCAGCGGCACCATCCGGTTGACCACCATGCCTGTGGCCGCCGCCGACATCGCCGTGGCCGCCGCTGCTACATTGTCCGGCAAGTCGGCCACGATATACGCGTCATCCGCGCCCAACCCGAAATAGAAGCTTTCCACAGAGCCGCCAGCGCTACCCACGAACTTGTGCGCGGCCTCGACGCGGGCCGTCCCGCCCCTGGCCATCAGGCCCTTGAGGCCCTCGGCGGTGTAGGTGACGATGCAGAGGTACTTCGCCATGCCTGCCCCTTGGTTGCTGTCCCAAAGCAGTCTGGTAGATGCTACCGCGTGAGTCAACAGATGCCCATGGGGTAATGATCCACCCATTGGGGGTTTCGACGAAGAAGTCGGGCTTGTAGCTCGTGGCGG
>JAFAPY010000188.1 GCA_019246795.1 Streptosporangiaceae bacterium | reverse complement strand
GTTCGGTTCGGTGCGGCAGCTGGCGCAGACCGAGGACTACGTGCTGCGGTTGCTCCGGGACGCGGGGATCCGCAGCGCGGCGCCGCACGGGATCGTGGAGATCACCCCGGAGCGCGAGTACCTGGTCGTCACCGAGTTCTTCGCCGGCGCGGTCGAGCTGGGCGACGCCGACATCGACGACGACTTGATCGACCAGGGCCTGCTGCTGGTCCGCAAGCTCTGGGACGCGGGAATCGCGCACCGGGACATCAAGCCGGGAAACCTCATGGTACGCGAGGGGGAACTGCTGCTGATCGACGTCATGTTCGTCCAGGTCCGGCCCTCGCCGTGGCGGCAGGCGGTCGACCTGGGCAACATGATGCTGGTGCTCGCGGTGCGCAACGACCCGGAACGGGTCTACCGGCGGGCGCTGAATTACTTCACCCCGGCCGAGCTCGCCGAGGCGTTCGCCGCCACCCGCGGGGTAGCCAGCCCGACCCAGCTGCGCTCGTCCATGAAGAAGGACCCGCGCGACCTGCTGGGCACGTTCCGCGCTCTCGCGCCGCCGCGGGAGCCGATCCCGCTGCAGCGCTGGAGCGTCCGGCGGGTGGGCCTGGCGCTGGCGATCCTCGCCGCCACCGTCATAGCCGTCTTCGTCAGCGCCACCGCCTTCAAACCGCCGGGGAACATCGGGGCGTTCGCTCCGGAGTGCGGGACCGGCCACTCGATCATCCTGACCGCTCAGGCGGTCCCATCGGCGGCGCTGGTGCCCTGCCTCGCCGCGCTCCCGGCGGGCTGGGTGGTGGAGCACAGCGCCGCCATCGCCAGCGGGCACTCCACCTTCTGGCTGGATTCTGACCAGAATGGCACCCAAGCGCTCGCCGTCACCCTGTCCGCGACCTGCGACGTCGCCGGCGCCCGGCAGGTCCGGTCCGACCAGCCGGGAACGCGGCGATTCGACCGGCCGCCGAGCCACCCACCTCCGTTGGCGGAGCTGCGCTTCTACACCTTCCCCGGGGGGTGCGTCAGCTACCGGTTCAACTTCGATCCCACGGCGTCCCCCCTCCTGGCGGCCGATGCCACCAGAGCGGTGAGCTTCATGCCCCGGGCCAGGCTGGTGGACCACATTAAGAACACCGAGGGCCTGGCGCTGTGCGGGCGGGGCGCGGCATGTCCCGGCTGAGCCGGCTGACGACGGCCGGCCGGCCGGAGGAGGCAATCCTGGGCGCCCCAGTACGGGATGCGGCGGTCAGCGCGGCGGTGCTGGCACTCACCGCGGCGGCCTTCGCGGCGGCCGCCGACCACGGCATCCTGGCCCACATCCAGCGGGTCGACGACGCGTGGCTGCGGCTCATGGTCTCCGGCCGGTCGGCGCCGGTCACGGTGATCGCCAAGGTCTTCAACCTGCTCGGGCTGGTGTACGTGACGCTGCCGGTCCGCATCGCCATCGCCGGATACCTCGCGCTGCGCCGCAGGTGGTGGCATATGGCCGCGTTCGCCGCGGCCGTGGTGCTGTCCGAGGTCCTGATCGGCACGCTGAAGAACGTCTACGACCGGACCAGGCCGCCCGGGTCGCTGGTGGCCACCAGCGGGGCGTCGTTCCCCTCCGGGCACGCCATCGCCGCCTCGGTCACCGTCCTCGCGGCGGTCATCGCGCTGGCGCCTCCGGGGCGGCGCCGGGTGGCGTGGGGTGCGGCCGCGGTGGGCTTCTCGATCCTGATGGCGGCCTCGCGAGCCTATCTGGCCGCGCACTGGCTGTCCGACGCCGTGGCCGGGATTCTGCTCGGGACGTCGTGCGCGCTGCTGGCCGCGGTGGTGGTGGACGGGCTCCAGCGGCGCTGGCAGGCGCGCCGGGCGGGCGGGGCTCCGGGTCCGGCCCGCGCGCAGGTGCCGGATCCGGTCCGGCGGGCCGACGGGTCATGAGCGGGCATCCGGTCGCGGTCGCCATGGGGCGGCTGGTGCCGCCCACGCGGTACCGGCACCCGGGTGACGTGATCCGGCTGATCGCCGGGAGCATCCTGCTGCTGGTGTCGCTGGTGGCCTCGGCGGCCGCGGCACACTGGCTGCTCGGCCCTGACGCGGCGGCGGGCGGTATCGCATTCGGCCCGGCCAGTGACGTGCTGACCGGCGTCGTGCAGGTGGCGTGCGTGGCCGCTGCGGCGCTGGTGGTGGCGGCCACGCTGTGGCACCGCCGGTATCGGCTGCTGCTCGGGCTGGCCGCGGGGGCCGTGGTCGCGGCCGGGGTCACGGTCGCGATCTTGCTGCTGCTCGGCGACCGGCATCCGGCTGCGCTCACGGGCAACCTGGCGCACGGCTCGTGGCTAGCCAGCGCGGCGTTTCCCGGGCCGGCGCTGATCGCGGGTGCGGTGGCGGTGATCGTGGCCGCCTCGCCCTGGCTGAGTCGGCCGTGGCGCCGCGCGGCCTGGATCACGCTGCTCCTGGTCGTGGTGGTGCGCCTGGTCACCGGCACCGTGCTGCCGATGGAGCTGCTGCTGGCCTTCGCGACCGGGCTGACCCTGGGCGCCGCGGTGCTGGTGGCGTTCGGCGTCCCCGACCGCCGGATAGGCGCGGGCCAGATCGCCGAGGCGCTGCGGGCCGCGGGCCTGCCAGCCGAGTCGGCCCGGACGGCTGACGTGGTGTCCAAGGGCGCCAGGCCGTTCGCCGCGGCCGCCGCGGACGGGCGGCGGTGGTTCATCAAGGCCCTGGGCTCCGACCAGCGCGACGCGGACCTGCTGTACCGGGCCTACCGGGCGGTGCGGCTGCGGAACGTGGGCGACACCCGTCCCGCCGCGACGCTGTTCCAGGCGGTGGAGCACCAGGCCCTGGTCGGCGTAATGGCGCAACGGGCGGGCGTCCTGGTGCCCGGCGTCGACCGCGTGGTCAAGGCCGGCGATACCGCGTTGCTGGTCATGGACTGGGTGGACGGCAGCTCGCTGGAGCAGCTTCCGGCCGAGCAGATCACCGATGACCTGCTCATCCGGTTGTGGACCGAGGCGGACAAGCTGCACAAGGCGGAAATCGCCCATCGCTCGCTGCGGGGCGCGAACGTCATCGTCAACCAGATCGGCCTGCCCGTGATCGCCGACTTCAGCTTCTCCGAGCTATCCGCCACGCGGCGGCAGAAGGACCTGGACGTGGCGGAACTGCTCGCGTCGCTGGCCACCCTGGTCGGCGAAGACCGGGCGGTGTCCGCCGCGGTCAAGGTCCTGGGGGCCAAGGGAGTGGCGCCTGCGGTGCCGTTGCTGCAGCCGCTGGCGCTGTCGGCCGGCACCCGGCGGGCCGTCAAGCAGGACGGGCTGCTGACCCGGACCCGGTCCGCGGCCGCCGCGGCCAGCGGCCTGGACAGCCCGGAGCTGGTCCGCGTGCAGCGGGTGCGGCCGCGGCACCTGCTGGTCATCGCCGCGCTGGTCGGCGTGTACTACGTCCTGCTGCCTCAGCTGGCCAAGGTGGGCAACCCGTTGCCCGTGCTGGAGTCGGCCCAGTGGGCCTGGGTCCTGGTGGCCATTGCCTTCTCGGCGCTGACCTACCTGGCCAGCGCGATCGGATTGCTCGGCGGCGTCTCGGTCCGGGTGCCGTTCTGGCCCACCGTGCTGACCCAGGGTGCCTCCTCGTACATCAACCGGATATCGCCGGCCAACGTGGGCGGCATGGCGCTGAACGTGCGGTTCCTGCAGAAAGCCGGCGTCGAGCCGACGGCTGGCGTGGCCGCCGTCGGGGTCAACTCGCTGGCCGGAGCCCTGGTCCACCTGGTGCTCCTGGTGATCTTCTTCGCCTGGGCGGGCCGCGGCGGTGCGAGCAAGGCGTTCCACCTGCCGTCCAGCAGTGTGCTGCTGGCGGTCCTGGCGGCCGTGGCCGCGGTCATCGGCATCGTGATCGCCACCCGCCAGGGCCGCAATTTCGCGGCCAGGAAGGTGCTGCCCCCGCTGCGGTCATCGCTGGCCAGCCTGCGGCGGGTGGCCCGGAGCCCGGTCAGGCTGACGCTGTTGTTCGGCGGGTCGGCCCTGGTCACCCTGGCCTACGTGGGCGGCATGGTCGCCTCGGTCGAGGCCTTCGGCGGAGGGGCCAGCATCGCGAAGATCGGCGCGGTCTACATGGCGGCCGCCGTCGTCGCGACCGCCACGCCGACCCCCGGCGGCGTGGGCGGGTTCGAGGCCGCGGCGATAGCGGGCCTGACCGGCATCGGCATCTCCTCTGGGGCGGCGGTATCGGCGGTGGTTATCTACCGGCTGGCCACCTACTGGCTTCCGGTGCCGCCCGGCTGGCTGTCCTGGCGCCTCCTACAGCGCCTGGATTATGTGTGACGGTTGCCGGGAGTCCTTGAAACGACGCCCATTTCGTCGTGGAATCGATCCTTCACCGCCTTTGATCGAGGCGACCCGGATCGACTGGGACGGCACTACGCAGCGCCGCATGGTGGACACCGCCCACTGCAGCGGTGGCCACCAGTGGGAGGATCTTGCCGCCCGCGCCCTGGCAGTCCCGCCACCGTACCGCCCGCTTCCCGGCATCCCCATGTACCACGTCAACCTGGATGATGGCACGGCGGCTTTTCATGTACTTGATCGTCTGGATCTGTGCTCTGGGTGAGATGCTGGTCTCGCGGCGGGAGAAACGTTCTGGCAGGCAGCGGCCGCGCGAGCGAGGATGGGGGAGGATGGCATGGTGGCAGCGACGCGGACCTCTGGCGCGTGGGAGCGGTATGCCTGGGTGGCGGGCATCCTTTACGTTATCGCGCTGGTGGCGGAGACCGTGGTCGGGCTGCTCGGCGGCGCGCTGAGCACGAATGACTCGGCGGCGAAGATCGCAAACACACTTTACGACCACCGCGGGCGGCTGCTGGTGATCACATACCTATCCGTCGTCTATGCCGCCATGTTCCTGATCTACCTGTCCAAGCTGGATGACCTGCTGCGCCGGGACACGGATCGGCCGCGGTTCCTTGGCTCGCTGGTGCTGGCTGGCGGAGCGCTCTTTATTGCCTTGCATGCCGTCAGCGACATCGGTATCACCGGCCTGCTCGGCGCGAAGCTCGCGTCGTTCGGGTTCCAGCACGATCAGGGCGTGTCCTACACGCTGTGGCTGATGACCTATGCCTTGGACAGCGTCGGGGACGTGTTCGGCAGCCTCTTTGCTTTCGCAGCAGGCCTGCTCGTGATCGGGAGCGGCGTCCTGCCGCGCTGGCTCGGGTGGGTTTCGATCCTCGTCGGGATCCTGTTCTTCCTCCAGGGCTTCGGCCTCGGCGGCGTCATCGCCTCGTTCGGGCTCGTTATCGACCTCATCGGGTTC
>JAFAPY010000049.1 GCA_019246795.1 Streptosporangiaceae bacterium | reverse complement strand
ATCGTGGTGCTGGCGTCGCTGGCGTTCGGGGTGATGATGGTGCTGCCGATCGGCGGCGCGGACATGCCGGTGGTGATCTCGCTGCTGAACGCGTTCACCGGCACCGCCGTGGCGATGGCAGGCTTCGTCATCGGCAACTGGGCGCTGATCGTGGCCGGCGCGCTGGTGGGCGCGTCCGGGAGCATCCTGACCAAGCTGATGGCCGACGCGATGAACCGGTCGCTCGCCAACATCATCATCGGCGGGTTCGGCACAGGAGACGCCGCGGTCGCCCTCGGCGTGCCCGGCGACGCCCAGATCCGCTCGATAGCGGCCGACGACGCGGCCATCCAGCTCGCGTACGCGGCCAAGGTGATCATCGTGCCCGGTTACGGGCTGGCCGCCGCCCAGGCCCAGCACGGGGTCGCCGAGCTTGCCAAGGTTCTTGAGGACCACGGCGTCGAGGTCAGCTACGCCATCCACCCGGTGGCGGGGCGGATGCCCGGGCACATGAACGTGCTGCTCGCCGAGGCGAACGTGCCGTACCCGCAGCTGGTGGAGATGGACGAGATCAACCCGGAGTTCGGCCGCGCCGACGTGGCCCTGGTCATCGGCGCCAACGACGTGACCAACCCGGCGGCGCGCCGACCGGGCAACGCGATCTCCGGCATGCCGATCCTGGACGTCGACCAGGCCAAGTCGATCATCGTGATCAAGCGCTCGATGGGGCACGGCTACGCCGGCATCGACAACGAGCTGTACGCCAACGCCAAGACCAGCATGCACTTCGCCGACGCCAAGAAGGCGATGGCCGACCTGACCGCCGCGGTCAAGACCCTCGTCGGCTGAGCGGCCGAAGGGCGTGGTTGGCGCAACGTACCCCACCGGTGGGCGTCGTTGGCGCAACGTGCGCCATCTGAGGGGTGGGAAGGGGGAGCGGAGGTGGGTGGGGCAACGTGCGCCTCGAACGGGCTGTTGCGCCGTTGCGGGTCAGGCGTAGGGTTCGGGAAGGATCACCGATCGCCAGGACGGAGGGGCACCGTGGCCGAACGGACCAAGATCACGCTGGATGAGTCCCAGATCCCGCGCCGGTGGTACAACGTGATCCCGGACCTGCCGTCGCCGCCGCCCCCGCCGCTGCACCCGGCGACCCTGCAGCCAGTGGGCCCGGACGACCTGGCGCCGCTGTTCCCGATGGAGCTGATCCGGCAGGAAGTGGCCACCGAGTCCTACATCGACATCCCTGCCGAGGTGCTGGAGGTCTACCGGCTGTGGCGGCCCACCCCGCTGTACCGGGCGCACCGGCTGGAGAAGGCGCTGGGCACCCCGGCGCGGATCTACTACAAGTACGAGGGCAACTCCCCCGTCGGGTCGCACAAGCCCAACACCGCGGTCCCGCAGGCGTTCTACAACGCGGCCGAGGGCACCAAGCGGCTCACCACCGAAACCGGGGCCGGCCAGTGGGGCAGCGCGCTGGCGTTCGCCTGCGCCCAGTTCGGCCTCGGCTGCGAGGTCTGGATGGTCCGCGCCTCCTACGACCAGAAGCCGCACCGGCGCACCATGATGGAGATCTACGGCGCCGCGGTGCACGCCAGCCCGTCCCGTGCCACCACCGCCGGCGCGAAGGTGCTGGCCGACGAGCCGGACTCGCCCGGCAGCCTCGGCATCGCGATCAGCGAAGCGGTCGAGGCCGCCGGGTCCAGCGCCGACACCAGGTACGCGCTCGGCAGCGTGCTGAACCACGTGCTCATGCACCAGACGGTGATCGGCGAGGAGGCGCTGGCGCAGTTCGCCGCGGCCGGGGAGCCGCTGCCCGACCTCATCGTCGGCTGCACCGGCGGCGGGTCGAACTTCGCCGGACTGTTCCTGCCGTTCTTGCGGGAGAAGCTGGCCGGACGGCCCAACCCGGTGATCCGCGCGGTCGAGCCGACCGCGGCGCCGTCGTTCACCCGCGGCAGGTACGAATACGACTTCGGCGACACGGCCGGGTTCACGCCGCTGATGAAGATGCACACGCTCGGTCACGACTTCATCCCCGACCCGGTGCACGCCGGCGGCCTGCGCTACCACGGCATGTCGCCGCTGCTGTCGCACGCCTATGAGCTGGGCCTGTTCGAGGCCGTGGCCAAGCCGCAGCGGGAGACCTTCGCCGCCGCGGTGACCTTTGCGCGCGCCGAGGGCATCGTCCCGGCGCCGGAGCCGTCGCACGCGATCGCGGCCGTCATCGAGGAGGCCAAGCGGTGCGCCGAGTCCGGCCAGCCGAAGGTGATCCTGTTCAACCTGTGCGGCCACGGGCACTTCGACATGGTCGCCTACGAGCGCTACCTGTCCGGCGAGATGACCGACTTCGAGCTGTCCGCCGAACGCATCGACGCCGCGCTGGCCCGGCTCCCGGCCGCCGGATGACGGGAGCCGCAACGCTCACAGCTCGTTCGGGATATCAGAAGTTACGGCGGGCCCGGACGGCCGCGGCCAGCCCGGCCAGTACGGCGGCTGTGGTGGCGATGTCCAGGCACCCGTCGGTGACGCTGCGGCCGTAGGTGAGCACCCCCGGGGGGCCGGGGTCCTGCCTGCCCTCGCGCAGGAAGCTCTCCAGCATCACGCCGGTCAGGCCCTGCTCCCCGTCCGCCACCTGTTCGGCGATCGCGGCCGCCACCGCAGGCTGGCGGCGGTGGTCCTTGCCGCTGTTGCCGTGGCTGGCGTCCACCATCATCCGCCGCGGCAGCCCGGCCGCGGCGACGAGGTCCAGCGCTTTACCGACGTGGCTGGCTTCGTAGTTCGGGCCTGAGCGGCCGCCGCGCAGGATCACGTGGGTGTCCGGGTTGCCGGCCGTGGTCACAACGGCCGCAGCGCCGTGATGCGTGACGCCGAAGAACGTGTGCCCGGCCGCGGACGCGCGGCACGCGTCCACCGCCACCTGGACGTCCCCGTCGGTGCCGTTCTTGAACCCGACCGGCATCGACAGGCCGGAGGCGAGCTG
>JAFAPY010000340.1 GCA_019246795.1 Streptosporangiaceae bacterium | reverse complement strand
GGCGGCCAGCACGTAGCGGCCGTCGCGGGCCTGGCCGGCCACCTGTATCTGATCGGTTCCGCCGAGCATCATCGTCAGTCCGGACAGAAGGAGGGGATCGTCGTCGACCAGCAGCACCGTCACCTGCACCGGCGCGCCGGGGGCGTGCTTGCGGGCGTTGGTCAGGCCTTCCTGGACGACCCGGTAGACGGTGCGGTCGGACCCTGCTGGCAGATCGCCGGCATCGGGTAGGTCGATGCGGGCATCGAGGGTCATCCCGGCTGACCGCGACTCCTCCAGCAGGTCGGCCAGCTGCCCGAAACCGGGCTGGGGCGGCCCGTCCGTGACCGTGGAGTCCTCGCGCAACACGGTGATGACTTGGCGCAGCTCGGCGAGCGCTGCGGCGGCCGAGGTCCTGATCACCGCGGCGGCCTGGGCGATCTCGGCGGCCGGGGCGTCCGGGTGGTATTCCAGCGCCCCGGCGTGCACGCTCAGCAGCGATAGCCGGTGGGCCAGCACGTCGTGCATCTCCCGGGCGATGCGCCCCCGCTCGCCCTCGCGCGCCTGCTCGGCGGCGCGCTGCTGGTCGGCTTCCAGCTGCTGGGCCCGCTCGCGGAGCGAGGCAACCAGGTCGCGCCGGGCACGCAGGTACAGGCCCCACCCGAACGCGATGACGGTGAGCAAGAACGCTGGGAACCCGACCTTGAGGATCTCCCCGGCCGAGGGATTAACCAGCGGGAACACGACGCTGGCCGCCGCCGCCAGCACCACCACCGCGACCAGGGCACGCCCTCGTGCCCGTGAGGCTGCGGTGCAGACGGCGACCAGCCCGGCTCCCAGAGCCAGCGGGGAGAACGCCGCGGCCGCGAAGGCAAGAACGAACACCGCCATCGGCCGGGCGCGCCGCCACCACAGCGCTAGGCACGCTACGGTGCCGCCGGCCATGTCCAAGGCGTCGAGGACCGCGCCGTGGCCGTGCCACAGGTAGGCCTGGGTGATCCCGCCCAGCGCGACGGCGAACGTGAACAGCGCCGCGTCTGCCAGCCGGCCGCGGTGCCGGCTGGCGCCCGGCGGCTCGCTGAACACTGGCAGGTGCCGCCACAGCACCACGCGCTGGCCAGGCTCCGGGATCGCGGTCATCTCAGCGCCAGGGTACGCGCCGGGGGCGGCCGGGCACCCGCTACCAAAGTCGATGCTCACGCCGGCCAAAGACAAAGGCGCACATGGCCAGTCAGCCGACGCAGCGCCGCTCGGCCGGCGGCGAAGCTGGCGGTATGACAGCTACCGTCAGCGCACAAGGCATCGAGCCGGTCGGCCGCCCCGCCAGGGCGGCCCAGGGCCGTCCGTCCTCCCGTCACGTCAGGCCCGGCCATCCAAGCGGCCGGGCTGCGCAAGAGGTTCGGCCACATAGTCGCGGTAGAGGATGTGTCGTTCACCGTCGCCTACGGCCGGATCACCGGGTTCCTCGGTCCCAACGGCGCGGGAAAGACCACCACGCTGCGGATGCTGCTCGGGCTGATCCGCCCCGACGCCGGCACCGTGACTATCACCGGGAAACCGTATCCGGCCGTGGCGAGCCCGGCCCGCAGCGTCGGCGCGCTACTCGATGCTGCCGCCCACCCCGCCCGCTCCGGCCTGGACCACCTGCGGGTGCTGGCCTCAGCCGCCGGGATCCGCGACGGCCGGGCCGGCCAGCTACTGGCCGTGGTGGGCCTGGCCCATGCGGCCCGGCAGCGGGCCGGCAGCTACTCACTCGGCATGCGGCAACGGCTCAGCCTCCGTCCTGGCCATCGTCGGGCTGGCCCAGACCGTCGCGCTGATCGCCGGGGCGCTGTCGGTGACCGGCGAGTACCGGCACAAGACCATCACCCCCGCCGTCCTGATCACCCCCCGCCGGACCCCGCTGCTGGCCGCCAACCTCATCACCCTGGCAGCCGCCGGGCTGGCCTTCGGCCTGGCCGCAACCGGGATCGCCGCCGCCATCACCTTGCCGTTGCTGGCCGCCCGGCACATCCCAGCCGGGGTCTCCGCCGCCGGCACCGCCGCCATCATCGCCGGCGGCGCCATCGCCACCGCGCTGTCAGCCGCCCTCGGAGTCGGCGCCGGCGCGATCATTCGCAACCAGGCCGGCGCCATCATCGCCGTCTTCGTCCTGCTGTATGTCGCCGAGCCGCTGCTCGGGTTCATCCCCGGCCTCGGCACCGCCATCCAGCGATATGGCCTCGGCGGCCTGGCCGCCGCCGTCACCCACACCATCGGCTTCCCCGCCAGCGCCCCCCTCCTCGGGCAGCCAGCAGCCGGGCTCGTGCTGGCCGGCTACGCCGCCGCGGCCCTGCTCGCCGGCGCCGCGCTGCTCCGCCGCCGCGATATCACCACTTGACTGCTCCTGCCCGATACATCAGCGGCGCCGGGCAGGCCGCACCAAAATCGGGCTAATCTACTCACCTGCGAGAACCACTTTGCAGTCCATCTTCACTGAGACAAGAAGCCGAGTGCGACCGTAAACAAGCACAGGTCCCTTGAGACTTCGCGCCTGCTCGTCTCGAGGAGTCTGACGTCTCCCAGCTCAGGGCTTCTCTGCGGGACAATCCCGGCATACCGGGCAGCATTGAGGTTTCGGCAGGTCAGCGGCCGGTGAGCTGGTGAAGTTTCTGCGACAGCTGCCGTGCACGTGCCAGTGCTGGTGCCCTAGCCGAGCTCCCAGAGCAGCCGGTAGTAGTGGGTGCGCTCGGGGTCGGGCTTGATCCCGTAGGCGTCGAGCAGCAGCTGCTCCCAGCCGGGTCCGTAGTTCCACCCGGTGCTCCAGGTGGCGATGGCCAGGTCGGCCCAGCGGTCAGCGACTCCGAGGTCGCCGAGATCGACGTGGCCAGACCATCGCCCGTTGTCGGTGATCAGCGTGTTCGGCGCGCAGGCGTCACCGTGGCAGACGACGAGCTTGCCGTCCGACGGGATGTTCTTGACCCGGGTGAGCACGCCCTCGATGCCGAGTTGCTGGTGTTCTGGAGCCCAGTCCGATGTATCCAGGCGCCCGGCCGCGGCTGCCTGTTCCGCGGCGGCGATCCGGTCTTGTGCCATCCAGGAGAACGGGCAGTACGTGACCGGCAGGGCGTCGTGCATCGCGCGGAGCCCTTCGCCGATGGCGGTCACCGCGGTGCGAGGGTCGGCCAGCCAGCGCTGCGAGACTGCGCTGTGACCGGGCAGGGCTTCCGTGACCAGCCAGGAACCTTCGCCGTCGGCATCGTGGCCCAGCACGAGCGGGACGGGGGTGTATGCGGCGGCCCAGGTCATCCGGGCCGCCTCGGCGGCCAGGTCCAGCGGGGAACCGGCAGGCGCCCATTTGATAAAGCACCGGTCTTGGCCCTTCCCCACCTCGAAGGTCAGCGCATGCTCGTTCTCCCAGGCCAAGCACACCGGACGGGCCGCGGCGAGCTCCCGGACCGCCGCGGGCGGCGTCGCAGATCGCCGGGGGGCTTCGGTGCTCACCCGTTCACGGTGCCATACCTGGGCTCAGCCCGGGAACGCCGGTTAGGCGCGCCGGATCGCGTGCTTGAGCAACGCGCGCCGATCAGGTCTTATGGCCGCGAGACGCCCTCTGTAAGCGCGTCGGCGTGGAGCCATTGCTGCCGACGTAAGCCGCGAGGTGCTCGCCGGTGAGGGTGGAGCGGGCGGCGACGAGATCGGCGGGTGTGCCCTGGAAGACGATCCGGCCGCCGTCGTGGCCGGCGCCGGGGCCCAGGTCGATGATCCAGTCGGCGTGCGCCATCACCGCCTGGTGATGCTCGATGACGATGACCGACTTGCCGGAGTCGACAAGCCGGTCGAGCAGCCCGAGCAGTTGCTCGACGTCGGCGAGGTGCAGGCCGGTGGTCGGCTCGTCCAGGACGTAGATCCCGCCCTTTTGCCCCATGTAGGTGGCCAGCTTGAGCCGCTGCCGCTCGCCGCCGGACAGCGTGGTGAGCGGCTGGCCGAGGGTGAGGTAGCCGAGCCCCACGTCGGCGAGCCGGCCGAGGATGGCGTGCGCGGCCGGCGTGCGCGCCTCCCCCGCGCCGAAGAACTCGATGGCCCCGGCCACCGGCATCGCGAGCACCTCGCTGATGTCGCGGCCGCCCAGCTTGTACTCCAGCACCGAGGCGTCGAACCTCTTTCCCTCGCAGTCCTCGCAGGCGGCCGCGACGCTGGCCATGATCGCCAGGTCGGTGTAGACGACCCCGGCGCCGTTGCAGGCGGGGCAGGCGCCCTCGGAGTTGGCGCTGAACAGCGCGGGCTTGACGCCGTTGGCCTTCGCGAACGCGCTGCGGATCGGGTCAAGCAGGCCGGTGTAGGTGGCCGGGTTGCTGCGCCGCGAGCCGCGGATCGGGCTCTGGCCGACCGACACCACGTCGGCACGGGCGGGAATCGAGCCGTGGATGAGCGAGCTCTTGCCGGACCCGGCGACGCCGGTGACGACGACCAGTACCCCGAGCGGGATGTCGACGTCGACGTTACGCAGGTTGTGCGTGGTCGCGCTGCGGATCTGCAGCGCCCCGGACGGCGTGCGCACCTTCTCCTTGAGCGCGGCGCGGTCGCCCAGGTGGCGGCCGGTGAGGGTGCCGCTGGCCCGCAGCCCCGCCACGGTGCCCTCGAAGCACACGGCACCGCCGGCCGCGCCGGCACCGGGGCCGAGGTCGACCACGTGGTCGGCGACCGCGATCACCTCCGGCTCGTGTTCCACGACCAGCACCGTGTTGCCCTTATCCCGTAGCCGCAGCAGCAGGCCGTTCATCTGCGCGATGTCGTGCGGGTGCAGGCCCGTGGTGGGCTCGTCGAAGACGTAGGTGATGTCGGTGAGCGCGGAGCCGAGGTGGCGGATCATCTTGACGCGTTGCGCCTCGCCGCCCGACAGCGTTCCCGACGGCCGGTCCAGCGACAGGTAGCCCAGGCCTATCTCGGTGAACGAGTCCAGGGTCTGCCGGAGCTTGGCGAGCAGGGGCGCCACCGACGGCTCGCCGAGGCCGCGGACCCACCCGGCCAGGTCCCGTATCTCCATCGCGCAGGCGTCGGCGATGCTGGCCCCCTTGATCTTCGAGGACAGCGCCGCCGTGCTGAGCCGGGTGCCGTCGCACTGCGGGCAGGTGGTGAACGTGATCGCCCGCTCCACGAACTCCCGGACGTGCGGCTGCAGCGACTCCGTGTCCTTGGACAGCATCGACCTGCGGATCCGCGGGATTCAGCCCCTCGTATGTCATGTTGATGCCCGCGATTTTCATCCGCACCGGCTCCCGGTGCAGCAGGTCGTGCAGCTCGGGCTTGGTGTAGGCGCGGATCGGCTTGTCCGGGTCGAAGAAGCCCGAGTCGCGGTACAGCCGCACGTTCCAGCCGCCGCCCTGGTAGCCGGGGATGGTGAGCGCACCCTCACTCAGCGACTTGGTGTCATCGAAGAGCTGAGACAGGTCGAAGTCGGTGACCGTGCCCCGGCCCTCGCAGCGCGGGCACATGCCGCCGGTGCGGGTGAACGTCACCCGCTCGGCTTTGGCGTTGCCCCGTTCGATCGTGATCGCGCCGGCCGCCCTGACCGAGGCGACGTTGAAGGAGAACGCGCTGGGCGGCCCGAGGTGCGGCTGGCCGAGCCGGCTGAACAGGATGCGCAGCATCGCGCCCGAGTCGGTGACGGTTCCGACGGTGGAGCGCGGATCGCCGCCGATCCGCTCCTGGTCGATGGCGATCGCGGTCGTCAGCCCGTCGAGCACGTCCACGTCCGGCCGCGCCAGCGCCGGCATGAAGCCCTGCACGAACGCGCTGTAGGTCTCGTTGATCAGCCGCTGGCTTTCCGCGGCGATCGTGTCGAACACCAGCGAGCTCTTGCCCGATCCGGACACGCCGGTGAACACCGTCAGCCGGCGCTTCGGGATCTGCAGGCTGACGTCCTTGAGGTTGTTCACCCGCGCGCCGTGCACGCGGATCAGGTCGTGGCTGTAGGCACCATGCAGCGCAGGCGGTTGCGTGTCCGTCCTCGCGGCCGTGGTCATCGTTTCTCCCTGGCGTCTGCCCCGGCGGCGCTCATCG
>JAFAPY010000239.1 GCA_019246795.1 Streptosporangiaceae bacterium | reverse complement strand
TCACCCTGGAGCTGGGCGGGAAGGCCGCCAACATCGTGTTCGAGGACGCGCCCATTGACCAGGCCGTCGAGGGCATCGTGAACGGCATTTTCTTCAATCAGGGGCACGTGTGCTGCGCGGGCTCCCGGCTGCTGGTGCAGGAATCGGCCTACGACGACGTGCTCGCCGCGCTGCGCCGTCGGCTCGCCACGCTGCGCCTCGGCGACCCGCTGGACAAGAACACCGACGTCGGCGCGATCAACTCCGCGGCCCAGCTCGCCAAGATCCGCGAGCTGTCGCAGGCCGGGGAGGCGGAGGGCGCGCAGCGGTGGTCGCCGCCATGCGAGCTGCCGGTCAGGGGCTTCTGGTTCCCGCCGACCGTCTTCACCGGGGTGTCGCAGGCACACCGCATCGCCCGGGAGGAGATCTTCGGCCCGGTGCTGTCGGTGCTGACGTTCCGCACCCCTGCCGAAGCGGTGGAAAAGGCCAACAACACGCCCTACGGCCTGTCGGCCGGGGTGTGGACCGAGAAGGGATCGCTGATCTTGTGGATGGCCTCCCGGCTGCGGGCCGGGGTGGTGTGGGCGAACACCTTCAACAAGTTCGATCCGTCCTCGCCGTTCGGCGGGTACAAGGAATCGGGTTACGGCCGCGAGGGCGGCAGGCACGGCCTGGAGGCCTACCTCGATGTCTGACCAGGCAACCGGGTCCGCAGCGGCCGTCCGTTCCGCCTCACCCGCCCCCCGCGTCGCCGTCCGCAAGACGTACAAGCTGTACATCGGCGGGGCCTTTCCCCGCTCGGAGAGCGGAAGGTCCTACCCGGTGACCGACCCCAGGGGCGGGTTCCTCGCCAACGCGGCGCTGGCCTCCCGCAAGGACGCCAGGGATGCGGTCGCGGCGGCGCGCAAGGCGTTCGGCGGCTGGTCGGCCGCAACGGCCTACAACCGGGGTCAGGTGCTGTACCGGGTCGCTGAACTGCTGGAGGGCCGCCGCGCGCAGTTCGCCGCCGAGGCGCGCAGCGCCGAAGGCATAAGCCAGCGCCAGGCCGAGGCCGTCGTGGACGCCACGATCGACCGCTGGATCTGGTACGCCGGCTGGGCCGACAAGGTCGCCCAGGTGCGCGGGGCCGCCAACCCGGTGGCAGGGCCGTACTTCAACTTCTCCCTGCCCGAGCCGACCGGGGTGGTCGCGGTGATCGCGCCGCAGGACTCCAGCCTGCTCGGCCTGGTTTCGGTGACCGCGCCCGCGGTCGTGACAGGCAACACCGTGGTCGCGCTGGCCAGCGAACGCTGCCCGCTGCCCGCGGTGACGCTCGCCGAGGTGCTGGCCACCTCCGACGTGCCCGGCGGTGTGGTCAACGTCCTGACCGGGCGGACAGCAGAGGTCGCGCCCTGGCTCGCCTCGCACATGGACGTCAACGCCATCGACGCCTCCGGCGCCCCCGGGCCCCTGGCAGACGAGCTTGCCGTCGCCGCGGCCGAGAACCTCAAGCGGGTCGTCCGTCTGCCCGGCGGAGACTGGTCACAGACCCCGGGCCTCGACCGGATGCTCGCCTATCTGGAGACCAAGACCGTCTGGCACCCCGCGGGAACCTAAAGGTCTTCACTTGTGGAGGTGCTCGAATCCGACACACGATCTTGGACATCAAAAACGGATTGCCGGAAAGGCCAGGACCGGATAGACGTTATGGCTGAACCCCCGCAGGGCAGAGGGGCCACGACATCGAGAGGAGGGATAAGCCCATGATCCCCATGATCACCATGATCACCGCGCTTGTCTTCTCCCGGGGCGCGGACCGCGTCTGACCCCTGGGGCGGGCAGGCGACGTTCACCGGAGCGTGCCTGACTGTGGAACTGAAGAACCTGGCCGTGCGTCCGATCACCGGACGCGAAGAACTCCGCCTTTTCAACCAATTGCCCTACGTCCTCAACGGGGAACTCGCCGACGACCTTGCACAGGGCCGCCGGCGGCCGGAGTGGATGTGGGCGGCCCTGCAAGGTGACCGCCTGCTGGCCAGGGCCGCCTGGTGGAGCCGGCCAGGAGATGACACACCATTCCTGCTGGACGTTCTCGACATCGACGACAACCTGCCTGATCCCGGACGCCTGACCATCGGCGTGCGGCTCCTGCACACCGCGATGGCAGCCGCCCTCCCGGCCGGATCACCTCGGCCGGACTACAGCCGCTTCATCCCGCCCGACTGGCGCGAGAACGGCCTCACCAGGCGAGCCGTCCAGGACCGTATGACGATACTGGAACGCACCGGTGCCCGGCTGTTCGTCGAGCGGCTCCGGCTGGAATGGCGCCCGGGAACCCCCATTCCCCCGCCGGGCAGACGCCTGGTGTTCCGGCCAGTCCAGGACGCCGGTGAACTGCTGACCCTGATGACCGTGGTCCTGGAAGGAACGCTGGATGCGCACAGCCGAGACGAGCTGACCAGGATGTCCGCCCGCGAGGCGGCCGTCCGGCACTACGAGGGCGAGCTCGCGCGCTACACCAGCCCGAAGGACTGGTGGCAGATCGCGACCCTGCCGGCGGGCAAACCGGCAGGGTTCGTGATCCCGGCCCGCAACGACTACAACCCGATCATCGCCTATCTGGCCGTGCTGCCCGAGCATCGCGGCAACGGCTACATCAACGACATCCTCGCCGAGGGCACCCGCATCCTCGCCCGGCACGAAGTCCCGCGTATCCGTGCCTCCACCGACCTCGACAACACCCCCATGGCGAACGCCTTCCGGCGTGCCGGATACGTCAACTTCGAACGAGAGATCAAAATGACCTGGAGCTGACCGAGGACGGCACTGGGGCAGCCTCACCGTCTCGGCCGCCGAACCCGCCAGGACCCAATCCTCGCGGGCGGCGCTCCCAACGTCAGATCCCCGCCGCGATCTGCTGCACGCCCGCCGCGGTCATCTGCCTCCATCCGGCCGGTCAAGGCGGGTAACGCAGCGTCGGTTCGCGCCGCGGTGACCACGACGGTGGCGTAATGCATCGTGAAGCTGCTCCCGACGGCGTCGATGGCGGCGCCGATCCTGCCAGTATCTCCTGCAGGGT
>JAFAPY010000092.1 GCA_019246795.1 Streptosporangiaceae bacterium | reverse complement strand
GCCCGCGGCCAGCGGCAGGTCGCTGCCGCCGCCAGCGCTGCCGCCGCCGCCGGTGTTCGCGCCGCCAGTCGGGACCGACGTGCCCGTGGCCGTGGGACTCGGTGAGGCGGTTGGCGTCACCGTGGTCGAGGTCGGGCTCGGCGTCGCGGTAGACGGGCTGGGGCTGGGCGTCGGGCTATAGCTCGGGGTCGGGGTAGGCGTCGGGCTGTGCCACGTCGGCGTCGGCGTCGGTGTCGGCTTCTTGCACCGGCAGTGGCCCTGCGGAGGCTGACCGCCGTACCCGGCCGCTGCGGAGGCGGCTGACACGCCAGCGCTCGCGTGCGCGGCAGACAGCGTTGCCGCCTGCGCGGCCGTGCCGGTCATCGTGATCGCGGCCGCCCCGATCGCGAGACAGCCTGACATCGCGCGGATGCGCATCGCCATTTCCCGCTCCTCCTCGCTGGACCGCTCTTTCACGGTCGTATGGTCTGGACGTGGCAGTCTGCGATCGTAGCGTGCCTTAAAACGGCGCCACGCCGCGCCAGCGTTAATTAATACCAAATTGCGCCCGAAATGTAGTACGCGGCACCATTGCCGCGGTCCTTATGGCATGGTTGCGGCATTATGCCTATTCTTTCGGCTACGATGTAACATTCATGCCCGGGTGGGAGATTCGGCCGCCGGCCCAGCCCCGGGCGCAGCGGATCCGCCGCGGCGGATGTGCCAGCTCGCTGGGCTGAGCGCAGCGCGGTGACATAAGTTCGGTTTTGCGGGTCCGCTGAGCGGGAGGAAAGGGCCGCGGTCCCGCCGAGCCGGAGGGAGGGTGCCTGATGTCCGACGAAGTGCTGCGGCTGCGCGGCGTCGAGGTCCGGCGCGACGCGGCGGTGCTGGTGCGCAACGTGAACTGGACGGCGCACGAGGACGAGCGCTGGATCCTGATCGGCCCGAACGGCGCGGGCAAGACCACGTTGCTCCAGGTCGCCGCCGTGCTGATGTTCCCGTCGGCGGGCACGGTGGAGGTGCTCGGCGAGCGGCTCGGCGAGGTGGACATGTTCGAGTTGCGGCCGAGGATCGGGCTGACCAGCTCCGCGGTCGCCGAGCAGGTTCCGCCCGGCGAGAAGGTCATCGACCTCGTGCTCACCGCCACCTACGCCATCCTGGGCCGCTGGAAGGAGGAATACGACTCCGCGGACGTCGCCCGTGCCGTCGAGCTGCTCGACGCGCTCGGCTGTGCGCACCTCATCAGGCGCAGGTTCGCCACGTTGTCTGAGGGCGAGCGCAAGCGGGTGCAGATCGCCAGGGCGCTGATGCCCGATCCGGAGCTGCTGCTGCTGGACGAGCCGGCCGCCGGGCTGGACCTGGGCGGCCGCGAGGACCTGCTGCGCCGCCTGACCGCGCTCGCCCGCGACCCGAAGGCCCCGATGATCGTGCTTGTCAGCCACCACGTGGAGGAGGTGCCCGAGGGCTTCACCCACGCGATGCTGCTGCGCAGGGGCTCGGTGCTGGCGGCGGGCCCGATCGAGGAGGTCTTCACCGCGCGGAACCTGTCACGCTGCTTCGGCCTGCCGCTGGACATCGAGCACCGGCAGAACCGCTGGACCGCGCGCGCTCGTGCCCACTGAACCCGGCTGAATCTGGCTGAATCTGGCTGAAACCGCCCGGTGTCTGTACCGTAACTAAGAGAGACCCGGGGAGGCGCCTCATGACCACAGCGGTCCTGGCCATCCTGCTGGTCGTCCTCCTCGCCGTGATCGCCGTGGCGGTCAACAGGTCGCTGCGCACCGTCCCGCAGGCGAGCGCCGGGATCATCGAGCGATTCGGCCGGTATCACCGGACGGTGGGGCCGGGGCCGCACTTCGTGACCCTGTTTGTCGACCGGTTGCGCCTCATCGACCTTCGCGAGCGAGTCGCGAGCTTCCCGCGGCAGGAGGTGCTCACCAGCGACAAGGGGATGCTGATCGTCGAAACAGTCGTCTACTTCCGGGTTATGGATCCCTATACGGCTCTCTACCGGGTCGTCGACTACATCGCCGCTCTCGGCGAGCTGACCGCGACCACGCTGCGCAGCGTGGCGAGCAGGATCACCGTGGACGTGGCGCTCAATTCACGGGACCAGTTCAACACCGCGCTGAGGGCCAGGGTCGGCGAGACCGCGCGAGAGTGGGGCCTGCAGGTGGGACGGGTGGAGCTGAAGCTCCTGGAGCCGCCGCCGGCCATCCAGAAGGCGATGGAACAGGAGCAGCGCGCCAAGCGCGAGAAGAGAGCCGCCGAGCTGTTCGCGCTCGGCCAGTCCAACGCGACCGTGCTCAGCGCCACGGCCGAGGCCATGGCGCAGGCCATGCGGGCGGTGGGACAGGCGGAGGCCATCAACACGGTGTTCAAGGCGATCAATCAAAACGATCCGGAGATGCGGCTGCGCATCTTCCAGTCCCTGCAGGGGTCGCAGGTCGCGCCGGCCGTCAGCCAGAACGCGCTCGGCGGCAACGGGCTGGTCCTCCCGCCCGCCGCGCCCTCGGCGGACGACGGCGGTTAGCGCCAGGGCAGCCAGGCATGAGCCGGACCCGGCCGCGCTCAGGGCCGCGGCCGGACCTCGACCCGGCCGGTGCCGGTCACCCTGGTCTCGAAGGACGGCTGGCGGGCGGTGGCCGGGCCGTGCACGACGGTGCCGTCGGCGACCGCAAAGGTGGATCCGTGCCAGGGGCAGGTGACGCAGGCAGCGCCCCGCTCGGTGACGACCCTGCCCTGATGCAGGGGGCCGCCCAGGTGCGAGCACCGGTCTGACAGCACGCTCACCTGGGCGCCGGCCCGGTACACCAGCAGCGACAGGTAGCCGAGCTGGCGGCGGACCGGGCGGCTTTCCGGAAGGGCGCCGAGATCGCACAGGTCATGCCAGCCCAGACCGGCAAGGTGGCCGACCTGGTCGGCGTGCGAGGTCCCTGCGCCGAGCCGCTTGGCCAGGTGCCCGCCGAGGTATGACCCCACGCTCGCCAGGGCCAGCCCGGACGCGGACAGCACCCGGCCCCGCCGCTGGCGCCCGCCGGCCCGCGCCGCCAGCGAGCCGAGGAATAGCGCGGTCGCGCTGGCCTGGCATACCGCGTGCGCGAGGCCGACCCGCTGCTGGTTGGTGTGCAGCGCCGACCAGTCGGCCAGCCCGGTGGCCGCCGTCGGCGCGCTGCCGGCGACGCCGGCGGCGATCAGCACGTGGGAGGCGCGGCCGGCGCCGGGGAGCAGGTCGAGCAGCACCGCGGACGTCCAGCAGCCGAGCGGCAGCCGGACCAGCGCCGGGTGGGCCGGCTGGCCGAACGGCACGCCGTGCAGGGCGTCGGTTCGCGGGCCGGGGGGCAACGCCCGCACGACGTTGCGGGACAGGCGCCGGACCACGGGGTCGAGTCCGTGAGCGCGTTCGATGCGCTCGGCGAGCGCCGCTGCGCGCCATGACCGGCGGCGGGCGTGGCGGCCCCTGCCGGCCCGCCGCACGGTGGGAAGGGATTGCCGCACGCTTACTGCGTACCCGCCCGCGCGGCCCGCCTATCTCCCCGCCAGCGCTAAACCTCGGCCAAGGGACGGTGACAAGAAAGGTAACAGGAGGGACACCCTCATGACCGGGGTCCCGCCTGGCGGGCCCGCTTATCCCGGACGAGCGGTGGTGTCACGGCCGGTCACGCCCGCGTGAACTCAGCTGCCGGCGCGGGGCTTCTTGCCGCCGCCGGGGAGAAGCAGTTCGTAGGCGGGGTTGATCATGACCGGGGCGCCGTCCCTGATGCCGACCGTGCCGCGGAACCTGACCTTGGAGCCGCACATCAGGCCGGGGATGTTCGATCGGCCGTAGAACATCGCGGTGAGATCGCCTGTCGAGTCGGATATCTCGGCGACCAGCACCGAGTTATGCTCCACCGGCCGCAGTTCCAGCATGCGGACCCGGCCCTCGACGGCGGCCCGGCCCGGCTCGTGCAGCGAGCCGATCGGGGTCACGTCGGGCGGCGGGACGGGCCGCCCGTACCCGCCTGCCCCCGGCAGCGGCTCCGGTTCCTGGGCGCGTTTGCCCGGCTCTCCGCCGGCCTTGCCGGGGCGGTCTTCCTCCACGCGCCGCGGCTCGTGCGGTGTCGCGGCGGCCACCGCCGCCTCCATGTGCTGCCGTTCGGCGGCGTCCTCGGTCGCGGCTTGGCTGCCGCCGCCCGCGGGGGCCAGTACCGCCTGCCCGGCCTTGCCCTCCCGGGCCGCGTGGCGCTCCTGCAGCACGCGCACCCGGTTCTGCACGTCGAACGGGATGATGGTGGCAGCCGCGTTCGGGATGCGGCTCACCACGACGGCGATCTTGTCCGCGGTCCGGTCGTGCAGCAGCCTGCCGAGCAGCGGCGAGAAGCTGCGCCGGGGCAGGATCACGGTGACCTGGGTGCCCGCCAGCTCCACCTCCTTGCTGACCAGCTCGGCCGCGGCCCTGGTCACCCTCCGGTCCGGGGTGTCGATGAACTCCAGCGTCACATTGCGGTCCGGCAGCCACGCGGCGCGCAGCTGCTCCGCCGTGTCGGTGTCGATGACGAAGTGCACCGCGCGCAGCGTGGTGGGCCGCAGGCTCCTGGCGTAGCGCAGCGCGGCGATCGTGGACAGGTCGAAGTCGTCCACGAAGACCAGGACCACCCAGCGGGCGTAGTTCGGCAGGTTCGGCGCCGTGCCGG
>JAFAPY010000072.1 GCA_019246795.1 Streptosporangiaceae bacterium | reverse complement strand
CCGGCCGGTAACGGCGGATCCGCCGGGTCGGAAATCCCGGCCTGTTCGGCGTGGGTTTCATGTCACGAGCCGCACGGGAAGCGGAGCTGCGCATGGGTGGCCACCGGGCGCTCGCCGCGCTTCCGCCGACCTTGCCCGCCTCTTGGCCAGATAATATGAAATTAGATTCGATAAATGCGATTAAGTCATCTTCAGCTTGATATACTGTTCATATCCAATCATGCTCCAGGACGGGAGGGTGGTGCATGGCCCAGGCCTCGTTCCCCGGATATGCCGGCGACGAGCCCGGTGCTGCCGTGCCGCCCTCCGCCGCGGGGAACGGCCGGAGGATGAATGGGACGGCGGCGAGGAGGCGCTGGACGCGCTTGTCGCCAGGGTGGACGCGGGCATGTACGCGATCCCGGACGATGATGGCGAGGACTTGGACCCGGCCCGGTTCGCACCGAGCGGGACGGCTGAGGGCATGGGCCCTGGTCCGGCCCTGGCCGCCGCGGTGCACACGGCGGTCGGCTCGGACGGGGCGGGGCTGGCGGCCCTTTCCGAGGATGAGCTGTTCGGGGTGCTGGCGGCGGCGCGGCGGCTCGAGTCGCGGGCGGCGTGGACCCAGCTGGCCGTGATGGCGGAGTTCGCCGCCCGCCGCGCGGCGGGTCCGGCGGGTCCGGCGGAGTTCGCGTGCGATGAGCTGGCCGCCGAGCTCGGCATGACCTGGATGGCCGCCGCCGATCGGATGGCGTATGCATCCACGGTGGCCAAGCGCCTGCCGCGCACCTTCGCGGCCCTGGCCGCCGGGCTGATCCACCCGGTGCACCTGCGGATCATCGAAGACGAGACCCACGTGCTGTCCGATGCCGGCGCCGCCAGGGCCGATGAGGAACTGGCCGCGGCGGCGCCGGGCAAGACCTGGGGGCAGCTGCGGTACGCGGCGCACCGGCTGGTGCTCCGGCTGGACCCGGACTCCGCGCGGCGCCGCAGGGAACAGGCGGGCAAGGAGGCGCATGTCCGGTCGTTCCCGGAGCAGTCCGGCAACGCCGGGATGACCGCGCGGGAGGTGCCCGCCGAGGAGATCCTGGCGTCCTGGCAGCACGTCGAGCAGCGGGCGCTGGAGCTGCGCGCGGCCGGGGTGCCGGGCAGCCTGCGGGAACTGCGGGTCCGCGCCTGGCTGGACCTGCTGCAAGAGCGCGACAGCCGCGAGTGCCTGGCCGCCCAGGCCGACCCGTCCGGCACCGGCCCGCAGGGCGCAGGCCAGGACGAAGCCGGCCCTGACGCCGATGACGGCCCGGGCGGAAGCGGCGGCCCAGGGAGCGGCACCGGCCCAGGGAGCGGCGGCGGCCCAGGGAGCGGCGGCGGCCTGGACACCGGCCCGGGCCTGGCCGCCCTGGTGAACATCACCGTGCCGCTGGCCACGGTCCTCGGGAAGTCCGGCACGCCCGGTGAGGTCGGCGGGTTCGGCCTGGTCGACGCGGACACCGCCCGCGACCTGGTGGCCGCGGCGGCCCGGGACCCGCGCACCCGGTGGTGCGTCACCGCCCTGGGCGCGGACGGCACCGCCGCCGGGCACGGCTGCGCGCCGGGCCGGCATCATCCGCCGACGCCGGGCGGGCTGTCGGCGGCGCAGTGGCTGGCCGGGCTGAAGATCAGGCTGCGCCCGGTGATCCGCGGGCCGTGTGATCACGGCCAGGCGGAGGACGGCTACCGGCCCAGCCGGAACCTGGCCCACCTGGTCCGGGCCCGCACCGCCCGGTGCTCGGCTCCCGGCTGCAGCCGGCCCGCCGGGAGGTGCGACCTGGATCACACCACCGCCTGGGATAAGGGCGGCCGCACCTGCCCCTGCTGCCTGGCCCCGCTGTGCCGGCATCACCATCGGTGCAAGCAGGCCGAAGGCTGGTCGCTGGGGCAGCCGGAACCGGGTGTCCTGGTCTGGCAGACGCCCGCCGGTAGGACCCATACCACCACCCCCACCGTCTACGAGCTGTAAGCGGCCCGCCGGAACGCGCGAAGTGGCGCCCCATGGCGGTCTGCCCAATGCCTTGCTGCCGATCAGCCTGAACCACCGCTCGTTTTGCCGATGAATTTTCCGAACGGCCGGTGGCGTCAGGCCCCCGGAACGGCGCGCGGGGCTGGTTCCGGCCGGGCCGTGGCCGTCCGGCGAGTACGATGCACTGGTCATGTCGAGCCGTGCCGTCAAGCTCACCGGCTGGGGCCGGATATCGCCGTCATGGGCCGAGCTGACCGAGCCGGCCAGCGCCGCCGACGCCGCCGCGCTGCTGCGGGACGGGGCCGCCCGCGGCGTGATCGCCCGCGGCTTGGGCCGCAGCTACAACGACGCCGCGCAATGCGACGGCGGCGTGGTGGCGTCCACCGCCCGGCTGAACCGGATCATCGAGCTGGACGCCGCGGGCGGCCGGGTGACGTGCCAGGCCGGCGTCAGCCTGGAGCAGCTCATGGTCGCCGGGCTGCCGGCCGGGTGGTTCGTGCCGGTTTCCCCGGCACCAGGCAGGTGACCATCGCCGGCGCGATCGCCGCCGACGTGCACGGCAAGAATCACCACGTGGCCGGAAGCTTCGCCCGCCACGTCGAGTCGTTCGACATCGTGCTGCCTGGCGGGGAGCTGCGCACCGTGACCCCGGACTCAGACCCCGGCCTGTTCTGGGCGACGGCCGGCGGCATGGGCCTGACCGGGTTCATCGTCGCGGCCACGGTCCGGCTGAAGCGGGTCGCCACCTCCCGGCTGCGGGTGGACACCGTGCGCACCGCGGACATCGACGAGACGATGGCGGTGCTGGCTGAGCACGACCGCCGCTACGGTTACACGGTCGCCTGGTCGGACAGCCTGGCGCGGGGTACCAGCCTAGGCCGTTCGGTGATCACCAGCGGCGACTTCGCCGGGCCCGCCGACCTGCCGCCGGACGCGCGGGCAGACCCGTTCGCGTTCCGGCCCGGAGCCCGCCTCTGGATGCCGCCGGGATGCCCGCCCAGGACTGATCAACCGCTACAGCGTGGCCCTGGCCAACGCGGCGTGGTACCGCAAGGCGCCACGATCGCGCACCGGCGAGCTGCAGACCATCGGGCAGTTCTTCCACCCGCTGGATGGGATCAGGAACTGGAACAGGGTCTACGGGCCGGGCGGCTTCCGCCAGTACCAGTACGTGGTGCCGTTCGGCGCCGAGGCCGCCGTCCGCCGGTCGTTGGAGATGATCGCCGTGGCCCGGGCGCCGTCGTTCGTGACCGTGCTCAAGCGGTTCGGCGCAGGCGACCCCGGGCTGCTGTCGTTTCCCATGCCCGGCTGGACGCTGGCGCTGGACTTCCCCGCCCGCGCGCCGGGCCTTGCCCGGCTGCTCGGCTCCCTCGACCGGCTGGTCATCGAGGCCGGCGGCCGGCTCTACCTGGCCAAGGACTCGCGGGTACCCGCCGGCGCGCTGACGCAGATGTACCCGCGGCTGCCCGAGTTCGCCAAGCTGCGCGCCGACCTGGACCCGGCCGGCATCCTCGCCTCCGACCTGTCCCGGCGCCTGGCCCTGTAACGGTCACGGTGCCGCTCAGGCCAGACGGTACAGCACCGGCATCGCGGCGACGTGGTTGGCTTTCAGGTTGGCCAGCAAGTAGCTGCGGAAGGTTCTCTTGGGCAGCTGGCGGGCCATGAACACGGGCAGGCTGCCCTCCCACCGGGCGTGGTTGATCATCACGTAGTCGGATCGCTCGCCTTCCAGCGGCGCGAGCAGGGTGGAGTTGTCCAGCCCGGTCTCGGTCTCGTACCAGCCGGCCAGGTAGTCCCACAGCTCCACGGCCGTATCCGGGTCCTCGCCGCAGAAGTAGTTGAACAGGAACAGGCCCGGCCGGGTCTTGTCCACGTCGCCGACCCGGCGCACGTTGCGGGCGGCGATCTGGTGCACCCGGCGCGCGTGCTCGCTGAGCGTGTCAGCCAGCGCCTGGTAGGCAGGAGCGGCGCGTACCTCGCCGGTGGCTTCGGGGGAGACCGTCTCGACCAGCACGACGACGTCGAACCACGCGGGCCGCACCCGTACCGACGGGTCGTTGACGTCGCCTCCGGGCGCGGTGAACACCAGCGCGTCATAGACGGTGGCACGCTCGACGGCATCGAGCTGGGCCAGCTGCCCCGCCTGCCACTTGAGCACTCCGAGCAGTTGCTGCTTGTCCCGGCTGCGCCGCAGCACCGGTCCGGGCCGGTGCGCCGCCTGCACGTCGCCGGCCAGGTGCAGGTATCCCAGCGGGGCGGGGTCGATGAGATGAACCTTGCCGTACCGCGGGTCGGGGTTGACGAGCTGGACCGGCATGGTGCCCCCTTACCAGCTGTACGCCAGGCGCTGCGGCCCGGTCACGGCTTTGCACCCACGATAGCCGGGACGCAGTCCACCGCGCTGCGGTGGCATCCTTGGTGCGTGCATGACGCTGGGTCCTCTGCCTTTCCATCGCTGGACGCCCGGTTGGCCGCGGCGGGCGTGGAACCTTCGGCTGAGCCGCACGCGGCCTGGCGGCGCTTGCGGGCAGCCGAGGGACGCCGGACCACGATCATCGACTTGTACGAGCTCGTCGCGCGGCAGCGCGGGCTGGCCGCCCATCAGCTGCCGCAGGCCGAGCGGGTGCGGCTTGCCCGGTCGGTCATGCCCATCGTCTGGCCGGGATTCGCCAGGACCGAGGGCAGTGAGCGGCAGGATTTCCAGGTCGAGGTGACCGCGTACGACCCTTGCTGGCCGGGGCGCTACCGAAAGTGGTGCGATCGCCTGGCACGCGAGCTTGGCGACGTCGCGCTGCGGATCGAGCACGTCGGGTCGACGGCCGTTCCCGGCTTGCCCGCCAAGCCGACCATCGACATCCAGGTCAGCGTCGCCGACCTCGACGACGAGACCCGGTACGCAGCGAATATAGAACGGGCCGGAGTCCAGCTGCGCAGCCGCGATTGCCTGCATCGTTTCTTCCGTCCCTACGCAGGTCAGCCGCGCGACGTGCATGTGCACGTGTGCCAGGCCGGGTCGGAATGGGAGCGCGAACACCTGTTGTTCCGTGACTATCTGCGCGGCCACGCCGACGCCGCAGACGCCTACGCCACCGTCAAGCGGGAGAGCGCGCGGATCTGGTCCGATGACAGGATCGCCTACACGGAGGCGAAGACCGCAGTGATCCTGGACATCCTCGCCGCCGCCGAGGCCTGGGCAACAGCAACCGCGTGGGCAGTGGCCCCGACCCGGCGGTGACACCCGCGGTCAGTGCGGACATCGCCGCGACCGAGCGGCCGCGCGGCGGCTCGCCCGACGCGCGCGCTCCAGACAGCATTCAGCCGCACGACCCGGCGATGTCGTCGAGCACGGCGGTGGCCACGGTGGCCACCGCCGCGGCGACGGGCGGCGTCAGGCCTCTGCCCTGGGACAGGTCGCCCGCCTCGATCGCGTGCACGATCAGCCGCCCCGGCATCCGCTCCAGGGCCAGCGCCAGCGCCACCGCGTCATCGAGTCCGAGGCCGTGCGAACTCGCGGTGCGTTCGGCTGTGCTGCCCGGCCGGTCCAGTACGAGACGGTGCACCGTGCCCGGCCGCGGCGCGTGTGGCCCGGCAACCCGGACCGCGTCGACGACGATGGCCAGCGCCGCCCCGGTCCAGGCATCGACAAGCCGGGCGGGCTCGCCGTCGGTGATCGTCAGCGCCACGTCCGGCGGTACCCGGCCGTGCAGGCTGGCTACCACGGCAGGGCCGGCGCCGTCGTCACGGCGGAACTCGTTGCCGATCCCGATCACCACGACCGGGCCGCCGGCTTGGGTCACGACCGGTCCACGGTGAGGTTCAGGAAGTGCGTCGAGCAGGAGATGCACGGGTCGTAGTTGCGGATCGCCTGCTCGCACCGGCGGGTCAGCTCCGCGTCGTCGAGGTCCATCCTGGCCTGGACGAACGCATGCAGGTCGGTCTCGATAGCGGCCTGGTTCTGCGACGTCGGCGGGACGATGCGGGCATCGGTGATGATCCCGTCCGCGCCGATCTGGTACCGGTGATACAAGGTCCCCCGCGGCGCCTCGGTCACCCCGTGGCCGACGCCCGCGCGTGGCCGGACCTCGACCGCCGGGCGGCCCGGCGGCTGGTAGCCGTCGATGATGCG
Organism: Streptosporangiaceae bacterium; assembly: GCA_019246795.1. Taxonomy (GTDB): domain Bacteria; phylum Actinomycetota; class Actinomycetes; order Streptosporangiales; family Streptosporangiaceae; genus Palsa-504. Next base: position 2,622 of record JAFAPY010000072.1, on the reverse strand, counting down.
CAGCGCCTCCTCGACCGCGTACACCACCTCCACGGCGCGGACGATGATGCTGCGGAACGGGTTGTCGCAGGCGGGTCCGAGCCCGGCATCGCGTGCGGCCGCGCGGGCCAGCGGCGACAGCCAGCTGGAGTTCAGCGAGTAGCGGGCCAGCGGGCCGGTCAGGTACCTGCCGCCGCCGGCCAGGTGGGCGTGCAGCGCGGTGGAATGCGGCACGTGCTCTTCGACCACGTGCTCGTCGAACTCCGCGGCGCCGAACCTCATCCCGGACAGCGTCGCCACCGCGCCCCGCTCGATCGCATACGTGCCGGGAAGCGACAGCGCCAGCATGTCGGCGCCGCAGGCATGGTCGGGGAACTCGAACCCGGCCACCCAGCGCACCGTGGCCAGCGCGTCGTCCAGCGCCCGGCGCAGCGGGCCGGCCAGCGCGGCGAGCTCGGCCCGGGTCGGCACCCGGTAGAAGCCGCCGATCCGCACGTTGACCGGGTGGATGGCGCGGCCGCCGACCGCCTCCATGATGGAGTTCCCGGCTTTCTTCAGCGCCAGGCCGCGCTCGACGATGTCCCGCCGGTCGGCGGCCATCTCGATGCCGCTGGCGTAGCCGAGGAAGTCGGGGGCGTGCAGCAGGTAGATATGCAGCGCGTGGCTCTCGATCCACTCCCCGCAGTACAGCAGCCTGCGCAGGTCGGCGAGCGTGCCGTAGACGGTGACGCCGCAGGCGTCCTCGATCGCCGCGCACGCGCTCATCTGATAGGCCACCGGGCAGATGCCGCAGATCCGGGCGGTGATGTCCGGCGGCTCCGCGTAGCCGCGGCCGCGCAGGAAGGCCTCAAAGAAGCGGGGCGGCTCGTAGATGTCGAGCCGGACCTCTTCGACCACGTCCCCGCTGGCCCGGATGTACATGGCGCCTTCGCCCTCCACCCGGGCCAGCTCGGCGACCGCGAGGACGCGGTCGTTGCGGTGCGTCACTTTTGTCCCGCGGGTTGCCGTTCCGCTTCGGGTGCGGCGGCGCGCTTGTTCCAGTCGCGCCAGACGAGCCGGTGCACGGGGATCCAGCGGGGGATGTCGCGCAGGCCGGGGATGAACGGCACGAGCAGCAGCAGCAAGGTGGCCAGGCCGGTCATGTAGATGGCGATCAGGTCGACGTTGTGGGAGTTACGCCAGCCGGGCACGTGGTACCACAGCTGGTACAGCCACAGCCAGGGCTGGCCGGGATAGCTGCCGGTCTCGTTCATCACGCCCCACTGGGTCCCGGTCAGGTTCATAGCGGACGCCTGGTTGGCGTAGTACATCCCGTCTTCAAGGAACAGCAGCGGCTTGGTGAAGTCGGTGCCGTAGAACTGCCGCTGGGCGAGCAGGTCGGTGTCGATCGCGCCGCTCTTGGCCAGGGCCAGCTCGGTGGCAAGCATGACCGGGACCGGCCCGTCGTTGGCGCGCGGGACCACCGGGATGCCGTTGACGAACTTGACCTTGGCCACCGCGTTGCCGTAGTTGGTCGCCCATTTGGCCTGCTGGCTGGCCGGTGCCGCGTTGTAGACGGCCAGCGCGGCCTTCACCGCCGGGTTGATCGGAGTCGTCTGGGTCAGCGGCGAGACCACGAAGGTCTGCGCCGCGTCGATCGGCTGGGTCACCCCGAACCAGTTCGCCGGGGCGAACAACAGGCTCTGCGGGGTCCCGTTGGTGTTGTACGGCGGGCCGTAGGTGGCGGTCAGGCTGGTGCCGTCCAGCTCGCTGGCGGCGGTGCCCAGGAAGTCAGCCGGGGCGGCCTTGGCCCAGGTGGCCACCGTGACCGGCGGCACGTCCGGGGATGACAGCAGGCCGGCCAGGACGAAGGTCAGCGCCAGCGCGATCACGACGGCGATCGTGCCTTCCTTGACGATGTCGTAGCGCTTGGTGGCGCCGCGCCAGGGCTCCCGGTCGGCGGTGCGGTCGGCGCGCGGCTGCCGCCTGGTCGGCCGGGTGGCGGGCAGCGGGTGGCTGACCCCGCGCGCGCGGACCAGCAGGACGTGCGCGCCGATCAGCGCGATGAGCAGGACCGGCAGGAGCACCACGTGCCACAGCAGCATCTGGCCGAAGTTCATCAGGTTCCAGAACGAGCCGACGCCGATCGCGTTGAACGCGTCCTTGCCGTTGGTGGCGATCCACTGTGAGTCGAAGTTCTGCTGGGACAGGTAGCCGGTGAAGCAGACTAGGATCGAGGCGAGGAAGGCGATGACGCCGGTGATCCAGGTCCACGCCCGGCGGCCGCGCCAGGCGGCCATCCAGAACTTGCCCCACAGGTGAATGACCATGAAGGCCATGAACAGCTCGACGCTCCACAGGTGCAGGCTGTTGAAGAAGTGCCCGACCGGGTTGGTGTGCCACCAGTCGGTGCCGCCGAGCGCGATGGCGGCCCCGCTGGCGAGCACCACGACGAGCGCGGCCAAGGTGGCCACCCCGAACACGTACACCCAGGAGGCGACGTAGGCGGGCTGGCGATCCGGCAGCAGCTTCCTGGGCGGGAACACGCGCAGGGCCCAGCGGCGCAGCCGCGCCGTCCACAACCGCTCATCGCCCTCGTCCGCGGTGTAGCCGGGGATCTGGTCGGGGTCGGTCACCTCCTCCGGCGGCAGGTTCGGGCGGTGG
>JAFAPY010000405.1 GCA_019246795.1 Streptosporangiaceae bacterium | reverse complement strand
CGTACCGGGTGGCGGCGATCGCCTCGAGCCCGTTGCTGGCCTCGGCCACCACCGCGAGGTCGTCCTCGGCTTCGATGATCTTGCGGAAGCCGGCCCGGACGAGCTGCTGGTCATCGGCGATGATCACGCGGATCGTCATGCCGGCGCCCGTCTTGTCGGCAGCCGGGCATGCACGGTGAATCCGGCGTCGCCGTGACCGGCGTCCAGCGTCCCGCCGTACAGCGCGACGCGCTCCCGCATCCCGTCCAGGCCGTTTCCGGTGCCGTCGGCGTGCGCCGCGCTGCCCTGGCCGTCGTCGGTGATCTCGAGATCGAGTTCGTGGGGCCGGTACCGGATGCTGACCTGCGCCTGGGCCGGGCCGGCGTGCCTGAGCGAGTTGGTCAGGGCCTCCTGGATGATCCGGTACGCGGTGAGGTCGACACCCGGCGCGATGCCGGCGGCCTCTCCTTCGACGCGCAGTTCGGTCGGCAGGCCGGCCTCCCGCATCTGCTCGACCAGGACGCCGACCCGGGCCAGTCCCGGCACCGGCGCCAGGGCGGGCTCGTCGTCCGGACGCCGCAGGATGCCGAGCAGCCTGCGCAGTTCGGCCAGTGCTTCCCGGCCGGCGGTCTGGATCGATTGCAGCGATTCGCGCATCTCGGTGTCCGCGGGATCCAGGGTGTGCCGGGCCGCGCCCGCCTGGATGACCATCACGCTGACGCTGTGGGAGATCACGTCGTGCAGCTCCCGGGCGATCCGGGACCGCTCCTCGACGACCGCCCACCGGGCTTTCTCTGCCTGTTCCGCCTGCAGGCGGTCGGCGTGGGCCTGCAGTTCGGCCACCCGCAGCAGCCGCTGCCGAAACAACAGCCCCAGGACCCAGAAGATCCCTGCCGCCACCCAGAAGCCGTAGTCGGTCCCGCGCCCGCTGACCCAGCCATCGACGGCGACGGCCCCTAGGCAGGCGGCCAGGATCACGCCGCCGGCCAGGACCCGCCGGCCACTCGAATATGCGCCGAATGAGAACACGGCCAGCAGCACCGCCAGGAAGGGCGTGACCGGCCCCTGCCCGCTCGCCAGCTGGCCAGCCAGCACTCCGGATGCGACGGTGGCCGCCAGGACCACCGTCAGGACTGTGAGGGGAGCGCGGCGCCGCCGGGCCAATGGCATTCCGATCAGGACCGCGAGGATCATCAGGCCGGCCAGCGATCCAGCCCGGGGGGGCCGGGGCTGCGCCAACAGCTCGATCCACGTCGCCACGGTCGCGGCCACGCCGATGGCCACGTCCAGCCACGGGCTGGCGGACAGGCGCCTGAGCCGTTCGGCCGTCATGCTGGCACTGTAACCAGCGGGGGACGGCGGGAACATCCCCCGCGCGGCCGATAGCCGCGGCGCGTTACGTCCCCCGGGCGGGCGACCCGCAAACCGCCCGCGCTGACGACGACACCACTGCGCCGGGTCGGTCACCGTTGACCTGTCGCATCCACCGATGAGGAGAGAAGGACTGAGATGAAACCGTCCCGGCTCGCCTGGGCCGCCGCGCCGCTCATCGCGCTCAGCGTGGCCGCCTGCGGAACGGCCAGCAGCACGCAGCCGCCCAGGGCCGCCGCGTCGGCCACGCCCACGGCATCGGCCGCCGCGCGATTCGCGGCCGCGGCCGACCGGATCTGCGCCGTGCAGAATCAGCGGGAAGCCGCCCTGGGAAATGGCCTGATCAATGCCGATATCGTCAGCGTGGCCCACCTGCCGAAGGCCGCGCACTACCTAGACAAGGTCGTCGCCATCAGGCGCGACGGACTGCCCGAGCTGCGCCAGCTAGCCGCCGCCGGACCGGCCGCGGACCAGGCCGAGCAGGAGGCATTTGTCCAGGCCTACCAGAAAGTGATCACCGACTACCAGGACGCGGCCCAGGCGGCCAGCCAGGGCAACATGACCGCGTTCCGTGCCGACTTCAGCCGGGTCGCACCGCACGGCTACCCCACCGGCCCGGACGCCAGGGCACTCGACCGCGCTGCCGCGCCCTTCCCCTTCAAAGCCTGCGGCATGAGCAACGGCCCATGATGCTGCCCAAGACCGATCGATCCTGACCGACGTTCTCACCTACCTACGCGGCGGCGATGCCCTCAGCAGCATCGGCCGACCGCGGGAAGAACATGAAAGGCCTGCCGGCTCTGACCGTAGTGCTTGCGCTGGCCGCTGGACTCGCCGCCTGTTCAGCGCGCCGCAGCGTCGCCACCGCCCAGCACCACGTCAGTATCGGGCACCGAGACGATCGACGGGAAGCTTACCGGTCGGCCGAGATGTCCAGCCATCCGGTGTTTCAGCCGGGCATGCCCGGAATGATTGTTATACATCGCCGCCCAGGTGGCAGTGAGCGGCCGTGAGCCGCTCATTAGACGGTTCGTATACGTCTTCGTGGGTAAGGTTTCACTCGGCGTGACCGCGCACCGTCTGCTTCAGCGCCGTTCCGCGAGGCCGTACAGGACACGGCGCGCGTGATGGCTGGGCGCGGGGCCAGGATGGCTCCGTGGAGGTGAAGGGGTCTGCCGACGGGCGGTTCGGCCCTATGCGCAGTGTTTTGCCGAGATCCTGGCCGCGCAGCCGGGTACCGGCGCAGGATTCGCCGCGTGGTGCGAGGGGCCGCCTGGTGGTGGACCTGTGGGGCGGTTACGCCGACTCCGGACGGCGTCGGCGCTGGGAAGCGGGCAGCGTGGTCCAGCCGTATTCGGTCAGCAAGCCGTTCGCGGCGGTGTGCGCGCTGTGGCTGGTCCAGGCCGGGCGGCTGGACCAGGACGCGCCGGTGCAGCGGCACTGGCCCGAGTTCCGCGCTCCGGCGAGGGTGCGTCAGGTGCTGTCGCATCAGGCCGGGGTGGTGATGCTGGACCAGCCGGTGCCCACCGAGGCGTTTTATGACTGGGAGTGGCTGTGCGCGCTGCTGGCGGCGCAGCACTACGCGCACGGATAATGGGTTCGGCGCCGTCGCCAGCTGCCTGAAATGACCGACCGCGCCGATGTCATGAGCTGACAGCTGCAGCAGCAGGCGCACTTCAGCGCGGAGATCATCCTGTTATGCGCGCTCAGGTGACCGAGAGCCCGTGCCTGAGAACCGTCCAGATCGGCGGCGCGCGGCCCTGCCCGGCTTGGCGGTGATAGGCCTTTTGCGGCTCTTGTGAAGGGCATCGGCGCGCCCTCCATTTTCCGGGTGATGGCTGGGCGCGTGACCGTGGCTGTGACCAAGACGGGGTGAGACGGGACCGTACCCGGTCAGACTGAGGAGACCCCGCGCGGACTCCACCCACGTCACGTGCGATGTCCCGGGACAGGCTGGACGGGTTGCGACGGCGCGCGGCCTGCTCATAATCCAGAGGTCGCGGGTTCAAATCCCGCCCAGCTACTAGTTCAGCAGTTCAGGCCCTTTCCCCGGCAGGGAGAGTCCCTTTTGCGTGCCGGGCGCTGTAGCAAAACGTGTAGCAGCGAGAGGGGTCCGTGCAGCCCGGCGGCGAGACGGGGGAGACTGGCGGTACTAGATGAGACGCCCTGGACGTGGTGGACGCTGCCGCCTGCGATCACTGGGTGCCCGGCCCAGAAGTATCGTCGGCGCACCTGCGTCCGCGCTGGCCCGGTTCGAGCGCGCGGAGACGTGCCGGGATGAGACTTGGCGGCGCTCTGTCATCGCAGCTGGAGGTCGCCGCCGACGTAGCGCTGGATGGCGGGCCCGATTGCGGCGATGACGGCGTCGTCGGGCATGCTCGCGAGCGGCTCCACCTG
>JAFAPY010000164.1 GCA_019246795.1 Streptosporangiaceae bacterium | reverse complement strand
CCCTTGGCGCCGCCCTTCATCGCGCTCTGGATCGCCTTGCGCATGGCCCGCCGGAACGACACCCGGCTGGACAGCTGCTCTGCGACTCCCTGGGCGACCAGCTGGGCGTCGATCTCCGGGTTCTTCACCTCGAGGATGTTGAGCTGGATCTGCTTACCGGTCAGCTTCTCCAGGTCGCCGCGGATCCGGTCGGCCTCGGCGCCGCGGCGGCCGATGACGATCCCGGGCCGCGCGGTGTGGATGTCGACCCGCACCCGGTCCCGGGTCCGCTCGATCTCCACCTTGGAGATGCCGGCCCGCTCCATGCCGCGCTGCAGCATCCGCCGGATCGCCACGTCCTCGGCGACGTATTCCTTGTATAGCTTGTCGGCGTACCAGCGGCTGGAGAAGTCGGTGGTGATGCCGAGCCGGAACCCGTGCGGGTTCACCTTCTGCCCCACTAGCGGGTCCCTCCCTGTGCGCTCTCGGAGTCGTCAGACACGATGACGGTGATGTGGCTGGTGCGCTTGTAGATCCGGTAGCCACGGCCCTGGGCCCGCGGCCGGAACCGCTTGAGCGTCGGGCCCTCGTCCACCCAGGCGCGGCGCACCCACAGCATGCCCCGCCCGTCGCGGCCGCCCTTGGCGCCCGCGTTGGCGATCGCGCTGGCCAGCACCTTGCCGACCGGGTCGCTGGCCGCCTGCGGCGCGAACTCCAGCATGGCCTGCGCCTGGTCAGCGGGCAGCCCGCGGATCAGGTCCACCCCCCGGCGGGCCTTCCGCGGCGTGACGCGGACGTACCGCGCCATGGCCCTGGCTTCCATAGTCGTTCTCCTATCGGCGGCTGCGCCGGTCGTCCTTGACGTGGCTGCGGAAAGTCCGCGTCGGGGCGAACTCGCCGAGCTTGTGGCCCACCATCGACTCGGTGATGAACACCGGGACGTGCTTCCTGCCGTCGTGCACGGCGATCGTGTGGCCGAGCATCGCCGGCACGATCATGGAACGCCGGGACCACGTCCTGATGACGGTGTGGGTGCCCCTGGAGTTCTGCGCGTCCACCTTCTTCATCAGGTGGTCGTCGACGAAGGGCCCCTTCTTAAGGCTACGAGGCATGCGCTGTCCTATCCAAGACCGTGTGCTCCTACCGCTTGTTCCTGCCGCGGCGGCGGCTGATCAGCCGGTCGCTGGGCTTGTGCGCCCGCCGGGTCCGGCCTTCCGGCTTGCCCCACGGGCTGACCGGATGGCGGCCGCCGGAGCTCTTGCCCTCACCGCCGCCCAGCGGGTGGTCCACCGGGTTCATGGCGACGCCGCGCACCGACGGGCGGCGGCCCTTCCACCGGCTGCGGCCGGCCTTGCCCAGCTTGATGTTGCCCTGCTCGGCGTTGCCCACCTCGCCGACGGTGGCCCGGCAGGCCGCGTCGACCCGCCGGATCTCGCCGGACGGCATCCGCAGCTGGGCGTAACCGCCTTCCTTGGCAAGCAGCTGCACGCCCGACCCCGCCGACCGGGCGATCTTCGCCCCGCCGCCGGGCCGCAGCTCGATGGCGTGCACGACGGTGCCGGTCGGGATGCTGCGCAGCGGCAGCGAGTTGCCCGGCTTGATGTCGGCTCCGGGGCCGCTCTCCACCCGGTCGCCTGCTGCCAGGCCCTGCGGGCAGATGATGTACCGCTTCTCGCCGTCGGCGTAGTGCAGCAGCGCGATCCGCGCGGTGCGGTTCGGGTCGTACTCGATGTGCGCGACCCTGGCCGGCACGCCGTCCTTGTCCGCCCGCCGGAAGTCGATCAGCCGGTAGGACCGCTTGTGGCCGCCGCCCTGGTGCCTGGCGGTGATCTTGCCGTGCACGTTCCTGCCGCCGCGGCCGTGCAGCGGGCGCACCAGCGACTTCTCCGGCTCGGTCCTGGTGACCTCGGCGAAGTCCGAGCCGCTCGCGCCGCGCCGGCCGGGGGTGGTCGGCTTGTACTTACGGATAGCCATCTGGTGTCGAGTCTCCTAACGGGCCTAGCCGCCGAATATGTCGATCCTGTCCCCCGCGGCGAGGGTCACGATCGCCCGCTTGGTGTCCGGCCGCTTCCCCCAGCCGTGCCGGGTGCGGCGGCGCTTGCCCGGGCGGTTCACGGTGTTGACCCCGGTCACCTTGACCCCGAACACGGCCTCGACCGCCAGCCTGATCTGGGTCTTGTTGGCGTCGGGGGCGACGACGAAGGTGTACTTGCCCTCGTCGAGCAGCCCGTAGCTCTTCTCGGAGACGACCGGCCGCAGCAGGACGTCCCGCGGGTTGGAGTCCCGGCTCACTTGGCTGTCTCCTTCGCTGACCTGCCCACGAACGCGGCCAGGGCCTGCTCGGTGAAGACCACGTGGTCGGTGGCCAGTACGTCGTAGGTGTTGAGCTGGTCCTCGGCGAGCACGTGCACGCCGGGCACGTTCCGCAGCGACTTCCAGGTGATCTCGTCGTCGCGGTGCGCGACCACCAGGACCTTCGGCGCCCGGTGGGCGGAGCCGGACGCGGCGACGGCCTCGGCCAGCACGGCCACCGCGGCCTTGGTCGACGGCACCTCGCCGTCCACGAAGCCGCTGACCACACCGACCCGGCCGTGGCTGAGCCGGTCGGACAGGGCGCCGCGCAGCGCCGCCGCCTTCATCTTCTTCGGCGTCCGCTGCACGTAGGAGCGCGGCACCGGGCCGTGCACGGTGCCGCCGCCCGCGTACTGCGGCGCGCGAAGCGAACCCTGGCGGGCACGGCCGGTTCCCTTCTGCCGGTACGGCTTCTTGCCGCCGCCGCGCACCTGGCCGCGGGTCTTGGCGGCGTGGGTGCCCTGCCGCGCGGCGGCCTGCTGCGCCACCACCACCTGGTGGATCAGCGGCACGTTGACCTTGGCGGCGAAGATCTCCTCGGGCAGCTCGACCGTCTTGCCCACGGCGCCATCCGCGCCGATGACGCTGACTTCGGCCATCAGGCATCACCTCCGGTCGGGGTCCTTGCCGCGGTGCGGACCAGCACCACCCGGCCGCTCGGGCCGGGCACCGCGCCCTTGATCAGCAGCAGGCCGCGCTCGGCGTCGACCGAGTGCACCCGCAGCGACTGCACGGTGGTGCGCACGCCGCCCATCCGGCCCGCCATCCGCAGCCCCTTGAACACCCGCGCCGGGGTGGCGCATGCCCCGATGGAGCCCGGCGAGCGGTGCTTGCGCTGGGTGCCGTGCGCGGCGCCCAGCCCGCGGAAGCCGTGCCGCTTCATGACGCCCGCCGTGCCCTTGCCCTTGCTCTTGCCGGTCACGTCCACCCGCTGGCCGCTGGCGAACACCTCGGCGGTGACCTCCTCGCCCAGCGTGTACTCCGAGGCGTCGTCGGTGCGCAGCTCCGCCAGGTACCGGCGCGGGGTCACGCCGGCCTTGCGGAACACGCCGCTGACCGGCTTGGTCACCTTGCGCGGGTCGATCTCGCCGTAACCGAGCTGCACCGCCGAGTACCCGTCGGTGTCCGGGGTCCGCACGGCGGTGACCACGCACGGCCCGGCCTGCACCACCGTGACCGGCACGATCTGCCCGGCGTCGTTGAAGACCTGGGTCATGCCGAGCTTGGTGCCCAGGATTCCCTTGATAGCCATGTCGGTGCGTCCCTACAGCTTGATCTCGATGTCGACGCCGGCCGGCAGGTCGAGCCGCATCAGCGAGTCCACCGTCTTCGGCGTGGGATCGATGATGTCGATCAGCCGCTTGTGCGTCCGCATCTCGAACTGCTCGCGCGAGTCCTTGTACTTGTGCGGGGAGCGGATGACGCAGTACACGTTCTTCTCGGTGGGCAGCGGCACCGGGCCCGCCACCCGCGCGCCGGTACGCGTCACGGTGTCGACGATCTTCCGCGCCGAGCTGTCGATGACCTCATGGTCATATGCCTTGAGCCGGATGCGGATCTTCTGTCCCGCCATTGTGGCCTCGGTGTCCTTCTTCCGTGGGTCAGCGCTGCGGGCGGCGGGGGGCGGTGTGGGCCGCCCCCGCCGTCCGCGGGTCGCGGGGCCAGCGGCCCCGCGGGTGCCGTTACTTGATGATCTTCGTGACCCGGCCGGCGCCGACTGTGCGGCCGCCCTCCCGGATCGCGAACCGCAGGCCTTCCTCCATGGCGATCGGCTGGATCAGCTCGACGCGCATGTCGGTCCGGTCGCCCGGCATGACCATCTCGGTGCCCTCGGGCAGGTGCACCACGCCGGTCACGTCGGTGGTCCGGAAGTAGAACTGCGGGCGGTAGTTGTTGAAGAACGGCGTGTGCCGTCCGCCCTCATCCTTGGACAGGATGTAGACCTGGCCCTCGAACTCGGTGTGCGGGGTGTTGGTGCCCGGCTTGATCACGACCTGGCCGCGCTCCACCTCATCGCGCCTGATGCCGCGGAGCAGCAGGCCCACGTTGTCGCCGGCCTGCCCATCGTCCAGGATCTTGCGGAACATCTCCACGCCGGTCACCACCGTCTTGGACGACCGAGGGTGGATGCCGATGATCTCGACTTCCTCGCTGGTGTGGATCCTGCCGCGCTCGATCCTGCCGGTCACCACCGTGCCGCGGCCGGTGATCGAGAACACGTCCTCGACCGGCATCAGGAACGGCTTGTCGACCTCGCGCACCGGCTCCGGGATGGACTCGTCGCACGCGGTCAGCAGCTCCATCACCTTGGCGCCCCACTCGGCGTCGCCCTCGAGCGCCTTCAGCGCCGACACCCGGACCACCGGCACGTCGTCGCCGGGGAACTCGTACTCGGTGAGCAGCTCACGGACCTCCAGCTCGACGAGCTCGAGGATCTCCTCGTCGTCGACCATGTCCGCCTTGTTCAGCGCCACCACGATGTAGGGCACGCCGACCTGGCGGGCGAGCAGCACGTGCTCGCGGGTCTGCGGCATCGGGCCGTCGGTCGCTGCCACCACGAGGATGGCACCGTCCATCTGCGCGGCACCGGTGATCATGTTCTTGATGTAGTCCGCGTGACCGGGGCAGTCCACGTGCGCGTAGTGCCGCTTCTCGGTCTGGTACTCGACGTGCGAGATCGAGATCGTGATCCCGCGCTCCTTCTCCTCCTTCGCGTTGTCGATCTGGTCGAAGGGG
>JAFAPY010000141.1 GCA_019246795.1 Streptosporangiaceae bacterium | reverse complement strand
GGAACCTAGCTCCGGGCCGCCCTGGCCTTCGCTTCGGCGAGGCCCAGGCCGTGCAGGCGGAGCAGGTTCTCGCCCAGGATCTTGCGCTTGGCCTGGTCGGTGAGCTGCGGGTAGCCGTAGCCGGCGCACAGGTCCTCGGGGATCTGGAAGTCCATGAACGCGCGCAGCGCCCACTGGGGATGGAACAGCGGCGCCTCCGAGCCGTAGATGATCTTGTCCTCGCCGCACCAGAACAGCAGCTTGCCCAGGATCTCCGCGAACATCCGGGGCGCCCGCACCACGAAGTTGATCGTGGCCGCGATCGAGGCGTACAGGTTCGGGTACCGGATGAGCTGCCAGCAGGTCTCGTCCAGGAACGGCAGCCCGACGTGGAAGATGACGAAGTTGATGTCGGGGAAGTTGGCCGCCGCCCCGTCCATGTCCCATGTTTGCGTGTGCTCGATCGGCTGTGGGCCGAGCGGCACCCCCTTGTGCACGCCGATCAGGTTCACGCCCAGTTCCTGAGCCTTCTGGAAGACGGGGAACGCGACCTGCGGGTCGTCCATCCGCCACGGGTAGGGCGATCCGAAGTCATACCTGATGTTGTAGAACTTGAACGCGCGGGCATTGAACTCCCCGACCTGGCGTTCCATCAGGTCCAGCGCCTTGCGTCCCTCCAGCGGGTTGACCGAGCCCCAAAAGACGGTGCGGTCGGGGTCGCGGCTGGCCAGGTCGGCGCAGGCCTCCCAGGGCGAGAGGCCGTCATGGAACAGGTCGGTCAGCGGCAGCGGCATCGCCACCAGCATGTCGGTGTCGGACTCCTCGAACACCATCTTGCGGATGTCGGAAACAGTCCACTGCCGCAGGAACTCCTCGGGCGGCATCTTGGGCTGGTCGTCGGGTGTCAGCGCGTTATGGAACGCGTACAGGTGATTGTTGAACAGCTCACCCGCCTTTCCGAACGCGTTCTTTGGGTCGAAGTTGAAGACGTGCGCCACGCAGTCAAAGACGAAGGCATCGTCGATCATGACGGCTGTTCCTTTCGTGACAAGTGTGCACGGATGTAGGAATCCCGGTCCGGCACGGCCGCGGGCGGTGGCAGGAACCGGAGGATCTTCCGGGCCCGGGGCGAGAGCCGGTCGGTGGTCCACGCCTCATCCCAGACAATCGACACGTCGGCGTCGCTGATGCCGGGCTGGCCAAGGATCTGGTCTTTGACCTGGGTAAGCACGGTGGCCGCGAAAGGGCACCAGCCGGAGGTGAGCAGCAGCTCGACCTTGGCTACCCCGTCCTCGACCTGGACCGAGCGCACCAGGCCCATATCCACGACCGAGATGCCCTTCTCACGGCAGCAGGGATCGTAGATCCCGGCGAGCGCGTTGCGCGCCCACGTCGGCAGCTCGGACATACCGTCATCGTCAGCCCGCCAGCATTGGATGGCAAGACCTCTGCCTCAGGGCTAGCAAGCCCATCATGACGCCCGTCCGGGCTCCCGTGGTCACGAGTCGAGGACCGTAAGCAACGGCAGCGACGAGGGAGGGAAGCCGGGGCAGGTCTGCGGTCCGGCTTCCTGGTGACCGCAGTCGCCGGGCCGGGATCAAGTCAAGGTCTCACCGGTTCCGCCGCAGTCGGCTGGTGGCGCTTTGCTGCTCTCTCATCGTGACCGGTGTCCGGGCGATGGTACAGCAGATAGGTACAGCAACCTCGGCGTCCAGCACCGACCGTATACGACCGGCATAGGCCTACAACCTGTGCCAATGACCGCCAACGACCCTTTTGCGACTAGTCCACACCGAGGAGGTCATTGGTTCGATCCCAGTATCGCCCGGCTTGATCGTCAAGCCCGTGTCCTTCGAGCAAAGACGTTGCCTGACGGCAACTGTGGCGGCAACGATGGCAGCCGCCAACGCCCTGACGTAGCCCTAAATCAGCTGTGCCGCGGATGCTGTGCCATCCGGGCCGATACGCTTGGATGCAGCGCATGCGGCAAGACGTACGCATGCGGCAAGGGAGTGATGGTTATGACTTCCGAGCCAGGAGCCAGCGGGCTCCAGCGCGACGACCCCGATGCGCGTGCTTCTGAGGCCGAATCCCTGCGTCCGTTTGACGGGCTGCCGCCTAGCACATGCCCGATCGGCTGGCAGCCTGCAGCGCTGACGCCGGTGTTCTATGGCTACAGTGACTACGCGAGTGGATGGACGCTCGAGCCTGGCAACGCGGCAGAGGTGGATCGAGGCGGCGGGGGCGGGGTGGTCCGGCCGCCGCCAGCGAACATGCGCGTGTTCTTTCCTACGCTGGACGGCTCGCCGCAGGACGCGGCGATACTGCAGGGATGCGGGCCCTGCCCGCTCATCTTGTTCGCGCATGGCGACTGTGAGGGGGACCCCGATCACTACCTGAAGTGGTACTTCCTGCCAGCTCAGCTTGCGCGAGCGGGCTATGTGGTGGCCGTCCCGCAGCTGCCCGACATCTCGACGTTCCCGCCGGAGAACACCGCCGCGCAGGACACCTTGCTCGCCGTGCTGGCCTGGATGCGGGAAGACTGGGAATACTCAGACACGCTCATGCCAGGCCAGTCCACTGGACTCGCCGGTCATTCCTTCGGCGGCATGCACGCCGGGATCCTCGCCACGAAGGTTGACGCGGCCTGTGTGGTGTCGCTCAGCGGGACCTGGGGCCAGTGGACATCCGCCTACGGGCCCAATCCGATCACCGAGCTGCAGGTACCGCAGCTGCTCACGTGGGGCACAGGCATCACTGAGGCGTTCGCCGACGCGCAACTTCCCGATTCGCTGTGGGATGAAATAGCGTCACCCAAGCACCGTGTCGTATTCACCGGCGGGGAGCATTTCGATTATCTCTCCCAGTTCCCGCTTCCCTGCCGTACGGCGCAAGGCAGCTGCTCCTCGCTGGGTCCGGCCGCGTTCGACCTGACCACCATGTTTTTCGGCCGGTACTTGCCGCCCTACTACTGGCAGGGCCTGCCTGACCTGATCCCCGTCACGCTGGAGCCGGCGTTGCCGCTGACGCTCACTCTCGACCAGCAGTTCTACGCCGGGGATTACCTCAACGGGCTGCCGGCTTTCGACGGCGACCCGCAGTGCTCGGTCAGCATTACTCAAGTAGTGCCCATCGGTCCCTTACCGTTACCGGTCCGCGGTTCGGCGTCCTGGTGACAACAGTCGCCAGGGCCCGGATTAAGTCAAGATCTCACCGGTTCCGCCGTACTCGCCGGGTATCGCTTTGCTGCTCTCTCAAGGTGACCGGTACCCGGGGCGGATGCGTCCGGCACCCGCTCGACAGATGGCCGATGTGTGCCCGGATCAATGTCCGGGTCTGACCACCAACCCTGACCACAACGACATCCGACCTGAGGCTGTCTGTGGCGACACCTGACTCGTCCGACTCCCAGGTCAGCGACACTATCGGACAGGCGGGTCGTACCTTACAAGCGAGAGGTCACCGGGTCACCTGCCGCCGGCAAACCGGCGATTCACGGCGGGGGAGCGGCCAGTGCTGGCAGGCTGGCATCTCGGCGTTGCCCTGGTGGATAGGCCCCGTGTACCGGCGTTTCCTTACCGGCTCTGGCGGTACACGGACGACAGGACCGACATCGCCGAGCAGCTGGCGGTGGCCGCGCAGGAGGCCGCACGGCTCGCCCGCGGCATGGACCGTGCCCGGCATACTGATCCCACGCCATGCCCCGAGTACGACGTCCGCGCGCTGTCCGCCCACCTGATGCAAGAGATCGTCCTGCACGGCTGGGACCTGGCCGCCGCGACCGGGCAGACGCCGAGGTTTCCCGATGAGGTCGCGGCCACGGTGCTGCGCTGGCTGGACAACGACGAGGATCCCAAGCGGGGTGACGATTGGTACCAAGATCCGGTGCCGACCGCCAGCACGTCCCTGCTGGACCGGGCGGTCGCCCAGTCGGGGCGCGATCCAGCGTGGCACGCCAGCTGACACCGGACAGACGGAAGTGGCCGGCAGCAGGCAATCGACCCGGGCGTCTGACTGCACCATGCGCTGCTACGGTAAGTGACCGAACGGTCAGTGCTCCGGATTATGACCGGCCGCAGATACGGCCGTAAGACGGTCGCGACTTATTCCATCCGCCCAGGTAGAATCCTATGCGGGATGATTACGGGCAGGACCACCGGGCAGGATGTGACCCGTTACTTTGTGCGACTGAGCGTGCCGCGGCACGGCGGAGTGCGCGCGTGGCGAGCCGTCAGCGATGACTTCGAACGCGGCCTGGCCGTGCAAGAAAGCGCAACTGTCGCGGCTCCGCACGTAGAGTCTGAGAGCAGAAGGGGCCGCGATTACGTCCGGGTGGTCGCCATCGCCACGGTGAGCGCGGCCGACGTGGTGGAGGCGCTCGCTATTGCATGGCAGGTCTTCCGCTGGGCCGCAGCCGACGACACTGACGGCTGGGATATGGCCGCCGCCATCGCCGAGATCCGACCCAGACCCGCACCGTAACGGCCGCGACGGTGCCACACGGCTCTGTCGAAGACTACGGTGATCCCGCTGGTCGGCCGGTCTTGGCCCACATGGGCACGCCAAATTCCAGGCACCTTTACGGCCGGAATGTGCGGGATGCCGCCGAGCGCGGACTGCGGCTGATCGGCTACGACAGACCAGGCTACGGGCAGTCCTCGCCCCAGCCGAGGCGCACTGTCGCCGATTGCG
>JAFAPY010000055.1 GCA_019246795.1 Streptosporangiaceae bacterium | reverse complement strand
GTCCCCGGGTGCAGGGACTTAGGTCCTGCTGAGAACCGCCCGCGCCGCGCACCTGCCGGTGCGTTCTCCCGGCGGGCACTTGGTCTCTGGCGGAAACGTGCCGTTCGTGGTGTCCTGGCATGGCAGACCACCGGAGGCGATGGCATGAAGCGTTCATGGCGGATCCTTGCCGCACCGGGAGGCTGCGCGGCGCTGCTCCTGGTTACCGGGCTGCTGACCCAGGCGCCGGCGCTCGCGGCCGCTGCGTCCCCGGCCGTCACCGCCGCGCGGGCGCTGCCGGGCGGGGACGGGCCGCCCGGGTTCTGGTGGGGCACCGACAGCTGGCCGGTCACGGTGCCAGGCGGCGCGCCGTACAGCATGCCCTTCCTCGGAGGCGCCTACGGCGGCTACATCGGCATGACCGGGAACTGGGCGTACTGGCTGGGCTGCAGCGGCCAGGCGCACTTCCTCGCCTTCTCGGCCGCCGACTATGCGCAGGCCCACACCGACTACGTCAGCTACCACCGCGGCGTCGGCGACGGCGCGTACTGGTTCATGGGCGGCCCCGGCGTCGACCCCCATTACAACGGGACCGCCGCCGAGGCCTACGCCTGGGGCCAGGCGCAGGCGGCGCGGGCACTGTCCGACATCGCCGGCCAGCCGATCGACTACCCGGTCGTCTGGATGGACATCGAACTGCCCGGCATCACCCCGGCGCCCGACAACGGCTGGACCTCTGTCTACACCTCCCCGTGCAGCGGAGTGGTCAGCCAGTCCTACGTGCCGACCTCGGTGGACCGCGCCGACTTCAACGGCTTCTGGGACTACGTCACCGCGCACTCGGCCTACAAGGTCGGGGTGTACTCCTCGCCGGGGGTGTGGGCGTCGATCTTCGGGACCGGCACCGACTCGCTGATCCTGCACACCTACGAGTGGACCTACGAGCCGGAGACCACCGACTACACCGGCGACGCCCCGTATGGCTGGTGCCTGAAGTCCGGCGGGTGCGCGGAGTTCTTCGGCGGCCAGGCCAGCTCCAGCGCGTACGCGCTGATGTGGCAGTGGTCCGGCGGCGGCGGCGTCCCCAACGGCATCGACGGCTCCAACGGTGACCTCGACCAGATCGACGGAGCCACGCAGGGCTGAGCCGGGATACCCGGTCCCTAGGGCCCGCAGCCGGGGGCTGTTCGGCCACCAGGCCAGGGAATTGCGTCCCTACCTGGCAAGCGCCGCCGCTGCTGTCGTGGACGTGACGACCGAAATCTGGCTCGCCAGCCCGGCGACCGCCACGGCGGCGCCGGGAGCCGGACCCGGGGAAAGCCGGGCGCCGGACCGGGGAAAGGAGCGAGTTATGCATCACCGTCAGGTGCGAGACGTTATGGCAGCCGATCCGATGACGGTCACCCCGGCTACCCCGCTCAAGGACGTGGCCGACATCCTGGCCAGCCGCAAGGTAAGCGCCGTGCCTGTGCTCAGCATCGACGGCACACTGCTCGGCGTCGTGGCCGGGACCGACCTGGCCGCAAAGGAACAACTCCGGCAAGACCCGGACGCCCCGCACTGGGCGCAGATGAGTTACCGGACGCGACGGGCCGTGGCCACGGCCGAGACAGCCGGGGACCTGATGAGGACGCATCCTGTCACGGTGCGGGCTGACACCACCGTCGCCGAGGCGGCGCGGCTGATGGACCGGCACCAGGCCAGCTGCCTACCGGTGGCCGACGAGCGCGGGAAGCTGCTCGGAATCGTCGGTTCCCGCGACCTGCTGCGGGTCTTATGATCGCGACCTGCTGCTCATAGACTGGTGGCCTTGGACGACCGAGGTGCTGCCGTGCTAAAGCACACTTACCCGGTGCGGTGGACGGGCACGCAAGCGGTTGTGACGCTGCCTGAACACATCGACACGTCCAATTCCGGCCTGATCCGCGAGCAGCTGCTGGCGCTGGTCAACCTGGGCGCCGCCGTTCTCGTCGCGGACATGAGCGCGACGGCCTCCTGTGATCACGGCGGCGCGGACGCGCTGGCGCGCGTCAACCAGCGCGCCTCCGTGAACGGCACGCCGGTCCGGGTGGTGGTGACCGCCCCGATCGTGCGGCGTGTCCTGCAAGCCAGCGGACTGGACCGGATGGTATCGATCTATCCCTCGCTCGAGGCGGCTGTCGCGGCCGGGATGCCGGCAAATGTGGTGCCCTTGGCAGCCAGGCCGCCCACGGCGCGCGGTGGTAGCGGGGGATCACAGCGCCCCGACCGGCAGGGCCTGGCGATCACTCCGGCGGCGCTGTGGGGAATGGTGGACGCGCTGGACGACGGGGTGGTGCTGACCAGCGACGGCGGGCAGATCCTGCTTGCCAACCAACGGGCCGAGGAGATGTTCGGCTATGCGCACGGGGACCTCATCGGCCAGGCCGTGGAATCGCTGATTCCGGCCGACCTGCGCGCCGCACACGTCGCCGAGCGCGCCGAATACGCCCGCCAGGCCGCCCCGCGGCCGATGGGCACCAGGGCCCGGCTGGTCGGACAGCGAAAGAACGGGAGCACGTTCCCGGCCAGGGTGAGCCTCAGCCCGGTGCCGACCGCGACGGGCCGCTTCATCATGACCGTGATCAGGGACATCACCGATGTCCAGCCGCGGGTCGACCTCGGTGACCTCGCCTGGGCCGCTGCCGCGACCGATCCCGCCGACCGCAACTCCGAGCTGCTCGACCGGGTCGTCAACAGCTTGTACCACGTGGGCCTCAGTTTGCAGGACGCTGTCGACCTGTCCCATGACGTGGCCAGGCAGCGGATCG
Source organism: Streptosporangiaceae bacterium (assembly GCA_019246795.1). Taxonomy (GTDB): domain Bacteria; phylum Actinomycetota; class Actinomycetes; order Streptosporangiales; family Streptosporangiaceae; genus Palsa-504. Next base: position 6,654 of record JAFAPY010000055.1, on the reverse strand, counting down.
CCGAAGCGCTACGCCGGCTTGACGACACGATCCGCGAGATCCGTGTTCATGTGTTCGGCAGCCGAAGCGACGATCCCGGGCCGGGAAACGGGCGGCGCTGAGCGGCCGCGCGGCGGCTTGCCCGACGCGCGCTCCAGACAGCACTGAGCGGCCGCGCGGCGGCTTGCCCGACGCGCGCGCTCCAGACGGCACTGAGCGGCCGCGCGGCGTCCCAGGTCACCCGCGGCCCGCTGCCGCGACACCGGGCCGCCGGAGGGCGAAGCTTTAGGCAGGAGATGATGTCAGGGCGGACACTATGAACATGACAGTCGTTCACGCCACCAGCGACCCGGCCACGCTCGTCCTGGCGGGCCGCCAGGTGCCGATGCTGGACAGCGCGCGCATGTACGTGTGCGGGATCACCCCGTACGACGTCACGCACCTCGGGCACGCCGCGACGTTCGTGTGGGTTGACGCGCTGGGCCGGGTGCTGCGGCTGCTGGGGGTGGAGCCCGTCGTGTGCCGCAATGTCACCGACGTCGACGATGTGCTCGACGCGGCCGCCTCCCGGGCCGGCGCGCCCTACGACGAATTCGCGGCTATCCAGCAGTACCACTTCGAGCATGACCTGACCGGGCTCCGGGTCCGGCCCCCCTTGCACCAACCGCGTGCTCACCGGTACATCGACCATGTCATCAGGCTCGCCCGGGGCCTGATAGCAGCCGGAGCAGCCTATCAGCGCGACGGCAGCGTCTTTTTCCGCGGCGGCGCCGTGGCCGCCCGGGCGGCCCTGGACCGCGCCGAGGCGCTGCGGCTTTCCGCCGAGTACGGCGGCCGTCCCGATGATCGGTCGAAGGACGATCCGCTCGACGTCACGGTCTGGCAGGCGGCGGAGCCCGGGCACCCGGCATGGGATTCGCCGTGGGGAGCAGGGCGGCCGGGATGGCATGCGGAGTGTGCCGCCATGGCGCTGTCGGCTTTCGGCATGGGCGTGGACGTCCACGCGGGCGGCAGCGACCTCCGCTTTCCGCACCATGCCTACCACGCGGCGATGGCCGAGGCGTTTACCGGAGTCAGGCCCTACGCCCGCGCGTGGCTGCACGCGGGCACCGTGGCCGTCGGCGGCGTCAAGATGGCCAAGTCAGCTGGCAACCTGGTGCTGGTCAGCGATCTGCTTACCCGGTACCCGGCGGCCGCGATCCGGCTGATGATCCTGGACCGCCACTGGGCGCACGACTGGGAGTACACCGACAAGTCCCTCGAGGCGGCCGCCGCCCGGCTGGCGGACCTCTACCAGGCCGCCGGGCGCGCTGATGCCGCCAGCGACTCCGCCGCCGAGATCCGCCGCCTGCTGGCGACCGACCTGGACGTACCCGGCGCGCTCGAGGTGGCCATTGAGACCGGCGGCGTTTCCGCCCGCCGCCTCATATCCGCTCTCGCCCTGGACTGAGCGGCCGCGCGGCGGCTTGCCCGACGCGCGCGCTCCGGGAGGCACTGAACTGGAATGACATTGACAGAACGGACGTCGAAGGGGGGCACGGGGGATGCCTGAGGTCGTGACGTTCGAGACGCCTGCCCTGGGTGATCGCAGCTACCTGGTCCACGACGGGGCAAAGGCCGTCGTCGTCGACCCGCAGCGCGACATCGGCCGGTTCCTGGCGGCCGCCGAGTCGCGGCGCGTGCAGATCACCCACGTGCTGGAAACCCATATCCATAACGACTACGTCACCGGCGGCCTGGCGCTCGCCGGGCAGGTCGGCGCGGCGTACGTCGTCGCGGCCTCGGAGGACGTCAGCTTCGAGCGCACGGGCGTCGCCGACTCCGACCAGATCGTCGCCGGCTCGCTGACCGTGACAGCGCTGCATACCCCGGGACACACCCCTGGCCACATGTCGTTCGCGCTGAGCGAGGACGGGCGCGGACCCTTCGCGGTGTTCACCGGCGGGTCCATGCTGTACGGAGCTGTCGGCCGCACCGACCTGGTCAGCGCGGAGCTGACTGAGATGCTGACCCGGGCTCAGTACCGCTCGGTGCGCCGCCTCGCGGAACTGCCCGATGAGGCTGCCGTCTATCCGACGCACGGGTTCGGCAGCTTCTGCTCGGCCACCCCCACCACCGGTACCTCGGCCACCATAGGAAGCCAGCGGAGCGCCAACATCGCCTTGCGCAGCGACGAGGACGATTTCGTCAAGGACGTGATCGGCGGCCTGACCGCCTACCCGCGCTACTACGCGCACATGGGCCCCGCGAACCGGCGCGGGCCGCGCGCACCGGACCTGGCTCCTCCTGCGCAGGTGGAACCGGCCGAGCTGCGGCGGCGCATCGACGCCGGGGAGTGGATCGTCGACCTGCGCCAGCGCAAGGCATTCGCCCGTGCCCACGTCGCCGGGACCGTCTCCATCGAGATCGGCGACCCGTTCAGCACCTACCTTGGCTGGACCCTCCCGTGGGGGGTTCCGCTGACGCTGGTCGGCGACAGCCCGGCACAGGTCGCCGAGGCGCAGGTCCAGCTGACGCGGATCGGGATCGACCGGCTCGCCGGCGCGGCCACCGGCCCGGTGCAGGCGCTCACCGCCGACGGGAAGGTCTCCAGCTACCCGGTGACGGATTTCGGCGGGCTCGCCGCCGAATGGTCCCGGCGCGGCCTGGTGATCCTGGACGTCCGGCGCCCTGACGAATGGCAGGCAGGCCACCTGGTGCCAGCGGTGCACATCCCGTTCTGGGAACTTGCCGACCGGGTTGCCGAGGTGCCGCCGGGCGAGGTCTGGGTGTACTGCGCCAGCGGCATCCGCGCCGCGATCGGCGCGTCCATCCTCGACAGTGCCGGGCGGGAGGTCGTCCACATCGACGACGACTGGGAAAGGGCCGCCCGTCTCGGCCTTCCGGTCACCGCCTGATTTCCGGAACGGCCGGCCGTGCTACGGCCTTGAGCCGGGAATGCACGCGACCGGGCCGTGAGCGTGGCTCAGCACCGCGTAGGTGACAGAATCGACGCCCCTGTCCTCGTGGTGCCGGCCGAGGACGGTCAGGTCGGCGCGAGCCGACGCGCCGGCCAGGACCCGGCCCGGGTGGGCCTGCACGACCTCCCATCCCGCCTGCACGTCTGGATACTTTTCCCGCCATCCGGCCAGCGCGGTGTCCAGGCGCGCGGCAGCATTTGCCGACACCTCGTGCGGGTCGATGATGGTCTGCGGCCGCATGCCCACGATCTGCGGCAGGCCGATCGTCGGCAGGGACCAGAACCAGGCGTGCACCGCCAGCAGCCGTGCCCGGCGCAGGGCCGCCTCGGCGAAGGCGAAGTCCAGCGCGGCGTCGGAGCATCCACGATCGCCGCTACGTACGGCACGGCGCCAAGGGCGTCCGTCATCGGCGTGCGGGACCATCGGCCCTACCCGGGCAGACCCCAGCACGGTGGCATGAGGCGACGGGAAGGACCCGCGGTCAGGATGCTGAGCTACGGGCCGGGTCGGCGGCGCGGGCCACGGCCATACGCCCGGTCCGCACATCCGGTCAGGCCGGTCCGCAGAGCCGGAAGGCGGGCTGGGTCCTTCCCGCCCCATCGGTGACTGTGGCGGAGGCTGGACTGTCAGGGAAATCCTACGCACTGCTGGCCGACGGCACTACCCTGACCATCCGGCCGGCCGGTCCCGGCGACTACGAGCCGGTCAGGCGGCTGCACGAGGAGATGTCGCCGGACAATCTGTACTTCCGTTTCTTCACCGCGAGCAAGGCATCCGCCGAGCGTGAGGCCGGGCGGGTGTGCCTGGACGACATCCCGGGAGTCGTGGCGCTGGTCGGCCTGCTCGATGCGGAGCTGGCGGGTCTGGCCAGCTACGAACTGGTTTCCGGTACGGCGACCGCGGAGGTGGCCTTGGCGGTCGCCGACGGCAAGCACCGCCGCGGCATCGCCACGTTGCTGCTGGAGCACCTCGTCACCCTGGCGCGGGCCCGCGGCGTGAAGGCATTTGTCGCCGAGATCCTGCCGGACAACTACGACGTCCTGCACGTGCTGAGCGACTCGGGCCTGGCGATGCGGCGCAGGTCCGGCAACGGCGTGGTGGAGCTGTCCATGCCGGTCCCGCGGCTGGCGGCGCTCGGTGAGGCCAGCGCCTACCTGGACGCCGTGGCCGGGCGGGATATGCGCGCGGATGCGGCCAGCCTGCAGCCGCTGCTGAACCCACGGTCGGTCGCGGTAATTGGCACGGGCCGCCGTCCAGGATCGGTCGGCCGGATGATCCTGCTCAACATCCGCGACGCCGGCTTCGGCGGCGCGCTGTACGCGGTCAACCCGCACGGCGCCGGCGTCGAGGGCATCCGGTGCGTCCCGTCGGTCGCCGAACTGCCGGAGGCCCCCGACCTGGCCGTGGTGACGGTGCCGGCGGGGCACGTGGTGGAGGTGGCCCGGAAGTGCGGGGACCGGGGGGTCCGGGCGCTGGCGGTGATAACCGCGGGCCTGACCACGGCTCAGGAATCCGGCCTGCTGCAGGCGGCCCGGCGAGGGGGGATGCGGCTGGCGGGCCCCGCGTCCTGCGGCGTGGCGGTGCCGGGAGCCGGGCTGGTGGCCACGACGGCCGCGAGCCATCCCGCCCCGGGGCGTACCGGCCTGGTCGCCCAGTCCGGAGGGGTCGGCACCGCGCTGCTGGAGCAGTTCTCCCGGCTGGGCATCGGGATTTCCTCGTTCGCCTCGGTCGGCGCCGAGCTGGACATCTCCGGTACCGACATGCTGCTGTGGTGGGAGGCGGACAACACCACCGAACTGGCCCTGCTGCACATGGAGTCGTTCGGCAACCCGCGCTGGTTCGCCCGGACCGCGCGGCGGGTCAGCGCGAAGTTTCCCGTGCTGACCGTGCACGCCGGACGGTCCGCTCCTGGCCAGCGTGCCGCCGCCTCGCACACCGCGGCGGCCGCCGCGCCGCTGCTCACCCGGCAGGCGCTTTTCGAGCAGGCGGGCATCATCGCCGCCCCCAGCTTCGGGGAAATGCTGGATGCGGCGGCCCTGATGGCGTCCCAGCCGGTCCCGGCGGGCAACGTGGTGGGCATCGTGTCCAATGGCGGCGGCGCGGGCGTGCTGGCCGCCGATGCCTGCGCCGAAGCCGACCTGGTGGTGGCCGTGACCGGTGCACAGGCCCGCAGCCGCCTGGGGGAAATCCTGCCCGCCGAGGCATCCCTGGACGGCCCGGTGGACACCACCGCCGCCGTCAGCGCGGAGGCCTTCGGTGCGGCGCTGCGCATCGTCGCCGATGACGGCGTCGATGCCGTGATCGCCGTGGTCGTGCAGCGCGTGTCCGCTGACCTGCTCCCGGTGCTCACCGCCGGGCGGCTGCCGGTCCCGGCCGCGGCGGTCGTGCTCGACCAGCCCGAGACCGTCCGGCTCCTGCCGGGTCAGGGCACCGGCCCGGCAGTGCCCGCGTACGCCTACCCGGAAGCACCGGCCCGGGCGCTGGCCCGGGCAGCCCGCTACGGCTCATGGCGGTCCAGGCCGGCCAGCACGGTGCCTGAGCTCACGGGCCTGCGCGCGGCCGACGCGCGGTCCGTCGTCGATTCGTTCCTCGCCGGGATGCCCGGCGGCGGCTGGCTGTCCGGGGAGGGAGGCGACTCCCTGCTGCGCTGCTACGGCATCGCGATGGTGGAGTTCCGCCGGGCCGCCGACGCCGACGCGGCCGTCAAGGCGGCGGCCGAGCTCGGCGGTCACGTGGCGATCAAGGCCGATGTGCCCGGGCTGCTGCACAAGAGCGCCGCGGGCGCCGTCCAGCTGGACCTGCACGGGGCCGGCGAAGTGCGCGCGGCCATGGGGCGGCTGCAGGGCGTCTTCGGCGCTGCGATGTCCGGGGTGCTCGTCGAACCCATGATCGCCGGCGGCGTCGAGACGATCGTCGGTGTCGTGCAGGAACCGGTGTTCGGCCCGGTCGTGGTGTTCGGGCTCGGCGGGATCGACACCAACGCGCTCGGCGACCACGCCGCACGCCTGGCCCCGCTCACCGGCGCCGACGCCGATGACCTGATCCACTGCCTCCGCGCGTCGCCGGCGCTGCTCGGCCACGACGGCCGGGCCCCCGCCGACATCGGCGCACTTCGCGACCTCCTGCTCCGCGTGTCGCGGCTCGCCGACGACCTACCCGAGGTCGCCGAGCTTGACCTCAACCCCGTGATCGCCCGGGCGGACGGCGTCGTCGCCGTGGACGCGCGCATCCGCGTGACCAGCCGCCGCCTGGCCGACCCGTTCCTGCGCCAGCTTCCCGGTTAGCACCCGGGACCTTGGTCCCGGAACCTGGTGACTCAGCTCACTACGGGCGCCGGCGCCGGCCGCGCAGGCTTGAGCGGTCAACTAGCCGTCGTGTGTGGCCCGACGATGGAGGTTCCATTGCACGCTCTCGCCTTCGCGGGACATGCTCCCGCCGCTATCGACCTGAATCAGCCGGGGACGTACCTGACGTGGAATATCTTCACGATCTCGGTGGCGAACCTGGTGCTCATCGCGGTCATGGTGGTCATCTTCGGCGCCGCGCTCGTGCTGCCGTTCCCCGGGCGCCACCGCCCGAACCTGCCGCCGGAGGAGGTGACCGACCCCGACCAGATCCCCGGCTACACCGCGGACGAGGGCGATGAGCGGTTGTGGACGGCGCGGCTGCGCCGCTGGGCCCTGCGCGTGTTCCCGCCCAGGAAGCTGCTGCCGGA
>JAFAPY010000048.1 GCA_019246795.1 Streptosporangiaceae bacterium | reverse complement strand
GCCCGGATCGGCAGGGCGCGGGTCGGCGTCGGCGCCCGCGCGCGGGCTGCTGGGGTCGGCTGGGCGCCGCCGGTCAGCCAGACGCGGCACGGCAACGGGCAGCCCCAGCGGCGCCGGCGTGCCGAACAGCGCGGCGAACACCCGCTCGAACGTGGCGGCCTGGGCCGGGTCGGACACCATCGTGGCCAGCGCGCAGGCGTGCAGGTCCGCCACGGAACGGGCCTGCATGGCGGTCAGGGCACGGGCCAGCCGCTCGCAGCGATCTGGCCCCGCCGGCAGCCCGGCGCCGTGCAGGGCAGCGCCCAGCCCGGCCGCCAGCGACGCCACGTCGGGCAGGCAGCGGCCACCGATGCCGGATTCAGTCACCGGAGCCGACGACCGCCGCCGCCCCGGCCTGGCGCACCACGTCGGTGTCCTCCGGGTACTTCAGCACCGTGCTCATGGTCCGGTCCGCCGCCTGGCCGGACAGCTCCTCTGCCCCGAACATGCTCAGCGCCGACGCCCAGCTGATCGCCTCGGAGATGCCCGGCGGCTTGGTCAGGTCCAAGCCGCGCAGCCGGTTCACCGCGGCGGCTACCTGGCCGGCCAGCCGGCTGCTGGCGGCGGGCACCCGGCGCCTGATGATCTCCGCGACGCGGGCGGCGTCCGGGTAGGCGATCCAGTGGTACAGGCAGCGGCGCTTCAGCGCGTCATGCAGGTCCCTGGTGCGGTTCGAGGTCAGCACGGTGACCGGGGTCAGCCTGGCCCGCTGGGTGCCCAGCTCGGGGATGGTCACCGCCGCCTCGGCGAGCAGCTCGAACAGGAATGCCTCGAACTCGTCGTCGGCCCGGTCCACCTCGTCGATGAGCAGCACGGCCGGGCGCGGCCCCGGATGCAGCAGCGCGGTGAGCAGCGGCCTGGCCAGCAGGTATTCCTCGGTGAACAGGTCGGAGTCCCGCAGGTGCTCACCCGAGGCCTCGGCGAGCCGGATGGCAAGCAGCTGGCGGGGATAATTCCACTCATACAGCGCCTCGGCGGCCGCGATGCCCTCGTAGCACTGCAGCCGCACCAGCGGCGTGTCCAGCGCCGCCGCCAGCGCCTTGGCGGCCTCGGTCTTGCCGACGCCCGGCTCGCCCTCCAGCAGGATCGGCTGCCCCATCCGCACCGCGAGGAACAGCGCGGCGGCAAGCTGGTCGCCCGCCAGGTACCCGACCGCCTCCAGGGCGGCGGCCAGCGCGCCGACATCGGGGAACCGCTGCTCCACGGTATCGGTCAGCGCGATGCTCACAAGCTGTGAGTGTATCGTTCCGGGTCTGCCGCGAATGCATCACGGCAGGCCGGGCTGCAGAAGTACACCGCGGTCCCGTCGCGGCGCAGCTGCGGGGTCGCCGGCGCCGCGGCGACCGTCATCCCGCATACCGGATCTGTCGGGTCCGCGGCCGCCGCGGCGGCACCCGATGCCGCCCCGCCCGCCGCGGTCGCCGGATGCAGCGAGGTGACCGAGATGATCTCGGCCAGGATCGACACGGCGATCTCGCCGGGGGTGCGCGCGCCGATGTCCAGCCCGGCCGGGGTGTGGAAGCGCTTGGCCTGCTCATCGTCGAGATCGAGGCTTTCCGCCACCGCCGCGCCCCGTCTGCGGCTGGCGACCAGGCCGACGTAGCTGGCGCCGGCCTGCAGCCCGGCCGCCAGCACCGGCACCTCGTGGCCGCCCTGGCTGGCCACCACGACCGCGCTGGCGTCCGGCGCGACCGGTGCCGCGGGGTCGGTGACCAGCCTGATCTCCCAGCCGGCCTCCCGGCCCAGGACGGCCAGCGCCCGGGCCACCGGCGTCTCACCGAACACGTGCACCAGCATCGGCGGCCGTACCACCTCCAGGAAGATGTCCAGCGTGCCGCCGGACAGGCACGGGTTCGGCACGGTCACGACCCCCTCCGATGCGGAGCTCACTCCAGGCGCGATCCGCAGCAGCGCCGACTGCCCGGCGGTGAGCTGCCGCAGGCCCTGGGCCCGCACCGTGGTGTCGGCGCATGCGCCGCCCACGAACCCCTCGATCGTCCCGTCCGGCAGCAGCAGCGCGGCATCGCCCGGCTTGGCGCTGGCCGGCCGCTCGACCCTGACCACGGTCGCGATCACGAACGGCGTGCGCCGCTCCCGCAGCTCGCTTGCCCGCTGCAGCAGGCCGAACGCCGTCACGTAATGGCCAGGTCGGTCCGGAACGGGCGGCCCTGGATGGTCCGCCATATCTGGGCAGGGGTCAGCGGCATGTCCGCGTGCCGTACCCCGTACGGCCGCAGCGCGTCTATGACCGCGTTGACCACGGCCGGCGGCGAGCCGACGGTGGCGGACTCGCCGACGCCCTTGGCGCCGATCGGGTGGTGCGGCGAGGGGGTGACGGTCTCGCCAAGCTCCCACGACGGGCACTCCATCGCGGTCGGCAGCAGGTAGTCCATGAACGAGCCGCCGAGGCAGTTGCCGTCGGAGTCGAACGCGATGACCTGCATCAGCGCCATCCCGACGCCGTCCGCGAGGCCGCCGTGCACCTGGCCCTCGACGATCATCGGGTTGATGCGCACCCCGCAGTCGTCCACGGCGACCAACCGGCGCAGCTTGACCCCGCCAGTGCCGGGGTCCACTTCCACCACGCAGATGTAGGCGCCTGAGGGGTAGGTGAGGCTCGGGGGGTTGTACACGGTCTGCGCGTCGAGGTGCCCCTCGACGCCGTCCGGCAGCTCCAGGCTGGAGTGCGCGGCGAAGGCGATCTCCGGGATCGTCTTGCCCTGGTCGGGGTCGCCGCGCACGAACCACCGGGCGCCGTCCCATTCCAGGTCATCCGGGGATACCTCGAGCATGGCCGAGGCCACGATCCGCGCCCGCTCCCGGACCTTGCGCGCCACCACGGCGGTCGCCGCGCCGGAGACCGGCGTGGACCGCGAGCCGTAGGTGCCCAGGCCGAACGGCGTGGAGTCGGTGTCCCCGTGCACCACCTCCACGTCATCGGCGGGGATCCCGAGTTCGTTGGCGACGATCTGCGCGAAGGTGGTCTCGTGGCCCTGCCCCTGGGTCTGCACCGAGATCCGCAGCACCGCCTTGCCGGTCGGGTGCATCTGCAGGTCCGCGCCGTCGGCCATGCCCAGGCCGAGGATGTCCATGTGCTTGCGCGGGCCGGCGCCGACCGCCTCGGTGAAGAAGCTCACGCCAATCCCCATCAGCTCGCCGCGCTCGCGGCGCTCCCGCTGCTCGGCGCGCAGCTCCTGGTAGCCGGCAAGCTCCATGGCCAGGGCGAGCTGGCGCTGGTAGTCGCCGGAGTCGTACACCCACCCGGTCTGGCTGGAGTACGGGAACTGGTCGGGGCGCAGCAGGTTGCGCATCCGCAGTTCGGCCGGGTCCATGCCCAGCCGGTACGCGAGCACGTCGACCATCCGCTCGACCAGATACACCGCCTCGGTGATGCGGAACGAGCACGCGTACGCCACCCCGCCCGGCGCCTTGTTGGTGTAGACGCCGGTGACCTTGCAGTCAGCAGCCTCAAGGTCGTAGGAGCCGGTGAACACGCCGAAGAACCCGGCGGGGTACTTGGTCGGCTGCGCGGTGCCGTTGAACGCGCCGTGGTCGGCCAGCACGCTCACCCGGACCGCGCGGATCCTGCCGTCCCGCGACGCGGCGACCTCGCCGCGCATGTGGAAGTCCCTGGCGAAGGCGGTGGACATCAGGTTCTCCGACCGGTCCTCCACCCACTTCACCGGCTTGCCGGTGACGATGGAGCCGACGACCGCGCACACGTAGCCCGGGTAGATGCCCACCTTGCCGCCGAACCCCCCGCCGATGTCCGGCGAGATGACCCGGATCTTGTGCTCGGGCAGCCCGGCGACGATGGCGTACAGGGTCCGGTGCGCGTGCGGCGCCTGGGTGGTCTCCCAGACGGTCAGCTTGCCGGTCACCTTGTCGAAGTCGGCGACCGCGCCGCAGGTCTCCAGCGGCGCCGGGTGCACCCGCGGGTACAGGATGTCCTCGGCCACCGTCACCTCGGCGTCACGGAACACCTCCTCGGTGCGCGCCGCGGCGCCGGTCTCCCAGTCGAAGATGTGGTTGTCGGTGCGGCCGTCGACATCGTCGCGGATCACCGGCGCGTCGGCGTCGAGGGCGCGGCGCGCGTCCACCACGGCCGGCAGCGCCTCGTAGTCGACCTCGATCAGCTCCAGCGCGTCGCGTGCCGAGTAGCGATCCTCGGCGACCACGAACGCCACCTCCTGGCCCTGGAACCGGACCTTGTCGGTGGCGAGCACCGCCTGGGTGTCGTTGGACAGCGTGGGCATCCAGGCCAGGTTCAGCCCGGCGAGCGTCTGCCCGGTGATGACCGCCTTCACCTTCGGGTGCGCCTCGGCGGCAGCCGTGTCGATGGAGGTGATCCTGGCGTGCGCGTGCGGGCTGCGCAGCACCGCCCCGTGCAGCATGCCCGGCAGCACGATGTCATCGACGTAGCTGCCCCGGCCGCGCACGAACCTCGCGTCCTCCTTGCGCCGCATCGGCCCGAAAGCGGCCGGCGCGCCGTGCTGCTCGGTGGCCGTCATGCCGTCACCTCCGTCGCCTCGGTCGCCTCGGGCGCGCTGTGTCCGGCCGCCCAGCGGACCGAGCGCACGATGTTCTCATAGCCGGTGCACCGGCAGATCTGGCCGGAGATCGCCTCGCGGATCTCGGCCTCGGTCGGGTCGGGGTTGCGGTCGAGCAGCCAGCGCGCGGTCATCATCATCCCCGGCGTGCAGAAGCCGCACTGCAGGCCGTGGCATTCCATGAATCCCTGCTGCACCGGGTCCAGCTGCCCGCCGCGTTCCAGGCCCTCCACGGTCCGGACGGCGCGCCCGTCGGCCATCACGGCCAGCACGGTGCAGGACTTGACCGGCGTGCCGTCCAGCCACACCACGCAGGCGCCGCAGTTGGAGGTATCGCAGCCCCAGTGGCTGCCGGTCAGGCCGAGCTCGTCGCGCAGGAAGTGGATGAGCAGCAGCCGCGGCTCCACCTCCCGCGTGTACTCGGTGTCGTTGACGGTCACGGTGACCTGCATGTCATGCCTCCCCGAGCGCACGGGCGGCGGCCTGGCGCAGCGCACGTGCGGTCAGCTCCGCCGCCAGGTGCCGCTTGTAGTCTTCCGGCCCGCGCTGGTCCGCGACCGGACGGCAGTGGTCCGCGGCGATCGCGCCTGCCGCGGCGAAGCTCTCCTCGTCGGCGGGCCGGCCGCGCAGGAACTCCTCGGCCTCGGCCGCGACGAAATGCGGGGCGCCGACCGCGGTCAGCCCGATGCCCGCGGCCTCGACCACCGGCGCGGCAGCCGGGCCTCCGAGCCGCAGCACCGCGCCGGCCGCGGCGACCGGCCAGTCGCCGGCCCGGCGGTGCACCTTCAGGTGCGCGCTCGACGAGCGCGGCAGCACCGGGACCCGGACCTCGGTGAGCAGCTCGCCGGGGCCCACGACCGTCTCGTACGGGCCGACGTGGAACTCCCTGACCGGCACCGTCCTGACCCCGCCGGCGCCGCGGATCACCACGGTGGCCCGCAGCGCCGCGAACGCGGCGGGCAGGTCCTCCGACGGGTCCGCCTGGCACAGCGAGCCGCCGATCGTGCCCCAGTTGCGGACCACGGGATCGGCGATGACCCGCTCCGCGTCGGTCAGGATCGGAAAGTACTCGCCTGCGACGGCCGAGCCGAGCAGGTCGGCGTGCCTGGTCAGCGCGCCGATGCGCAGCTCGTCGCCGTCCAGGCGGATGAAGGACAGCTCGGTCAGGCCGTTGATGTCCACGAGGAGTTCCGGGGCGGCCAGGCGCAGCTTCATCATCGGGATGAGGCTGTGCCCTCCGGCGAGTGCCCGGGCGTCCGGCCCGGCGAGCAGCGTCAGCGCGTGCTCCAGGCTCGTCGCCCGCTCGTATTCGACATGCGAAGGTACCTGCATGCCAGGCATCATCGACACGGGCGGGCGCTGGTGCAACAGCCGGATAAGCGAAGTCTTAAGCTCTGAGTTGGCACGGGCGGCCCGCGTGGATGATCATCGGTAGCGTGACGCTGACTCAGCTCAGCGCGTTCGTGCTGACGGCGCGGCTGGGCTCGGTAAAAGACGCGGCGACGGCGCTGAACGTCAGCGAGCCGGCCGTGTCCCAGGCACTGGCCGCGCTGCGCCAGCACCTGGGCGACCAGCTCATCACCCGCAACGGCAACGGCATGACGCTCACGCCCGCCGGCGCCCGGCTGCTGCCGGTTGCCTCGCAGATGGTGGCGCTCGGCGCCGAAGCCCAGGCGGCGGTGCGCGTCGCCCAGGGGCTGCCCACCCAGCTCCGGCTGGTGACCGACAGCGTCATCGCCGAGTTCATCGCCGCCCCGCTGGCCGACGCGTTCGCCGGCAGGTTCGGCCACCAGGTGGAGACATCGTCGGGGGTGGCGGCCAGCGCGGAGATGCCGGTGCTGATCGGCAACCGGCTTGCCGACGTGGCGCTCGGGCCCAGCCTGGCCGCGCGCGGTTTCGGCCTGGTCAGCGAGCCGGTGTTCCGGTACAAGCTGGTCGCGGTCGCCTCGCCGCGGGCGAAGCTGCGCGGCAGCGCGCGCGGCTGGCCGTGGCTGGTGGACCCGTCGGGAATCGACCCGGGCAGCGACACCTCCGCGCTGCTGCGCCGACTGGGCGTGCCCGAACCGCAGGTGCGGGTCTTCCCGAACCAGACCGCGGCGTGGGCCGCGGCCGCCGACGGCGACGGGGTCGCGCCCGGGGTGGCGCACCTGGTCAGCCACCAGGTGCGGCGCGGTCAGCTGCGGGTCGTCGAGACGCACGCCACCCCGATGGAGGCCACCTGGCACGCGACCACGCTGTCCCGGGACTGTCGGCCGGGCGTCGCCGGGTCCCTGCGCCGGTTCCTGGGCACGCCGGAGGCGATGCAGCTGATGCGCGAGCCCCGCGGCGGCGTGCCGCCGTCGCGGTTCCGCCCGCCGGTCTACGTCACCATCTGGAGCTAGCCGCTGCCTGGCCTGGAGCCAGCGGCTACCTGCCGCCGATGTCCTCGCTCCAGACCGCGGGGTAGCGCTGCTGGAACTCCCGCATGACGGCCGCGCAGCCCGGGTCGTCGAGCAGCACCACCTGCACGCCGCGCCCGGCCAGGAAGCCCAGGTCGCCGCGGAACGTCTCGGCCTCGCCGACCACCACCCGGGGAATCCGGAACAGCAGCAGCGCCCCGCTGCACATCGGGCACGGCGACAGCGTCGTGTACATGGTGGTGGCGGTGTAGGAGGACCGCCGGCCGGCGTTGCGCAGGCAGGCGATCTCGCCGTGCGCGACCGGGTCGCCGCGCTGCACCCGCTCGTTATGCCCGGCCGCGACGACCTGCCCGCCCTCGGCGAGCACCGCCCCGACCGGCACGCCGCCGGCCTGCAGGCTCTGCCGCGCCTGGGCCAGCGCCAGCACCATGAAGTCACGGTCGGCCTGGCTGGGCTCCATGGTGGCCTACGCTACCCGGCCCTGCGCAGGCGCCACACCACGCCGACGCCGGTGCCCTGCGGGGAGGGGGGGTCGATGGGGCGCCGGCCGGCCCGGGTGAAACCGAGCGTGCGCGGCACCCCGCCGCTGGCCACGTTCAGCTCGTCGTGCACGATCTCCACCCGGTCCACGCCGGGCAGCCGGAATGCCTGCTCCACCAGCGCCGCCGACGCCGCGGTGGCCAGGCCGGCGCGGTTGCCCTTCCCATTGAACCGAACGAGCCCGGGCTTCCAGGACCCGGACCTGCGCCGGCCGCGGCAACGCCACGCGCATGGCGCAGCGCGCCCAGCGGCGTCCCGGTGCCCGAAGATCAGGAAGGATTTGTGCTTCCCGAAGGATTTTGCGCCGGATATGGCCGGTTTTCCTACCTCAGGCACAAATCCTACGCATTAAATCTGCCTTCCTCGCACATGGGAACGAATGTCGGCTTGTTCTGTCCTCAGTTAACCTGGCGGCAACGACACGTCCGCCGGCGAGGGGTGAGGGCCGATGGTGCAGGATGCGGGCACGAGAGCGGCCGGGCTGGGAGAGGCACCGCAGGCCGGGCAGCTGGATGCGGCCGAGCGGATGTCCGCCGATGAGCTGGCGGCGGTGCAGCTGGAGCGGCTGCGCGGGACGCTGCGGCACGCTTATGACCACGTTTCGTGCTACCGGAAGAAGTTCGACGCCGCCGGGGTGCACCCGGAGGACTGCCGGTCGCTGGCGGACCTGGCTTCCTTCCCGTTCACCACCAAGGGCGACCTGCGGGAGAACTACCCGGCCGGCATGTTCGCGGTGCCGATGACCGGGATCAGGCGGATCCACGCCTCCAGCGGGACCACGGGCCAGCCCACGGTGAGCGGGTACACCGAGGCCGATCTCGGCACCTGGGCCGGGCTAATGGCCAGGTCGATCCGGGCGGCGGGCGGGCGGCCCGGGGACGTGGTACATGTCGCCTACGGGTACGGCCTGTTCACCGGCGGGCTCGGCGCGCACTACGGCGCGGAACGGCTGGGCTGCACGGTCATCCCGGCCTCAGGCGGCGTCACCGGCCGCCAGGTGCGGCTGATCTGCGACCTGTGCCCGCGGGTGATCATGGTGACGCCGACGTACATGCTGACGATCCTGGACGAGTTCGAGCGGGCCGGGCTTGACCCCGCGCAGTCCTCGCTGCAGATCGGCATCTTCGGTGCCGAGCCGTGGACCGAGCACATGCGCGCCGAACTCGAGGAACGGGCAGGCCTGCACGCGGTGGACATCTACGGGCTGTCCGAGGTGATGGGGCCCGGCGTGGCGCAGGAGTGCGTGGAGACCAAGGACGGGCTGACCGTGTGGGAGGACCACTTCTGCCCGGAGATCATCGATCCCGCATCCGGCGCGGTGCTTGCGGGCGGCGAGCGCGGCGAGATCGTGTTCACCTCACTGACAAAACAGGCCATGCCGCTGGTGCGGTACCGCACTGGGGACCTGACCCGGCTGCTGCCCGGCACCGCCAGGCCCGCGTTCCGGCGGATGGAGCGGATCACCGGCCGGTCCGATGACATGATCGTGCTGCGCGGAGTCAACGTGTTCCCCACCCAGATCGAGGAGCTGCTGCTGGCGACCCCGGGCCTGTCGCCGCACTTCCAGCTGGAGCGCACGTCGCACCACCATCACGACGAGCTGACCGTGCACGTGGAGGCGCGCGCGGCCCTGACCCCGGACCAGCGGTCCGGCGCGGCCCGCGCGCTGGCCGCGGCGGTGCGGGACACCGTCGGAGTCCGGGTCCACGTCTCGGTCGCCGCCCCCGGCACCATCGAGCGCTCGGCCGGCAAGATGCGCCGCGTCATCGACCGCCGGGACCTATGAGGTGGCCTCCTCGGCGTCGCGCGCCTGGCCGACGTCATGGCCTGCGGGGACCTGGCCCGGCGGCCCGGGTTCTCCCGGCGGGCGGGCGGCAAGCGAGGGCAGCGGGCGGCGCTGGCTGCGGTAGAACCAGACCGCGCCGAACACGGTGAGCGCGCAGGCGATGTACATGTTCAGCCGCAGCCCGAGGATGTACACCGAGGAATCGACCCGCAGCGACTCCTCGAAGATCCGGTATGCGGAGTAGCCGAACACGTACAGGGCGAACAGGCCCGGCGGCTTGATGGCGCGGTGATGGCCGAGCCAGATCAGCACGCCCGCCCAGGCGAAGTCGAAGATGAGCTCGTACAGAAACGTCGGCTGGAACGTGCTGTAGTGCAGGTACTGCGCGGGGATCCCGCCGGACACCCGGTAGGGGTACGGGATCTCCAGCCCCCACGGCAGCGACGTCGGCCGGCCGAACAGTTCCTTGTTGAAGTAGTTCCCGATCCGGCCGATGCCCTGCGCCATCAGCAGACCCGGCGCCATGGCGTCGGCGAACAGCGCCGGGCTGACCCCGCGCCGGCGCAGCCGCCACCAGCCGACGAGCCCGCCGGCCAGCACCCCTCCCCAGATGCCGAGGCCGCCGGTCCACACCGCCAGCGGGCCGTACCACACATGCGGGATGTCCATCGGCGTGGTGATGTCGAAGTAGATCCGCCCGCCGATGATGCCGGCCGGCACCACCCACAGCGCGATCTCGGTGACCAGCTCCGGATCGCCGCCCACCGCACGCCAGCGCCGCCTGGTCAGCCAGATCGCCAGCGCGATCCCGACCAGGTAGGCCAGGGCATAGAAGTGGACCACCAGCGGGCCGATGTGGAAGCTACTGATCGGCGGGCTGGGCAGGTACGCCGACATCGCCATAGCGCCGAGCGTACCCCCGGCCGTCGGCCCCCCGGTCATGCCGGCCGGAGGCAGCATGGGCTCGTTCGGGGCTAATTGTCGCCGTCGGCGGCGGCAGCGGCGCCGTGCGGCGCGGTACCGGTACCGGCGCTGCTGACCGCGGCTGCGCGCGGCGGCGCCATCGTGGTGGGCGGCACCGGCGGCGTCTCCGCGGACCGGTCGGGCCGGCCGGCGATCCGGTACACCTGCGCGCCGTCGACGGTCTCCTGCTCCAGCAGCAGGTTCACCAGCGAGTCGAGCTCGGCGCGGTGCCCTTTGAGCAGGCTGATCGCCCGTTCCTCTGCCTCGCGCAGCAGCCGGGAGACCTCCTGGTCGATCTCCGCCTGCGTTGCCTCGGCGAACGGGCGGCTGGACACGCCGGGGCTGCCGCCGCCGAGGAACACCGACCCGCCCTCGGGGTAGCCCACCGGGCCGAGCTTGTCCGACAGCCCGTACTCCCTGACCATCTTGACGGCCAGGTCGGTGGCCCCGGCCAGGTCGTTGGCCGCGCCGGTGGAGCCCTGGCCGACCACCACGAGCTCGGCGGCCCGGCCGCCGAGGCGGACGGCGAGCGAGTCGTGCAGGTAGTCGTCCCCGTACATGTGCCGCTCGACCAGCGGCAGCTGCTCGGTCACGCCGAGCGTCTGGCCCGCGGGCAGGATCGTCACCTTGGCCACCGGGTCGGCGTGATCGCTCAACGCGGCCACCAGGGCATGCCCGGACTCGTGCACCGCGACGATGTGTTTTTCCTCCGGCAGCAGCACGTTGGAGCTCTCCCGGCGGCCGAGGATGATCCGGTCCCGCGCCGCGTCGAAGTCGGCGGCGGTGATCACGTCGCGGCCGCCGCGGACCGCGAAGATCGCGGCCTCGTTGGCCAGGTTGGCCAGGTCGGCGCCGGAGAAACCGGGAGTGCCGCGGGCCACCGCGTTCAGGGCCACGTCGCCGGCCAGCTTCTTGTCCCGGGTATGCACGGCGAGGATGGCGCCCCGCTCGGCCACGTTGGGCAGCGGGATCGTCACCTGCCGGTCGAACCGGCCAGGGCGCAGCAGCGCCGGGTCCAGGACCTCGGGCCGGTTCGTCGCCCCGAGCACCACGATGCCCGTCGACGGGTCGAAGCCGTCCATCTCCGACAGCAGCTGGTTGAGGGTCTGCTCCCGCTCGTCGTTGGCGACCACCTGGCCGGTGCCGGCCCGGCGCTGGCCGATGGCGTCGATCTCGTCGATGAAGATGATGGCGGGGGCGCGCCTGCGCGCCTGCTCGAACAGGTCACGGACCCTGGCCGCCCCCACGCCGACGAACATCTCCACGAAGCTGGAACCGGCCACCGAGAAGAACGGAACATGGGCCTCGCCGGCCACCGCGCGGGCGATCAGCGTCTTGCCGGTGCCCGGCGGGCCGACCATCAGCACGCCGCGCGGCACCATCGCGCCGACCCGCGCGTACCGTTCCGGGCTGCGCAGGAAGTCGACCACCTCGGCGATCTCGGACTTGGTGCCCTCGTAGCCGGCCACGTCGGCGAACGTGGTGGTCGGCCGGTCCTCGTCGAACACCTTCGCCCGGGACCGGCCCACGCCCATCACGCCCTGCAGGCCGGCAGCAGCGCCGCGGGACAGCCGGTACCACAGCCAGCCGAAGACCAGGAACGGCAGCAGGATCAGCACCCAGCTCAGCACCTCGGAGCCGACGCTGGGCCCGGAGGTCGACGCGGACACGGTCACGTGGTTGGCCTGCAAGTCGGTCAGCAGCGTCTGGTCGGCCTGCGGAGGGATGACCACGGTGTAGTCGGTCCCACTGGTCAGCGCGCCGGTGCTGGTGCCGCCGGTCGGGGCGATGTCGATGGTCTTCACCTTGTGCTGGGACACCTCGGTGAGGAACTGCGTATAGCTCAGGCTCGTCGTCGTGGAGTGCACGGTCGGCAGGACGAGCCAGAGGACGAACGCCGCCAGCAGCGCCACGAGCCAGATAATGTTGCGCCACGGGGACGGCGGGGGCGGCGCGGGACTGGGAGGATTAGGCCGGTCGTTCGGCGCCGGCGTGGGTTGTTTGCTCATCAGCACTCCTTTGCTCAATGTCAACGCTGCAGGGCAGCGGGCCATGCCGCGGAGTGCCCGACGGCGGCAGATACATGCGGGAAACTAACGGCCGGCGACCGCGCGTTCATGGGACCAGCACCGCGGCGCCGTCGAACCGCCCGGCCTCCAGGTCCGCCAGGGCCTGGTCCGCGCGGTCCAGGGGGTACCCGTGCACGGTGACGGCCAGCTTGTGCTCCGCCGCGAAGCCGAGGAACTCCCTGGCGTCGGCACGGGTGTTGGAGGTGGTGCTGCGGATCTGCCGTTCGGAGAACAGGTGGCGTTCGTAGTTCAGCGGCGGGATGTCGGTCAGGTAGATGCCCGCGATCGCCAGCGTGCCGCCCCGGTCCAGCGCCGCCATCGCGGGCAGGACGAGATCCCCCACGGGCGCGAACAAGATCGCCGAGTCCAGCGGCTCCGGCGGCATGTCCGAGGCACCGCCCACCGAGGCCGCGCCCAGCTCGCGCGCCAGCTGCTGCGCCTGCTGGCCGCGCGTCAGCACGTGCACGGTGGCGCCGCGGGCCAGCGCCACCTGGGCGGCCAGGTGCGCGCTGCCGCCGAAGCCGTAGATGCCCAGACGCCCGCCGGACGGCAGCTCGGCCCGCTGCAGCGCGTGGTAGCCGATGATGCCCGCGCACAGCAGCGGGGCGAGTTCCAGGTCGGAGTAGCCGGGCGGCAGCCGGTGCGCGTAGGCGGCGGGCACCGTCATGTACTCGGCGTAGCCGCCGCCCGCGTCCCAGCCGGTGTAACGCGAGCGCGGGCACAGGTTCTCCGCGCCGCGGGTGCAGAACCGGCACACGTTGTCGGTCCAGCGCAGCCAGGCCGCGCCCGCCCGGTCCCCGACGGCGAAGCCGCCGGCCTCGGCCCCCTCGCCGAGGGCGGCCACCTCGCCGACGACCTCGTGCCCCGGCGTCACGCCGGGCAGGTGCGGCGGCAGGTCCCCCTCGACCACGTGCAGGTCGGTGCGGCACACGCCGCAGGCGATCACCCGCAGCAGCAGCTCGCCGGGCCCCGGCTGCGGCGGTGGCGTATCGCGCAGGTGCAGGGGCTGGGCGCTCAGCAACCCCGGGGCGTCGACATGCCATGCACGCATACCGGCACGGTACCGCCGGCCTCGGGTGAACCGCAGGCCCGGCTCTGACGTATCACTCAGTGAATTTCCGGTGTCGGTTCAGTGTTCCGGGCTCTAATCGTTTGCGCTGGTATCAGGTGCCCTGCCAGAATCAGGACCGTCATCCCAGTCTACGGGGGCTGGGGATGCCGTCCCGGTTCGGCCGGCGCGAGGAAGGCATGGCATGCCGCCGGACGTTAACGGGACGAAGGTGGAGATGCACGTGGTCATTCGTCCGCTGGATCGCGCCGGCGCCGGCGCGGCAGCCCAAGACGGGGGAAGTGATGGAACCGTGGTCGCAGCGCTGCCGGTGGATTCTGTCCAGCTCGAGTTCTCCAGCCGTACGGGGGCGGACGGGAACCGGGTCATCAGCCTCACCGGGGAACTGGACATCGCCACGGCCGGGCAGGCCTACGCCTACCTCAGCGAGGTGATCGGCACCGGGGATGCGCCCATCAGCGTGGACCTCGCCGGCCTGGCCTTCTGCGACGCCTCCGGGCTCGGGGTGCTGGCCAGGATCGCCCGCAGCGCCCGGCAGGCCGGCCGCCAGCTCCGGCTGACCTCGGCCCGCCCGTCCCTGGTGAAGATCATGCGGATCACCGGGCTGGACCGCGCCTTCCCCGAGCTGCGGCCGGCGACCCGCGTGCTCAGCATGCCCCGCGCGCGCTTAGCCGCATGCCCGCGGCACCGCCCCTGGGAACCCCTGCCCCAGGGCGAGGCCAACGTCACCATGGAGGATGGTGGCTTCTGGAGTTAAATTTGGAGTGCTTCCGGCGTAAAACTCCGAGTCGCGCAAGCGGAAGGACTCTCCATGGCAGAAGAAGTTCAAGGGCAGGCAGCCGAGGCACCCGCGACATCCGGGGTCTCCGAGTCGCAGATCGCAGTGCACTGGCGCGAGGAGGACTACATCCAGCCGCCCGCCAGTTTCGTGTCGCAGGCAAATGCCAACGACCCCGCCATCCTCGAGCGGTTCAGCGAGGACAAGTTCCCGGAGTGCTTCAAGGAGTACGCCGACCTGCTGAGCTGGGACCAGACCTGGCATACCACGCTCGACACGAGCAACGCGCCGTTCTACAAGTGGTTCGTCGGCGGCAGGCTGAACGCCTCGTACAACTGCGTCGACCGGCACGCGGCGGCCAATCCGGACAAGACCGCGATCGTGTTCGTGTCCGAGATCGAGTCCGACGAGCACGTCCACATCAGCTACGGCGAGCTGCTCCGGCAGGTGAACGAGTTCGCCGCGCTGCTGCGCGACTTCTGCGGTCTCAAGACCGGCGACCGGGTGACGCTGCACATGCCGATGGTCCCCGAGCTTCCGGTCGTCATGCTCGCCTGCGCCCGGCTGGGCGTCATCCACTCGGAGGTGTTCGGCGGCTTCAGCGGCGCTGCGGCCGGGAGCCGCATCTCCGACTCGGGCAGCCGGGTCCTGATCACCATGGACGGCTACTACCGGGCCGGCAAAATGGGCGACCACAAGGTCAAGGCGGACGAGGCCCTCGAAATGGCGGCCAAGGAGGGGCAGGAAGTCGACAAGGTGCTGGTCTGGCGGCGCCGCCCGGGTGAGTACCAGTCGAAGACCCCCATGGTGGAGGGCAGGGACTTCTTCATCGACGAGCTGCTCCCGCGGTACGCCGGGCAGACCGTCGAGCCCGTGTCCATGCCGGCCGAGGCGCCGCTGTTCCTCATGTACACCAGCGGGACCACCGGCCGCCCGAAGGGCTGCCAGCACAGCACCGGCGGCTACCTGTCCTACGTGGCCGGCACGTCAAAGTACTACCTGGACATCCACCCAGACGACATGTACTGGTGCATGGCCGACATCGGTTGGATCACCGGACACTCCTACATCGTGTACGGCCCGCTGGCGCTCGGCACCACGACCGTGATCTACGAGGGCGTGCCCAACTACCCCGACGGCGGGCGGCCGTGGCGGATCGCGGAGCAACTCCGGGTCAACATCTTCCACACCTCCCCCACCGCGATCCGGATGCTGCGCAAGGTCGGCCCGGAGGAGCCGAGGAAGTACAACTACCACTTCAAGTCGATGACGACCGTGGGCGAGCCGATCGAGCCCGAGGTGTGGCGGTGGTACTTCACCGAGGTCGGCAAGGGCGGCGCGGCGATCACCGACACCTGGTGGCAGACCGAGAACGGCGGCTTCCTCGGCGCCACCCTGCCCGGCCTGCAGCCGATGAAGCCGGGAAGCTGCGGCCCCAGCGTGCTCGGCATCCAGGCGGTGCTCTACGACGAGGAGGGCAACGAGATCCCGAAGGGCAGCGGCAAGGCGGGCAACATCTGCATCCGCAACCCCTGGCCCGGCATCTTCCAGACGATCTGGGGCGACCCGGAGCGGTTCCTGTCCACCTACTTCCGGAAGTACAACAAGAACCCGGACAGCAAGGACTGGCGCGACTGGCCGTACTTCACCAACGACGGGGCGGTCATCGCGGCCGACGCGTACATCAGGATCCTGGGCCGGGTGGACGACGTGATCAACGTGGCCGGGCACCGGCTGGGCACCAAGGAGATCGAGTCGGCGGCGCTCACCGTGCCCGAGGTGGCCGAGGCGGCCGCGGTCCCGGTCGTCGACGACGTGCGCGGCCGGGTCGTCGAGATGTATGTCTCGCTCAAGCCGGGCTTCGAGGCCAGCGACGAGGTCGCCGCCAAGGTCAGCCAGACAATCGACACCACGATCGGCAAGATCGCGCGGCCGAAGAACGTCTGGATCGTCGCCGACATGCCCAAGACCCGCTCCGGCAAGATCATGCGCCGGGTCATAGCGTCGGTCTCCAACTTCACCGAAGTCGGCGACGTCAGCACCCTCGCTAACCCCGAGATCGTGGAGCAGGTCCGGGAGCAGGTGCAGACCGCCAAGCGCGAGCGCGGCCAGGAGCAGCGCGAGCTGACCGAAACCGAGCAGCACGAGATCAAGTCGTTCGGCGAGTCCTAGCCCGCGTCCCGTCGTGGCGGGCCGCCGTCGTCACGGTGGCCCGCCGCGGCCTTGGGCAGGTCGGCGGGGATCATCAGGTCGGCGAGCTGTGCCTGCCCGGGAGCCAGGGCCGCCCAGCCGCCGCTGAACTTGATGACAGCCAGCCCGGCGGTGGGCAGCCTGATCCCGCCCGCGCCGGCGCCCAGCGCGGCGGCCAGTTCCTCCAGGCCCGGGTTGTGGCCGACCAGCAGGGCGGCGTGGTGCCTTCCGGGCAGTTCCCGCGCCAGCCGCAGCAAGGACGACGCGCTTGCCGCGTACGCCAGCGGCTCGAACGTCACCGACGGACGCGTGGTGCTGCCGAGCTCGGCAGCTACGAGCTCCCAGGTCTGCCTGGCCCGCAGCGCTGTCGAGCAGACCACGGCGTCCGGCAGGTAGCCGCGGTCGCGCAGCCACCGGCCGATCGCCGGGGCGTCGCGCCGCCCGCGCTTGGCCAGCGGCCGGTCATGATCGGGCACACCCTCGGGCCAGTCCGACTTGGCGTGCCGCAGCAGCATCAGCGTTCTGCTCACCTGACCAGCGTGCCATCCCCCCGCACCGCCGGGTACCGGACCGAGCCGGCCAAGGCCGCGCCCGGCGATATTACAGATCACGAACGCGTCACGGAAATGCCTCGGTTTGCCTGCGGGCGGCCGGCGGCTACTGCCATGCTTCCGCAGACGGCACAGACCACCTGACGAACGACCTGGGGCTCTCCGTGGATTCAGCGCATTCGCACCGACGCCCGCGCAAGATCCGGCGCGCGGGCAGGCACGTCACACCGTCGCAGGTGGAGAAGGTAGCGGAGAAGGCAGGCAAGGCCGCCCCCGCGATGGCGATCGCCGGCGCGCTGGTCGCCGCGCCGCACGCGCATGCGGCCGGAAGGGTTCCCGCCAGGGCCGCCGCCGCGCCCGCGAAGGTTCCCGCCAGGGCCGCCGCCGTGCCTGGGAGGGTTCCCGCCAGGGCCGCCGCCGCGGCCGGAAGGGTTCCCGTTAGGGGCGCCGCCGCGGCCGGGCGGGCACGCACCGATGCCCTGGTCGGCCGGGCGCAGCCGGGCATCCGCCGGTACACCGTCGTCCCGGGCGACACGCTGTCGGGGATCGCGCAGCGGTTCTACGGCAACGCGACGGACTGGCCGTGGCTGTACCACGTGAACCAGTCGGTGGTAGCCGACCCGAACCTCATCTACGTCGGCGAGAGGCTGCAGGTCCCCCACGACCCGCCCGCCGACGCCGCCTCTTACGCGCCGAAGCACGCCAAGACCGACGCGCTCACCTCGTCCGTGAGCTCTTCCGGTTCCTCCGGCTCCTCGGGCTCCTTCAGTTCCTCGGGCTCGGCCGGCGCGTCGAGCTTCTCCGGTTCCTCCGGCTCTTCCAGCCTCAGCGGCACGCTCAGCTGCTCCGGCCTTGAGGCGCTGTGGGAGCAGGCCGGCGGCTCGCCCGGCGCGGCTTTCATGGCAGCCGAGATCGCCATGGCCGAATCCGGCGGCCAGCAGGACGCGCTCAGCCCCAGCGACGATTACGGCTATTGGCAGATCAACGCCTCGCACGGGCCGCTGGCCACATTCGATGCCCTCGGCAACGCCAGGGCCGCGGTCGCAATCTCCGACAACGGGACCAACTGGACCCCGTGGACCACCTACGTCACCGGTGCCTATCAGGGCCGCTGCTGACCGTTTCCCGTTCCGGGGGCGGCTGCGCTGCCACGCCGGTGTTCTGCAGCATATCGTCGACGTTATGAGCCAACCCGATGTGCTGGCGTGGCGGGACGGGCAGATCACCGCCCTGGACCAGACGGCGCTGCCGCGCCGGATCCGCACGCTGCGCATCACCACGGTCGACCAGCTGGTGCAGGCGATCACCACGCTGGCCGTGCGCGGCGCCCCGGTGCTGGGCGCCGCAGGCGCCCTCGGCGTGGCGCTGGCGGTGCGCCAGGGTCGCGCCGAAGGCTGGGACGACGCCCGGCTGGCCAAGGAGGTGAGCCGGATCGCCGACGCCCGGCCGACCGCGGTCAACCTCAGGCGCGAGGTGTCCGTGGTGGCGGCGCGCATCCCCGAGGGCGCGGCGGCCGTCGAGGCGGCGGCGCTTGCCGTGCTGGACCTGGCCGCCGAGGCGAGCCGCCGGATCAGCAAGCGCGGCGCCGCCTACCTCGCCCAGGCCTGCGGCGGCGGCCGGCTGCGCATCCACACGCACTGCAACACCGGCAGCCTGGCATGCCTGGGCTGGGGCACCGCGCTCGGCGTGATCCGCGCGGTGCACGAGGCAGGCGCGCTCAGCCACGTGATCGTGGACGAGACCCGGCCGCTGTTGCAGGGCGCCCGGCTGACCTGCTGGGAACTCGGGCAGCTCGGCATCGAGCACCGGCTGGCCTGCGACGGCGCCGGCCCGTTCCTGATCAGCCGCGGGCTCGCCGACGCCGTGGTGGTCGGAGCCGACCGGGTGGCCGCCAACGGCGACGTGGCCAACAAGGTCGGCACGTACGGCCTGGCGCTGGCCGCCTCCCGGGCCGGCATCCCGTTCCTGGTCGCGGTGCCCGAGTCGACCATCGACGAGGCAGCTCCGGACGGCAGGTCGATCCCGCTGGAGCAGCGCCCGGACGAGGAGGTGACGGTCCCGGCCGCCCCGCCGGGCACCAAGGCGCTGAACTTCGCCTTCGACATCACCCCGGCCGAGCTTGTCTCCGCGGTCGTCACCGAGGAAAGGCTGATACCGGGCGGCCGGGGAGGGTCCTTCAGCTAGCGAGTGGGGCACGGGGCTCCGCAGCCGGCGCGAGCCGCTAGCCCAGCATCGAGCTGACCCGGAACGGCTGGTTCAGCATCTGGAACTGGTACATGGTGTCCGCCACCCGCTGCACGCTGGGCAGCGAGATGCCCACCGGGTAGCTGTCCAGCGACATGACCCCGGCGATCGCGGGCGGCACGGTGTACGGCGGCGGCAGCGTCTCCATCGCCTGCTCGACCGCGGCACGGTCGGTGTCGGCGATCTGCTGTCCCTGTCGCAGCGCGGCGAGGAACGCCGCGAGGGTGTGCGGGTACTTCTTCGCCCACGCCTTGGTCACCACGTACCAGCTGACGGGGAAATTCGTGGTGGCGCCCTGGTCGAGGTCGGTGAGCTGGGCAAGGCCGTACTGCTCGGCGAAGATGCTGCCGAACGGGTCCGGCAGCCACGCCACGTCGATCTGGTGGTGCTGCAGCGCGGGGCCCATGTCCGGGAAGGGCATCACCACGAAGCGCACCTCGTGGCGCGCGATCCCGTAATCCGCCAGGACCGAGCTGATCAGCAGCGTGCCGATGTTCTCCGGCGCGTTGACGCCGATCCGCTTGCCCGCCAGGTCGGCGATGCTGGTGATCGGCGACCCGGGCAGGGTGTACAGCGCCTGGTTGCCCGGCTGCATCAGCGAGCCCACCGCGATGATCTCCAGGTTCGCTTGCCCGCTGACCTGCGCCTGGATGTAAGAAACCGCGTTTCCCGCGGAGATGTCGTACCTGCGGTCGTTCTGGCCCGTGATGATGTCGGCGCTGCTGACCGCGGAAACGATCCTGACGTTCAGGCCCTCGGCCGTGAACAGCCCGCGATCCTGGGCGACGTAGAGCCCGGCCTCGTCGCCGACCGGCACCGCGGCGACGGTCAGGTCCGGCTTTTCCACTTGGGCGCCGCCGCCGGCCGCGGACGAACATCCCGCGGCCAGCACGACAACCAGCCCGAGGCTTATCCCGGCCAGCACGGGGGTGATACGGCGTCGCATGCTGCCTCCCATCGCAGGAGTGTAGGGAAGCGCGCACTGTCCTACCGGGGAATCCGCGGATCCGCGCCGTTTGCCCCGAAACAGCGGCGCGGTGGCCGGGCTGCATCGTCCGTTCGGTAATCCAGGCAGCAGATGTGGCGGCGGTCCCTGCTGGCGGTACGGTCGGCACTGGCGCGGCCGGGTTGCCAGATATCACCCGAGGGCAGGTGATGACCTTGCGGGCGGCGTGTGCTGTGCTAGGGGGGTGACTACTGCACCTGCGAATCCGTTCAATGCGCTGCCGGAAGACTGGGCGTCCCGCCCCGACCTGCTGGCCGGGCTGATTGTCGACGACGACGACGAGCACGACGACCCGGTGCTGCTGTGGCCCGACGGGCGACGGGTCGATACCTGGCGCGAGGACTATCCCTACGACCAGAAGATGCCGCGCAGCGAATATGAGTACCTGAAGCGGCCGCTGCAGGTCGAGCTGGTCAAGCTGCAGAACTGGGTCAAGTCCACCGGCCAGCGCATCGTGATCATCTTCGAGGGCCGTGACGCGGCCGGCAAGGGCGGCACGATCAAGCGGTTCACCGAGCACCTCAATCCCCGCGGCGCGCAGGTCTCGGCGCTGACCAAGCCGAGCGAGCGGGAACAGTCCCAGTGGTACCTCCAGCGGTACGTGCCGCACCTGCCAGCGGCGGGCGAGATGGTCATGTTCGACCGCTCGTGGTACAACCGGGCCGGCGTCGAGCGCGTCATGGGCTTCTCCACCGAGGACGAATACTACGAGTTCATGCGGGAGGCGCCGGAGTTCGAGCGCATGCTGATCCGGTCCGGGCTGCACCTGACGAAGTTCTGGTTCTCCGTGACGCGGTCCGAGCAGCGCACCCGGTTCATCATCCGCAGGATCGACCCGGTCCGGCAGTGGAAGCTGAGCCCGATCGACCTGGAGTCGCTGGACAAGTGGGATGCCTACACCGAGGCGAAAGAGGCGATGTTCCACTACACCGACATCCCTGAGTCCCCCTGGGTCGTGGTGAAGAGCAACGACAAGAAGCGGGGCAGGCTGGAGGCGATCAAGCACGTGCTGTGCAAGTTCGACTACGAGGGCAAGGACGAGGAGGTCATCGGCAAGCCGGACCGCAACCTCATCGGGCCGCCCTCGGAGCTGTCGGAGCACAACCCGGACCGCGCCTATCCCCGCCTGTGGTGACCTGGGCCGGGTAACCCCGCCGGGCGCCGGCACTACGGCTCGCCGGATCACCCACACCTCCCCTTAGGGTGAATGGCGGGTGAACGCCAGGTAACGCAGCAGGGTTTCCCGGCCGCTGCCAGGGAAATAGCTCGTCATGAAACTTGGCGATATCGGCGTGCTCGCGCTGCGCGGCCTGGCCGGCGGCGCCCTCGTAGTTGTCTTCGCCCTGATCGGCGAGGTGGTCAAGCCCAAGGCGTTCTCCGGCCTGTTCTCCGCCGCCCCGTCGGTGGCGGTCGCCAGCCTGGCCATCACGATCGTCGCGGAAAGCGCGGACAAGGCCCGGCAGGCCAGCATCGGCATGGTGGTCGGCGGCGTCGCCATGGCCGCATCGTGCGTCCTGGCCGTGGCTGCCATCCCCCGTGTCCGCTCGCTATGGGGATCCCTGGTGGCATGGGGCGGCTGGGTGGCCGTCGACCTCGGGCTCTACTGGGCGGTGTTCGTTGGCGCGCACTGACACCGGCCAGCGGTCGCCGGTGCTTCCGGTCATGGCGCCGGGCCACCTGCGCGAGATCCGGCCGCGGGATTACCTGATCCGGTTCGCCCTGGGCGCCGCCATCTCGATCGTCGCCGGCATCATCGCCAAGACCGTCGGTGCCCGCTTCGGCGGGTCATTCCTCGCCTTCCCCTCAATCCTGCCCGCCAGCCTCACCCTGATCCAGGAGCAGGAGGGCACCCGCCGCGCGGACCGCAACGCGATCGGCGCGGTGCTCGGCGCCGCCGGGCTGGTGGCGTTCGCGATGATCGGAGAGGCAGCCTTCGGCCGCATCGAGCCGTTCGCTGCGCTGGCCCTGGCCCTGGCCGGCTGGCTGGTCACGTCCGTCGCCCTCTACGGGCTGCTGTGCTACCTCCACCCGGAAAGCTGCGACCGGGACAAGGATTAGGCCGCGACGCTAAAGGTCCAGCGGCCATGTGTGCACGGGCTGGTTGGTGTGCATGAGCTCGATGTAGCGCAGCGCCATCCGGCGCAGCGCCTCACGGCGGTCCAGGCCGCCGTCGGCGGCCAGGCGCGCGGTGGCGGCAACCTGCCAGGCGGCGCCGTTCTGGCCGGTTAGACAGCGCTGCTCGATGATGCCGAGCAGCCGGTCGGCGTGTGCCCGGCTGACGCCCCACCGGGCGAGCCCCTCGCGGGCCAGCGGCAGCAGGCGGCGCAGCACGAGCTCGGCGACCGGAGCCTCGCCGACACCGGGCCAGTACAGCACCGCGTCCAGGCCGTAGCGCGCCGCCTCGTACAGGTTCTCCGCGGCCGCGGTGAACGACATCTGCGTCCAGATGGGGCGCTGCGCCTCGGCGAGGACCCGCACCACGCCGTAGTAGAAGGCCGCGTTCGCCATGAGGTCGGCGATCGTCGGCCCGGCAGGCAGGACCCTGTTCTCCACCCGCAGGT
This sequence comes from Streptosporangiaceae bacterium, assembly GCA_019246795.1. GTDB lineage: Bacteria > Actinomycetota > Actinomycetes > Streptosporangiales > Streptosporangiaceae > Palsa-504. The sequence goes on along the minus strand of JAFAPY010000048.1, from coordinate 4,933 downwards.
GCGGGGTACCGTCGACCACGGCGTAGACGGGACGGTTCCAGCGGTAGATCGTCCCGTTGTGCAGGCTCATCTCGGCCAGCTGCGGGATCCCGCCGCGGTCGAGCACGGCAACGGGGTCCTCGGCCTCCCGGATCGGCAGCAGCGCCGGGAAGTACCTGATGTTCTCCTCGAACAGGTCGAACACCGAGGTGATCCAGCGCTCGCCGAACCATACCCTGGGCCGGACCCCTTGTTCCTTCAGTTCGTCGGGCCGGGTGTCCGTGGCCTGCTCGAACAGGGTGATCCTGGTCTCCCGCCACAGCTGCCTGCCGAAGAGGAACGGTGAGTTCGCCGCCAGCGCCACCTGCGGGCCGGCGATCGCCTGGGCGGCGTTCCAGTAGTTCGCGAAGTCCTCCGGCCTGACCTGAAGGTGCAGCTGTACGCTGGTGCAGGCGGCTTCGGGGAGGATGCTGTCGCAGTAGGTGAGGAGCTGCTCGTCGCCGTCGACCGCGATGCGCATGTCCTCGCCGCGCACCGCGAAGATCTGCTCGTTCAGCACCCGGTAGCGCTCGTTCGCCGACATGAACCCCTCGTCCACGTCCTGCTCGCCCAGCGTCGGCAGGATGCCGATCATGACCAGACGGCTGCCGACGGTGCGCGCACGGGCGTCCGCCTCGTTCAGGTTGGCGCGGATCTCCCGCTCCAGCTCCGCGAACGCGTCGCCGTCAAGCCCCCGCGGCGGCACGTTGATCTCGAGGTTAAACTGACCGAGTTCCGTCGCCCACATCGAGCTGGCGATCGCCTTGAGCACGTCCGTGTTGCGCATCGACGGCCACCCGCGGTCATCGGCCAGGTTCAGCTCGATCTCCTGGCCCACTGTCCACAGGTCGTCCTCGAACATGCGCTCGCGTAGCATCCGGGCGAACGCGTCCAGTGAGCGGCGCAGCTTGTCCCGGTACATGCGCCGGTCCTCACGGCTGATCTTGATCGCCTGGATGTCACGTCCCATGGCGGCCTCCGCTCGGCCCTGTCAGCCCGCTGTGGTCTCTCGCCTTACACATTGACATGCCGCAACCGCCAGCGCCAACCACCTCCCGTTCAGCCGCGCAGGCGGGCGCTCTCGTCACGTACCCACATGCTGAGCAGCCCACGCAGGTGGGCGATGAACTGGTCGTGCTCGTGCGCCGGGTAAACCGACCGGACGGTCTGCACCAGCAGCCGGTCGAAGTCGGGGCTGTCGACCCACTCCAGGACCACCTCGTCGGCGTGCGGGAGGCTGGTCGCGCAGAAATCGTGGTACCGCTCGGAGCCGAAGTAGGCATCGGCCAGGCCGCGGTAGGCATCGAGCTTTTCCGCATACGAGGCACCCGGGTCGTCCGCGATCGTGAAGTACCGGCCGGTCTCCAGGTCGAGCCTGGGCGGCCTTCCCGTCACCAGCACGAAGACGCACCACTTGGCCAGCGTCTTGACGGCCCAGGGGAAGTAGTAGTGCAGGCTGGTCAGCGCCACGTCCGGGCACGCGTTCGCGTAGTCGATGGGATAGACCTCGCCGCCGGAGACCAGGGTCTCACACGAGTTGAATTCCCATTGGAAGAACGCGTTGACCAGCTTGCTTATCGTCACCACCTCGTGCCCGGCCTGCGCGGACAAGAAGCCGTGATCGACCGCGTAGCGCAGGTGCATGGGCTGGTCCGGCTGAAAGCGCATGACCATGGTCTCGGCACCTATCGACAGCGAGCGCGCGAACACCTCATAACCCTCGACGGCCTTCTGCAGGTGCATGAGCATCTGGCCGCTGGCGTCGTAGGCGGCGTGCAGTTCAGCCGGGTTGCGGATCCGCGAGACGCCACGCCACGCGCCGCCGTCGTAGGGCTTCATGAACAGCGGGTAGCCGATCGCGGCGGCGATGGCGTCGAGGTCGAACGACATGTTGTAGCGGGCCGCGGTGTAAGCATAGCGGGCGTTGTCCACCGGGTGCTTGTACGGCACGAGCACCGTATCGGGCACCTTCAGCCCGAGCCGCATCATCGCGCAGTACGCCGCGTGCTTCTCCATGGACTGGAACGTGAACGGACTGTTCAGCAGGTAGACGCCATCCATCAGCGCGATCTTCTTCAGCCACTCCCTGGGGTGGTAGTACCAGTAGGCGAGCCGGTCGATGACCAGGCGGTACCGCGGCTTGTCGCGAAGGCCGAACGGCTCAATCGTGATCCGCTCGGTATCGAAGGCGTGCCGGCTGCCTTCGGGCCCCTCGACCGGGCCGAGACGGCGCAGGACCTCCTCGAACGCCGTCGGCCAGTCCTCCTCGGTGCCGAGCAGCAGCCCGATCAGGTGCCTGGTGGTTGTCACGTAGCACTCCCGGGGTCAGCACAATCGCGGCATGTGATGGGCAAGCTGAGCCCGCCAGGGCGGCCAGTCGTGCGGGACATCATGGCCGCACCGGTAGCTACCCACACAATAGAGCTTCAGCCGTCCCGCCCCGGGTCAGGGGGCGATCGCACCGACCATGCTGCCTGCCGCTGACCAAGCCTGGCTGGTACCGTCACGATCGTGGATTCGGCCAGGGATGAGTCCCAGATACGCGACACCGAACGGCTGGAGATCGCGCGACGGGAATTCGAAGCCCAGGCGCGGAGGTTTGAGGAGGCCAAAGCGCGCTTGCAAGCGACCATTGACCGGGCGCAGCACGACCGGTCCCAGCGGGAGATATTGCATGATTCCGCGTTTGCCCGGCTCCAGGCCAGGCTGGATAGCATGCCCGTGATTGAGCAAGCCAAAGGAATCTTGATGGCAGAGCACCGGTGCGGACCCGATGAGGCATTTGATCTGCTGCGCCGGGCGTCCCAACGTGCCAACGTCAAGGTCAGCGTCCTGGCAGCACAGATAGTCGAGCAAATCGCCTCGCCCGGATCCGCTGACAGCGCTCAGCGAGCCCGGTCTGCCGACCGCATGCCGCGACCGCCGCGAGTTGCCCGCCCCCCGTGGCGGGCATAACCGATGACCGGTCAGTAGGGCATAACCGGTGACCGGTCAGTAGGCGCGGGCGAAGATCACCCGCGTGCCGTAGGCGGACGCCTTGCCGCAGCGGACGCACGCGCCCTGATCCGGTTCGCCTGCCAGCGGGATGCAGCGCGGAGTGGCCGTGGTTTCTGTCTTGATCTCGTCTTCACAAGCCTGCTGGCCACAATGCAGCGCCAGCGCCCAGCCGACCGCCACGGCGGCGGCGAACTGGGGCCAGGAACTGACAACGGCGATGTGCCCGTCGCGGAAGTCGGCGGCCCTGCGCGCCAGCATCGCCTGGAACGCCGCAAGCTCGGCACGCAGCAGGTCTGGCGCCGCATCGAGCGGGATTGCCTCCTTGACGGCCTCCGGTTGCCGGTAGCTCAGGCGGCGGGACATCAGCGCGGTACCGTCGGCCAGTTCCCGCGGGCCAAGCTCCAGCCGGATCGGTACACCGCGCATCTCCCAGTCATTGAACTTGAAGCCAGGCGAGGCCTGCGGCCGGTCATCGACGTGCGTTCGGATACCCGCGCGCTGCAGCGTGGCGGCACATTCGATAGCCGCGGACACCGTTGGCTCGACCTGCTCCCCGCGCCCGATAGGGACGATCACCACCTGGTAGGGAGCCACGGCCGGCGGCAGCACGAGGCCCTTGTCGTCACCGTGGGTCATGATCAGGCCGCCGATCATCCTGGTGCTCATACCCCAGGAAGTGGTGTGGCACAGCTCTGCCGTGCCGCTCTCGCTGGTATAGGTGATACCGAATGCCGCCGCGAAATTCGTTCCCATGAAATGCGAGGTGCCCAGCTGCAGGGCACGCCCGTCCCGCATCATGCCCTCGACCGTGAACGTGCGCTCGGCCCCGGCGAACCGCTCCCCCGGCGTCTTCTCGCCCGGCACGGTGGCCAGAGCGGCGGTCTGGCCGGCCATGTCCTGGTAAAAGCCCAGCGCCAGCATTGTCTCGGCGGTCGCGTCAGCCGCGGTGGCGTGCGCGGTGTGGCCTTCCTGCCAGAGGAACTCGCTGGTGCGCAGAAACATGCGGGGTCGCATCTCCCACCGGAGCACGTTGGCCCATTGGTTCAGCAGCAGCGGCAGGTCCCGGTGCGAACTGATCCACTTGGCCATCATCTCCCCGATGACCGTCTCCGACGTCGGCCGGACGATCAGTGGCTCCTCCAGTTCCTTGCCGCCCGCGTGGGTGACCGTGAACAGCTCGGGCGCGAACCCCTCGACGTGCTCGGCCTCGCGCTGCATATAGCTCTGCGGGATGAGGAGGGGGAAGTATGCGTTCTGGTGCCCGGTCGCCTTGATCCGCCCGTCCAGGTCCGCCTGCAGCAATTCCCAGATCCGGTAACCGTACGGCCTGATCACCATGCTGCCGCGGACCGGTCCCCGGTCCACCAATTCGGCGCGGAAGACCACGTCGTTGTACCAGGCCGCGAAATCCTCGGTCTGCGGGGTAACGCTGCGCTGGTCACGTGCCATGATCTTCAGGTTACCGAGCCCGCTCCCTTTCCTCGCAGGTTCTGAATTCTGACCGCCCGGCTGCGCGCCCTGCGCCGCTTCGGCCTGGACCTGTGCCTCGGGCGCATCGTCGGCGCAGACAATCCCGAGCCGGTGTACGTCGGACGGCTCGGCCTCACCGACCGTGCGGGCCGTCGGCTGCTGGTCGACTGGCGTTCGCCCGCGGCTGAGCCGTTCTTCGGAGCGACCCACGCCAACCCGATGGGCCTGGCAAGCCGCCGCAGGTATCGCTGGACCCGCGGCCGGATCAGCGACTACTGGGACGAGGTGTTCACACCGGACGGGCTTGACGGGCACGCCGCGCTGGACGACCAGTCCGCCTTCATCGCCAGCCTGGGCAGCAGCCGGTCGGCCCGGATGCGAGACGTGCTCGCCACCATCGCCGCCGACCAGGACGCCATCATCCGCGCGGGATCCCGCGGCGCTCTCG